>NZ_JBFIGO010000091.1:0-11050 GCF_041602295.1 Spongiibacter sp. | reverse complement strand
TGACTCCGCTGTCTTCCGCTAGCTCTCATATCAGACGTCTGCAGGACGCCATGATTTTGCACTGCGCTTCACCTGATGCCCAACATTTTAATACCGAGCCGGCTCGGTTTGCAGATCTGGATATCGATTTACTACGCGCTAAGCCATTGATTTTAAACCTATATTTTCTGGAAGCTAAAAACACGGGGACAGAAAGCGAGCCGGCTCGCTTTGTTGCTGAGCGCGGCCTGTTATCTTGTGGCGGCATCAATCTAGCTCCTTGATTGATATGACTATTTTGGCGGGGCACGGGGTACATGCGAGCCTCCTTGCGCCGCAAAGTAGAGCATATTTTGACTTTCCAGCGATATACTGTATTTTTATACAGTATATGATCGTAAGGGAAGTGAGCCATGGAAGGGCCATTTTTAACAAACGTTCGGCGGGAGATTCGCCTTCGCGGTTACAGTATGCGCACCGAGAAAGCGTATTTAACGTGGATTAAGCGCTTCATTCTGTTTAATCAAAAGCGTCACCCGGAAGATTGCGGCCCGGCGGAGGTAAAGGCATTTTTGTCTTGGCTGGCCAATGAGCGCAATGTGGCGGTAAACACGCAAAAAGTCGCCTTAAACGCCCTGTCGTTTTTGTATAAGCACATCCTGCGGCGCGAACTGGGCGAGCTGGGTTTTCATTTGGCAACCAAGCAGCGCAGCCTGCCCACGGTACTGAGTGCCGCAGAGGTGGCGGCGGTTCTATCTGCCATGCAAGGACACAAGCAGCTTGTTGTGCAACTGATGTATGGCAGTGGCTTGCGTGTTTCCGAGGCATTGCGGCTGCGCGTGCAGGATGTGGACTTTGCTCATTCGTCGCTGCTCATTCGCGACAGCAAGGGGAATAAAGACCGGGTAACGCTATTGGGCCGCTCCTTACACAGCCGCCTGTCAGTGCAAATACAGGCGGCAATTTCGCAGCAACAACGGGACAACGACAATGGCTTGGGCTGTGCGCTGCCAATTAGCTTGTCACGCAAATATCCCAATGCCTTTCGCAGCCCGAGCTGGGCCTTTGTGTTTCCGGCCGCAACGCCAAGCAAGCATCCGCTAAGCGGACAGTGGTGCCGGCAGCACTTACATGAGAGCGCCATTCGCAAAGCGATTAAGACCGCGTGTCAGGCAGCCGGGGTAGTGAACAAGCGGGTGAATTGCCATACTTTCCGACATTCGTTTGCCACGCATATGCTGGAAAGCGGCGCCGACATTCGCACTGTTCAGGAACTGCTGGGCCACAACGACGTGAAAACCACACAGATTTACACCCATGTGATTGGCCAACACTACGCCGGCAGCACCAGCCCGTTGGATCGGCTGGGGCTGGGCGAGTTAAGCGGGCCTATTCCCACTCGATAGTAGCGGGCGGCTTACTGGAGACGTCGTAACTCACCCGCGAAACCTGAGCGATTTCGTTGATAATGCGGTTAGAGACGGTTTCCAGCAGCTCGTAGGGCAGGTGCGCCCAGCGGGCGGTCATAAAGTCGATAGTTTCTACCGCGCGCAGCGCGATCACATATTCGTAGCGGCGGGCATCGCCGACTACCCCTACCGATTTGACCGGCAGGAATACCGCGAAGGCCTGGCTGGTTTTGTGGTACCAGTCGGCGCGGTGCAGCTCTTCCAGGAAAATGGCATCGGCTTCGCGCAGAATATCGGCGTAGTCTTTTTTCACTTCACCGAGAATGCGCACGCCCAAACCGGGGCCCGGGAAGGGATGGCGGTAGACCATGTCGTAGGGCAGGCCCAGCTCCAAGCCGATGCGGCGCACTTCATCTTTAAACAGCTCGCGCAGCGGCTCAACCAACTCCATTGCCATGTCGTCGGGCAGGCCACCAACATTGTGGTGGGATTTAATCACATGGGCCTTGCCGGTTTTGGCCGCCGCCGACTCGATGACGTCGGGGTAGATTGTGCCCTGAGCCAAGAAATTCACATCTTTAAGCTTGGTGGCCTCGGCATCGAACACGTCAATGAAGGTGTTGCCGATGATTTTGCGCTTCTTCTCCGGGTCGGCCTCACCAGCCAGTTTGGACAGGAAGTCGTGTTCAGCGTCGACGCGGATGACCTTCACGCCCATGTTCTTGGCGAACATGTCCATCACCTGGTCGCCTTCGTTTTTGCGCAACAGGCCGTTGTCGACAAACACGCAGGTCAGCTGGTCGCCAATGGCTTTGTGCAGCAGCGCTGCCACTACCGAGCTATCGACACCGCCAGACAAGCCCAACAACACCTTCTGCTGGCCCACTTGCGCCTGCACGCGCTCGATCGCGTCTTGAATGATATTCGCCGGCGTCCACAGCGCTTCACAGCCGCACAGCTGCAATACAAAATGTTCAAAAATACGCTGGCCCTGCAGGGTGTGTGTCACCTCAGGGTGAAATTGCACGCCGTAAAATTGCTTGGCCTCACACTGCATGGCGGCAATCGGGCAGGACGGCGTTGAGGCCAGTACTTCAAAGCCCTCGGGCAGACTTACCACCTTGTCGCCGTGGCTCATCCACACATCCAGCAGCGCCTTGCCGCTGTCGCTGTCCAGGTGGTCGGCAATCTCTGCGGTGAGCTGGCTGGCCGTTTCCAGGCGAATTTGCGCATAGCCAAACTCGTGTACTGGCGAGCCTTCCACTTTGCCGCCCAGCTGCTCGGCCATGGTCTGCATGCCGTAGCAAATACCCAGCACCGGCACGCCCAGTTCAAACACCTTTTGCGGCGCGCGCGGCGAACCCGCCTCGGTCACCGACTCGGGGCCACCGGCCAGAATGATGCCCGAAGGGCGGTATTCGTCGATGTCGGCATCGTCAATATCGAAGGCGCGAATTTCACAGTACACGCCGATCTCACGAATGCGGCGGGCGATCAGCTGGGTGTACTGAGAACCGAAGTCGAGAATCAGAATTCGGTGGGCATGAATATCGGGGCTGGACACGGCGTTCTCTCTATTTCAGGGCGGCTGAGTGGTTACAGCGGACGTGGTGCGAGCTGACAAACCGGGCGCCGCAGTGGGCGCCCAGCAAACAACAATCAGGTTGGATAGTTTGGCGCTTCTTTGGTGATGCTGACATCATGCACATGGCTTTCGTTCATGCCGGCAGCGGTCACGCGTACAAACTGCGGCTTGCTGCGCATGGTTTCAATATCAACGCTGCCGGTATAGCCCATGGCACTACGCAGACCACCCATCAACTGGTGAACGATGGCAGCCAGTGGGCCTTTATAGGGAACCCGGCCTTCAATGCCTTCGGGCACCAGCTTTTCTGCACCATCTTCAGCGCTTTGGAAGTAGCGATCACTGGAGCCCTGGGTTTTGGTCATCGCCCCCAGCGAGCCCATGCCGCGATAGGACTTGTAGGTACGGCCCTGATACAGCTCAACTTCGCCGGGCGCCTCTTCGGTGCCGGCAAACATCGAGCCCATCATAATGGCGTTGGCACCGGCCGCAACGGCCTTGGACAGGTCGCCACTAAAGCGGATACCGCCGTCGGCAATCAGCGGCAGGCCGCTGTCTTTCAGCGCTGCGGCAACATTGGCAATGGCGCTGATTTGCGGCACGCCAATGCCGGTCACAATGCGGGTGGTACAAATAGAGCCGGGGCCAATCCCCACCTTCACCGCGTCGGCGCCGGCTTCCAGCAGCGCCAGCGCCGCTTCGCCGGTGGCGATATTGCCGCCAATCACGTCGACCTGAGGATAGTGCTCTTTAATCCACTTCACCCGGTTCAATACGTTTTTGGAATGACCGTGGGCAGTGTCCACCACCAACACGTCTACGCCGGCAGCAACCAGTGCGGCCACGCGGTCATCGGTGTCGGCACTGGTGCCCACCGATGCGCCAACGCGCAGCTGACCCGAACTGTCTTTGCAGGCCAGCGGGTAAGTCTGGGCGTTGTTCATGTCTTTAACGGTGATCATGCCGGTAAGCTTGCCGGCGTCGTTGACCACTAGGACTTTTTCGATGCGGTGCTTGTGCAGCAGCTCGCGGGCCACCGACATATCGTCGTTTTCGTTGACGGTAACCAGCTTGGCCTTGGGTGTCATAATGGTCGACACCGGCACATCCATCTGCTCCTGGAACAAGACATCGCGACTGGTGACAATACCGACCAAGTCGCCCTTGTCCAGTACCGGCACCCCGGAAATTTTGTGGCGACGGCGCAGTTCAAACAGCTCGCTGATCGGCGCTGCGGCGTCGATGGTGATGGGGTCTTTTACCACACCGCTCTCGTGCTTTTTCACCGCGCGCACTTCGTAGGCCTGCTGCTCGATGGTCATGCTTTTGTGGATAATGCCAATGCCGCCTTCCTGGGCAAGGGCAATCGCCAGACCACTTTCGGTCACCGTGTCCATCGCCGCCGACAGCAGCGGAATATTCAGGGTGATATTGCGGGTAAGCTGAGTGCGCAGACTGACGTCTTTGGCGGTTACTTCAGAGTAGCCGGGAAGAAGCAGAACATCGTCAAAGGTCAGTGCTTCTTGAGCGATACGTAACATAGAATGATTCCAATGCCGGTGGCTAGAATCCTCGCAATTTTATTGGATTAGCGGCGCTGAGTAAACCAATTTGACAGGGCAAAAGCGCTATATCTTGGTATCATTGCGCGATGACAACACAACAATCGCCACAACAGCTCAGCGTCAGCCAACTCAACCGCCTCGCCAAGCAGCTGCTCGAAGACTGCTTCGCCCAGGTCAGTGTCAGCGGCGAGCTGTCCACCCTGTCGCGCCCCAGCTCGGGCCACTGGTACTTCACCCTTAAAGACGAGCGCGCCCAAATTCGCTGTGCGTTTTTTCGCAACCGCAATATGCGCATGAATTTTCAGCCGGAGGCCGGCCAGCAAGTGGTGGTGCGCGGCAAGGTGAGCCTATACGAGGGGCGCGGCGACTATCAGCTGATTGTCGAGCATATGCAACCAGCCGGCGCCGGCGCCCTGGCCGCCGCCTTCGAGGCGCTAAAAGCCGAGCTGCAGGCTGCCGGCTGGTTCGCGCCGGAATTGAAAAAAGCCCTGCCCAGCCCAGTCAAACACATCGCCATTGTCAGCTCACCCAGCGGCGCCGCACTGCAAGACATTTTAGCGGTGCTCAAGCGCCGCTGGCCGGCCATGAAGGTCACCCTGCTGCCGGTGCTAGTACAGGGCGAACAGGCCGCCGGCCAGATTGCACGGGCGCTGAACCAGGCGAACCGCCTGGCCAGCAGTGGTAAAAAAGATTTTGATGTGGTGCTGCTGTCGCGCGGCGGCGGCTCACTGGAAGACCTGTGGCCGTTTAACGAGCGCGTTGTCGCCGAGGCCATCTACCATTCGGCGCTGCCGGTGGTGAGCGCGGTGGGCCACGAGGTGGATTTCAGTATTGCCGATTTTGTCGCCGACTTGCGCGCGCCCACGCCCTCGGCCGCCGCCGAATTGCTCAGCCCAGACCAAGGTGAACTGATTTCGCGCCTGCACTTGCTGCGCGGCCGCCTGCAACAGGCCCAGCTGCGCCGACTGCAGCGCCAACGCGAACAACTACACAGCCTACTGCGCCGCATTCGCGATCCGCGCAGCCGTCTGCGCGAGCAGGCCCAGCGTTTGGACGAACTGGAACTGCGGCTGCAGCGTCAGTGGCGCGCCAATCAACGCCAGCGCACGGCCAGACTGCAGGCCAATCAACAACAGCTGGCGCTGCTCAACCCCCAGCGCCAGCTACAAGGCAAGCAGCAGAGTCTGCAGCAACTGCAACAGCGCCTGCAACGACAAATGGCCGAGCGGTTAAAACACGCCCGCCAGCGCCTGGGCGCACTGCAGGGGCAGATTCGCAGTCTCGGCCCCGAGCAAACGCTGAGCCGTGGCTATGCCATTGTGCTAGACGAGCGCGGCAAGGCGGTGAAAGATGGCGACAGCCTGCACTCGGGCGACACGCTGAAAGCGAAATTTGCCCACGGCGGCGCCAGCCTAGAGGTTAAATAGCAGCGGCCGGGCACGCTCAAACCGCCCGACAATAAAGTCAAACAGCAAGTACCGCTAGGTGGGCAGACACAGCCGCGCCAGCACTGTAGAGTCGGCGGCATCCACGCTTAGCCGCCAGCCAAGTTTTTGTGCCACCTCCTCCACAATCGGCATGCCCAGGCCGAAACCCTCGCCGCTGCGCTGCGCCGCCACATCCGCAGGATTGCGGATTTCGAACACGCGATTGGCATAGCCAATCGCGACCGTGCCGCTGCCACCATGCTCAAAGGCATTGCGCAGCAGGTTGCTGAGAATAATCTTAAGGAAGGGCTGCTCAATATCGAGTTCGGCCTCGGCGCTCACCTCGGCGCGCACCTGTAGGCACTCGTCGGCCAACAGTGGCCGGTGGGCATCGATTAGCGACTCCAGCAGCGGCGCAACGCGAACACGGCTCTTGCCTATGCCGTGGCCCTCGGCCCGCGCCAGCCACAACAGTGCCTCAGTGAGCTCGCGCATGTCTTCGGCGGCGCGGCGGATGTCCACCAGCGGCCGGCCAAAATCGCTGAGACCGTTGGCGCGGCGTTGATCCACCACATCCAGCGCCGAGCTGATCACCGCGATGGGCGTCCGCAGCTCGTGGCTGGCACTGCGCAAGAAGCGCTTTTCGCGCTGGTGGAAGTCATGAATGCGGCTCAGCGAGCGCTGTAATACCCGCGCCACTTTGCCAATCTCGTTGCGCTGGTCGGTAATGTCGTCATGCCGGCCCGGGGCCTGTTCATCAACCTTGGCCGCCATCGCGGTCAGCGCCGCCAGCGGTGTCAACACCACTGCGGCCAACCGCCGGGCCAGCAACACCATCAGCAGCAGCGCCGCCAGCAATGTCAGCGCGATCAACCACAGCAGTGTGCGCTGACGTGTCTGGTGGTAGTAGTCGGCCGGCGACGCGCTGTGAACAAGATAGATCTGGCGGCCGTCTGCCGTGGGGTGGCGCAGGAACATATGTATGCGCTGCGGGCGCGAGGTGAGCAGGTTCGGTACGAACTGCTGGCGGAGTTTTCCACTAGATTCAGATTCATCGTAGACATAGCGCATCAACAACTCATCGTCGACATGACTGGCCGACGGAAACAAGGCCAACACCTCCGCCGGTACCGAATCGAGGCCTATCCATACCCGCAGCCGATCGCCATCGCGCTCGCCACCCGTCAATTGCCTGCCGGCTGCCGCATCCTCGGCGGCAATCAGAAAGCTTAACTTGGTAGCGTCTTCCATACCCCAGAAATAGGCACTGATAACGCCGCTCCCCCCACCCAGTAACAACACTAAACCGAACAGCAGCAGCTCTCGATGGAAGCGGTAGCGAATGCTCTGCCGTTTCATCTCAGGCCCTCAACGCCACGCCAACGTGGCGCAGCGTGTGCAGCAGCGGTTTGTCGAAGGGCTTGTCGATGGCCTTGCGCAGCTGGTACAGGTGCGAGCGCAGGGCGTCGGAGTCCGGCACCGCATCCCCCCACACCGCCGCCTCCAGCTTCTCGCGGCTAAGCACAGCCGGGCTGGCGCGCATTAGCGTTACGAGCAGGGTCCAGCAACTGGGGTTAAGTGGAATCGGCCGGCCGGCGCGCTCCACTAGCCGCGCCCGCAGGTCAGCGCGCAGATCGCCCACCACCAACTCCTGCTCGGGCTCACTGCGCCGTTTAACCAGCGCGCGCAGCCGCGCCACCAGCTCTGGCAGGGCGAAAGGCTTAACCAGGTAATCATCAGCGCCGGCGTCGAAGCCGCCGAGCTTGTCGTCCAGGGTATCGCGGGCGGTCAACATCAACACCGGCGCGCTCACGCCCTCCTCGCGCAGCCGCCGGCACACGGTCATACCGTCCAGCCCCGGCAGCATAAGATCCAGCACGATAACCTCGAAAGGCTGGCCCTGATGTTGCGACAGTGCCAGCGCCAGACCGTGATCACCGCGCTCGGCGTAGTCGCAATCGAAACCCTCGGCTTCCAGATACTCGATGATATTGGCGGCTAGCTTGCGATTGTCTTCCACTAGCAGTACCAGCATTCCCTTGCTCCCCACTTTTTCCTGCCCAGTATAGCTCCATCATCATAGCCCGCTCGCATTGCCGAGTTTCACATTGTCTTCACTTAGCGTCGACGTTGCCATCACCGCGCTCGCGCTAATCTCGGCGCACAGTCAGCAAAAACATAAGGGAGTCACCACCATGAAGGATCTATTACTGGTTATCAGCGTGCTGCTGTGCAGCGGCCCCACACAGGCGGGCTGCAGCGCCTGGGAAAAACTCGGGGGAGTGCTGCCCGCACGCGTCGACGGCGACCGCGCCAGCTATCAGCAGATGGCCGACGCCGAGCAACGCACCCGCCGCTATATCCACGAACTGGAGGCAACCATTGCCCACTGCAAGCCCGACGACGTTCAGTACAATACCCTTGTCGACGGTATGGAGCGAGCAGCCCTGCGCTACAACCGGCAGCTGCGCATCTACCGGCAGCGCCACGGCACAGCGTCCGTCAATCTGCGGCAATAAACCGGGCACTGCCAAACGAAGGCTTCGGCCAGCTCAACTAGGGCGCGCCTGCAGCCCCGCACTGCAGGCGAATATCTTCGCAGTGCTCGCGCCCGCCACCGCGCAGGGGAATATCCCGCGCCGAAGCAAAATGAATACTCATACGCTCGGCCCACAGTGCATCGTCCAGCAGGCGCGGCTCGGCGCTGTCGTAGCCCGGTTCTCCCGGCGCTTTTAGCCAGCGGTCAAACCAGGCCACGCTGTAGTCGCTAATCATCGGCCGCGCCCAGCCGCCCACGCAGCGGTTGTCGACAATTTCGGCGCACCAGGAGGTCGCCGGCAGCGTTGGCCCCAGCGAATAATCGAGGTGGGTAGTGCCGGCAATGGTTAAGCTGTAAATGGGCACGCCGGCCGCCTGCCACTGCTTAAAGGCATGTTTATGCGCCTCGCGATCGGGGTCGCTCAGCATCGGCAGGGGCGTAAAGCCGTACTCCGACTTAAAACTCAGCGCCGGCTTATGAGCCACCACCACCGGAAAGCTGTCGTCGCCAAAGGCGCTGGTTAAGGCATTGGTGCTGCCCGGCGGCAGCTGCACACTGGTAATGGTGGCGTTGTTGCCGGTGTCGGTATAGCCCAGGGCATCCCAAGCCACTACCGCGTCGACCGGGTTCTCGGCGCTAAGCAAACCCGGCCAGGGCTCTGCCCCCGGAGCGCCGTAGGCCTGCACCCAGGTGACCCCCGCCGCGCCATAGCTGTGACCGGCAATGCCAATGCGCTCGACATCGACATATTGGTAAAACGGGTTAAAGGCCGCGGTGACCGTTGGATAACTGCCGCTGCAGGAGGCCTCGTGGGGGTAAGGCAGATCGGGACGCGACAGCATAAAGTCGATGTCGTTAATCAAACCCTGGTAGAACACATGGCCATTGAGATTGCCGCCCTGCTCCGCAGAATTTGGCGTCGCACTGTCTGAGCGCCCCTGCCCGCGGGGATCGCTGGTCAGCACTACATAACCGGCACGCACCAGCGCCTGGGCCGCCCACCAGTACAGCTGTTCGCTGGCCTGCACCGAGCCATTTTTAATCACCACCAGCGGCGCCCTGTCGCCGGGGCTCAAGGTTCGCGGGCGCCACACCCGGCCGCTGATGCGCGCGCAGCCCTGATCGTAATAGACCACCGGCACGACCTCGGCTTCCACTTCGTAGAACACTTGCCCATCGGCGCCATCCACGCCGGGATAGCGAAACGGGTCGCCAACACAGGGGCCCATGCCCGCCGAACACAGCGGCGTGGCCGGAGTATTGCCCTGGGATGGCGGCAGTCCCCAACTGGGGTCTTCGGCCAGTCGCGCCAACATGGCCAGGCGGTTATCGTTTTCCTGGGTCTGCGAGCGCTGCACAAACGCCGGCGCCAGCTGCTCAATATTCGCCTCAGCCGTGCGGGCGTGGTTTTGCTGCTCGCACTGCAGCCAATCGGCAGAGGGAAACTCTGCGAGATCGCAGCGAGTATCCACACTGTGACGGCGAACAACACTGTCGCCGCTGCTGTCGTGACTCGATGTCGAGGTGCTCGATCCGCCACAGGCGCCCAACAGGCTGAGCAATAGCACTGTGTTAATTCTCAAAAGTAAGGTCATTGAACCTCCTGTTCAAAGGGTCAAATTTCGCGTCGGCAGGGTTTTTTCCAGCACAAACAAAAACGGCGCCACCTCAGGCAGCGCCGCTGAGCCGAGCGAATATTTAGTAACTTTCAGGCAGTTTTTTCTTAATGATGATATGGCGGCCTTCCACTTCGATATAGTCGCCAATGGTCAAATCTTTGAGAATGCGCGCCACCATTTCGCGCGAAGAGCCCACGCGGTCGGCAATTTCCTGCTGGGTGAGCTTTTCCTGAATTTTCATTTGCCCCTCGTCGCCGTGGGGTTCGGCGAGGCTGGTCAACACTTTCACCACGCGGCCGTAGACATCCTGCAGGGCCAGACTCTTCACATCGTTGGTGAGCTTGCGAATTCGGCGAGTGAGGTTTTTATTGAGTATGCGGGTGATGTTGGGGTGCATATCCAAAATGGCTTTGAAATCTTCCTTGTAGATAATTCGCACCTTGGTGGCATCCATTGCCCGCACCGAGGCCGAACGGCGGTCGTCGTCCAACAGCGCCAGCTCGCCAAAGTAATCACCACTCTCAAGAATGTTTAACACAAAGTCTTTGCCGCTTTTGTCGCTGCAATACACCTTTACGCGACCGGTCTCCACTACATAGAGCGAATCGGCAACATCGCCCTCGTGTATCAATACCGTGTTCTTGGCGAACTCACGAAGAATACTGGTATCACGCAACAACTGCAGCTCGTCGGGCGCCAGGCCGTCAAACAGGTCTACGTTTTCGATACTCATTGTCACACTCCGGGCCAGAATTTTTATGCGAGCCACTATAGCATAGCTGCGCAAGTTGCTGTCTAGCTTGGAATTATAGAGCGGCGAGAAAGAGATGAGAAAGGCATACGCGGTGGCTGCCGGCCGGCAGCCACCGCGTATGCCTTTCTCATCTCTTTCTCGCCGCTCTATAATTCCAAGCTAGACAGCAACTT
>NZ_JBFIGO010000090.1:0-11054 GCF_041602295.1 Spongiibacter sp. | reverse complement strand
ACCCTGCCACCGCCGGGGTTGCCCTCGGGAAGCCAGCCAAACGGCGTGACGATCAGCGCAGCGGCGCTGCGCATGATCTGGGCGAACAACTCGCGCCGGTCACCCTGGCGAATTGCCCAGCCGGCCATTTTTATATGGACGAGAACATGCCAATAGGTGGCCGACTGGCCCAGTACATGGGCGTTTTCCAAGTGTGCAAAGGCGCGTTCTGTCTCGCCATTAGCTTCAGCGAGACGGGCCAGCTGCAGCTCCTCGCGCACCGCCGCTGCAATCGCGCGGCAAAAGCGCGAGCCAAATAAGGGGGGTAACATCGCGTTCTCTCCGCTGGCTATTCAGTGACACTAGGCTATTGCTTATAGCTAACTTCAGGGTCAAGCCTCAGGACAATAATTCGCCGTCGAGGCCTATACTTCAGTGAAAACGGAGGGCCAGCTTTGCGACAGACCGCAGCGACAATTTGCAGGCCGTACGCGCTATGACCCAGCAGTGGCTACCGCCGTGGGCAAGCGACGCCGAGTCACTGCGCGAGGCGATTCAGCGGGATTATCTCGCCGACGAAGAGGTGCTACTAAGGCAGCTGGCAAGCGCCGCCGAACTCGGAGAGCAGGGCCGCCGCCGAGCGCAAGGCCAAGCACGGCGCTGGATTGAGGAGATCCGCCAACAGCGTGGGCGCGATGTGAACAGCCTGCTCAGTGCGATGCCGCTGAGCAGCTCGGCCGGCCGCGCCTTGATGAGCTTGGCCGAAGCCCTGCTGAGGGTGCCCGACGCGGCCACCGCCGACGCCTTAATTGCCGACAAGTTGCACCGCGGCGACTGGCGCGGCCAGTTGCACGCGGCGGCCTCGCCGGACATCAAGCTGGCCCTATACGGCCTGATGTGGGCGAGCCACTGCCTAAATCGCCGGCCGCCGGCGACCCTGCTTGGCAGCCAGCTCGCTGCGCTGCAACGCCAGTCGATTCGCCGCTGCATCGGCTTGGCTGTGACGCTGATGGGCCGTCAATTTGTACTTGCCAATAGCATTGAACAAGGACTTAAAAGGGCTCGCAAACTGGAGTCGCGAGGCTTTCGTTATTCCTACGATATGCTCGGCGAGGGTGCCCGCACCCAGGCTGATGCCGAGCGTTATTTTCAACACTATCAAGGGGCTATCAAGGCCATCGCTAGCGGGCTAGAGCGGCGCGCCGCCAGCGTTAATGTGCTGGCAAACCCCGGCATTTCTATCAAGTTATCGGCCCTGCATCCGCGTTATCACTTGGCCCATCACCGCGCGCTGCACAACGAGCTGCTGCCGCGCCTTGTGCAGTTGGCGAGGCTGGCCCGGCGCGCCAATATTCCCCTGACCGTCGATGCCGAGGAGTCGGCGCGGCTGGATGTCTCCCTGGCCTTAATCGAGGCCTGCTATCTCGACCCGGAAACTAAGGGCTGGCAGGGCATGGGCTTTGCTGTGCAGGCCTATCAAAAACGTGCGCCGGCGGTGATCGAGTGGGCGGCAGACTTGGCTGAGCGCGGCGGCCGGCCGCTGCATATTCGGCTGGTAAAAGGCGCCTACTGGGACAGTGAAGTTAAACAGGCACAGCAGGAGGGGCTGGCCGAATACCCGGTGTTCAGCCGCAAGAGTGCCACGGATGCCAGCTATATCGCCTGTGCGAAACGCCTGCTGGGGAGCCCCGGTTTGTTTGCCCAGTTTGCCACCCACAATGCCTACACGGTCGCGACCGTCATGGAGCTGGCCGGCGAGGCCCGCGACTTTGAGTTTCAGCGCTTGCACGGCATGGGGCATGCGCTCTATCAGCAAGTGCTGCGGCAAACGGCGATACCCTGTCGCATCTACTCTCCGGTGGGGGGCTACCGTGATTTGCTGGCGTATTTGGTGCGGCGACTGCTGGAAAATGGCGCCAACAGCTCCTTTGTCAATGCCATGCACCAGCCTGCCTACTCGCTGGATAGCTTGCTGGCTGATCCGGCAGAACGGCTGCGCGCCAGTCGCTGCAGCCGCCACCCCGATATTCCGCTGCCGGCAAACTTATACGGTGCCGGGCGGGCCAACTCTCAGGGCGTCGCGCTCAGTGATATTGGCGCGCTGCGCGCATTGCAGACCGGTCTGGGCCAACAGTTACCGCGCCTGTTGTCGACCCGCCAAGGCGCCATGAGGGTGCGCAACCCCGCCGACACGCGGGAAATCGTTGGCGCAGTGGATCACCACAAGCCCGAGCAAATGCGCGCCAAGGTCGCCGCAGCCCAGGCGGCCCTTGCCGATTGGGCCGGGCGCGCCGCTACCGAGCGGGCGCAGATCCTGCGGGAAATCGCCAGTGCACTGCAGGCTCATCGGGATGCGCTGATATTACTGTGCATCAAAGAGGCCGGTCGCAGTATTGCCGACAGCCAGGCGGAGCTGCGCGAGGCCATTGATTTTTGCCAATACTATGCCCAGCAGTGCCTGCGCGAGGATGCCGCCGCGACCGCGCCGCGCGGCGTGGTGTTATGCATCAGTCCGTGGAATTTTCCCCTGGCGATTTTTATCGGCCAGATCGCCGCCGCGCTAGCGGCAGGCAATACGGTGGTGGCAAAAGCGGCGCCGCAAACCGCCTTGATCGCGCAACAGGCGGTGACGATTATGCTTGCGGCGGGGCTGCCCCGCGACTGTGTGCAGCTGGTTTTGGCCCCTGGCCTGGATGCCGGAGAGGTATTGGCCGATGAAGCGGCCATTCGCGCGGTGCTGTTTACTGGTTCCTGCGCCACTGCGGGCTGGCTTAATCGGCGGCTCGCCGCGCGGCCAGACGCGCCCATTGCACTGGTGGCCGAAACCGGCGGTCTGAATGCGATGATCGTCGACTCCAGCGCGCTACTCGAACAGGTCACTGACGATGTGATTCGCTCGGGCTTCCACAGCGCCGGCCAGCGCTGCTCCTCGCTACGCCTGCTCTATGTGCAAGACGATATCGCCGAGGCGTTAATCACCATGCTCAGCGGCGCCATGGCCTGCCTGATGATCGGCGATCCGGCTGAGCTTGCCACCGATGTCGGTCCGCTGATTGATGCCGAGGCTGTGGGCCGCCTCAATGCTCACGTCGATTCCCTGCAGGGCCGTGCGCGGTTGCTCTATTGCTGTGAGCTGCCAGAGCGCTGCCAGCACGGCCATTTTTTTGCCCCCCGACTCTATGAAATTGACGATCCGGCAATGATCAGAGAAGAGGTTTTCGGGCCAATCGTCCACCTGATTCGCTTCTCCTCCGCGCAGTTGCGCGGCGGTGGTCAGCCCTTGCTGGAGGCCATACACGCCAGCGGCTTTGGGCTGACCCTGGGTATTCACAGCCGCATTCAGGGTCGCGCTGCGCGCATTGCCGAACGGGCGCGGGTCGGCAATGTCTACATCAACCGCGACATGGTCGGCGCGGTGGTGGGCGTCCAGCCCTTTGGCGGCCGCGGGCGCTCTGGCACTGGGCCCAAAGCCGGCGGCCCGCACTATCTGCCGCGGCTGCGCCAATGCGCGGTCAGCGCTGATGGTATTGCGCCGTATTCCGCACAGCTCAGCGCGTCGCAGCCTGAGGGTTTTGCCGACGGCAGTCACGAGGCCGCGATTGTCGCCTGCGTGGCGACATTTATTGCGCAGCAGCGCGACAATACCTTCAGCGACCACTGCCTGAACTGGTGTCGGTGGCTGCTGGCTCAGGCACCGCAGTGGCGTCGCGCCGTCGACTTGCCCGGGCCGACCGGCGAAAGCAACCAGCTGTACGCGGAGCCGCGCGGCCAGCTGTTGGCGATGTATCGCGCAGGCGACTCCGCCGCTCACGCGCTGCTCAGCATGGTCGTCAGTCTGCTCAGTGGCAATCACCTGAAGGCCTATCTGCCGGCAGAGTGGCTCGCCCTGTTCACGCCGCTGGCGACCGCCTTGCAACCGTTCGCGCGGGGCGAACAACTACTGCAATTGTGCGCGTATCCGGCTGACCAGCCATTGGCGGCCATCCTCGGCGCGCCGGGGCTTCGCGGCGTTATTGCGCCGCCCGACAGCGCGCTGCGCGGGGAAATCTGCCGCCTGCTTGCCCAGCGCGAAGGGGAGATTGCGCGGTTTATTTGCGAAACCATCGGCCCGCATTATTGGCAGCGCTTTATTGAAGAAAAAACCGTTACCGACAACCTCAGTGCGGCCGGCGGCAATGCCTTTTTATTAAATCTCGCCGATCCCTAAGCCCTGTTGGCATCTTCTGAATAGCCCTCTCCATGCCTGCTTTCCAGTCTCCAGCTGGGTTGAGGGCGCGGCTTGCGTCGCGGCGCTAGCAGTGGCCGGCTTGTTAACGCCGCTGCCACTAGCAGGCCCGCCCCGGGGTAGGCCGAGCGCCACATTCCGGCGGCGAGCACGGCAAGTGGTTGCGCGGTGATCAACTTAACGCCCGCGCCCGGTGCAGCAATACGCCCGACATCAGCACACAGAGCGTGACCACCGCCAACAGAATGCCGACATAACTGATGCCCAGCCACTCAATACCGGCCGCGCCCGCGAACACAATGCCCGCAGCGTGCCCCAGGGTGTGACTGCTGGCCAGTGAGCTGGTCATGGCTCCTGGGCGGTCGGCGTGCCGGGCATGTGCCCAGCTGGCGTATGCCGGCGCAGCTACGGCAAGGCCCAGTGACAGCAGGCTGGTCGCTAGCAATAACAGGGCGAAGCTGAAGGTTTGCAGCAGCATGACTGCGCCGCTCAGCAGGCTCAGACAAAGCACAGCAAATTGCCGACGGGGAGCGGCGCTGACGGCGGGCACAATAAGCAAGGCGCCTAATAGCCCCACCGCAGTGGCGATGAGCAGCACTGTGCTCAAGTGTTGCGCGGCCTGCTGCGGGCTCAGGGAAAAGTGTTCGGCCAGAGAATAACTCAGGGTGAATTGCAGCGTACTGGCCACTGCGGTCGTCAAAAAAGCGCAACACAGCGCCGGCCAGCAGCGGCGGAATACCGCGCTGTCAGTGCGTTTTGCCGCGGACGGCGTGGGGCTGTTGCCGGCGGGTATCGGTGAGTGTTTGCCGGTGCCGTAGAGCGCAAGCGCGGCCCCGGCACACAGCAGAACGGCGATTGGCAGGGGATACCACAGCGCGGCCGACGCGGCGACCAAGCCGGGTCCCAGCAGGCGCCCCGCATGATTAGCGGCCGTCAGCCTTGCCATGCTGCGCTGCGGCGAGTTGCTACCAAGCCCCTGCAGTAACAGGGTTTGGCTACTGGGGTACTGACCGCAGGCAAACAGCGCGTAGCCTATTCGCGACAGCAGTATCAACGCCGCTGCCAACGGTGGCTGTGGCAAAAACAGCGCTATCGCAAGCAGGAGATTGCAAGCCAGCGTGCCGACCGCGGTTTTCTTCAGGCTTTGCCAGCCACCGTGACGATCTATGTGCCGCCCCCACCAGGGGGTCGCGACCAGGGTGAGCAGCAGGGTGGCGCCGAGGAAGAGGGACCATTGCCCAAAGGGGATGCCGGTGTGCGCAACCAAGAGGGGGAGGCTGGCGAGCAGCACGGATTGCGTTAGGCCCAACTGTAACGACGCGGCATACGCCGCCCCCGGTAGTTTGTTCACAGATATTCCTTCCGAATAAAAAATTTCATCGAGCACGCTTGCTGTCGCAAATAAGAATCATTATTATCTTCGTCAATTATCGAGAATGATTATCGTTTGCAAGTTGACCGGGAGCAAGACCCTTGCGTTCTTTTCCAGCAGATAGCAGTGCCGACGCCGCCATGGCTGCCCAGGCTGCACACCGTTGTTTTTACAATGCCCTGATCCGCGAAGCCGGCGACTGGCTGTTTGTGTCCGACCGCGCGGCTGGCGGGGCGGGGGAGTACCAAATGGCGTTGGCTGGCGGTGCACGCTTGTGTATTGGGGTGCGCCGCTACTCCCATGCCGGGCGCCACCATTTTTGTGGCAGTGCCTACCTGCAGTCGGTGGATGGCAGGCGCTGCGCCTTGAGTCTGACTGACAGTGTGCCGCTCGCGTTGGCTGCACTGGGTATTGCCGAGGGCAGCCAGCAGCGCATGCTCGCCCGGTTTTGGCAAAGCTGTGACAACATCGCCGCCAACCTTAAGGCGCGCCGCCGCGACCTCGATGCCTTGGCAAAGCGCCCGTTAAACTTTATCGAGGCGGAGGGCGGGCTATTGATTGGCCATTCGCTACACCCCTGCCCGAAGGCCCGGGATAACTTTGTCGGCGACGATGCCGCCCGCTTCGCCCCGGAGTACGCCGCAGACTTTGCACTGCTGTGGCTGGCGGTCAAGCGCGAACACCTCGCGCATTTCGCCGCCGAGGGCTACCGCCTGCGCGCCCTGATTAGCGAACTGGCCGGCGCTGACCCGCAGGTTGAGCAATGGCTGGCCGCGTTGGATGACGGCGAGGAATTGCTGCCTTGCCACCCCTTCCAGTGGCGCTACTGGCAGCGTCACCCGGTATTAGCTGAGCGCTTGGTCGCCGGCAGCCTGCGCTTGCTGGGGGAGGGAACGCTGCCTTGGCGGGCGACCTCGTCGCTGCGGGCGATCTACTGCGAAACCGCGCCGTGGATGCTCAAATTCTCCCTAAACGTCAAATTGACCAACTCGCTGCGCACCCTGCAAGCCGAGGAATTGGCGCGCGGTGCACAGCTGGCCGAGGTGCTGAATTCCGAGCGTGGCCGGGAGTTTCAGCGCCGCTTCCCGCAGATGAGTCTGCTGCTGGAACCGCTTGGCTGCTGCATGGTGGACGATGCTGGAGAGCCCATCGCTGAAACGGGCTTGCTGTGGCGAGCCAACCCCTTTCTTGGCGCGGCGGCTGAGCACACCGAGGTCTTGGCGACCCTGCTGCAAGACGATCCGCGCAGTGGCGAATCGCGCCTGGTCCAGCGTCTGCGGGCCAGCGGCAATGACTCTGCGGCGGGGCTGAGGCAGTGGTTTGCGCAGTTCCTTGAGGTAGCGGTGCGGCCACTGCTGCTGGCACAAGCTAATTTCGGCCTGCTGTTTGGCGCCCATCAACAGAACCTGGTGTTGCGACTTAAAGACGGTATTTGGCCCGAGCACATGTACTTTCGCGACTGTCAGGGCACTGGGTTTTCGGCGCTGGCCGAGCGGCAGCTTGGCCTGGACTTGCGCGCCGCAGGCTCTGGGCTGCGGCTAATCGATGCGACGATGACGGCGACCCTGTTCAGCTATTACCTGTTTATCAACGCCACCTTCAATGTGATCAGCAGTTTGGCGATGTCGGGCCAGCTCAGCGAGGCCGCCTTGATCGCACAGTTGCGGGCATTTCTCGACGGCGTTCGCTGCGAAGGTGTGGCTGACGACAGTGTTATCCGCTACCTGCTGGAATCGCCGGAATTGCAGATAAAAGCCAATTTTTACTGTGCGCTTGAAGGCCTTAATGAGAACACCCATGGCGATATTCTCAGCCTTTACCGCCCCATCAACAATCCACTTAAAACAGAATTAAATTAATATGTTACAGAGTATATTTAAGATAAATATTGACAGTGTTAGCGACACCTCGGCCGACTTCAGCGCGGCCCGGCAGGCCTGGCAGATACAGTTTCAGCGCGGCGCAGACACGCTGTATATCCACCGCGTTAGCGGCGACGATTTGTCGTTTAGGCAGTGGCATCAATTGCTCGACCGCCTGTGTTCAGCGACCGCCGTCGAGCAGCTGCAACTGGCCGCAGAGCTGGCCGCCAGTCTGCCCATTCATCGCCCCCACTGGCAGCCCTGCGCAAAGGGTCTGCAGATCTCCCGTCAGGCCTTTTACCAGATCCGCGAGGTGTGGCTGGCGCCGGCACTGTGGCCAAGCATGCCGCTGAGTTATGTGGCGGCCGACTGCCCCGGTGGCCGCCACCCCCTGCGCCCGCATATCGGCGACGGCCTGTTGTTTGAAAAATACCTCCCTGAACTGCAGGCGGTATTTTCCTTGCGCCGCGCCGAGGTCGAGCGCGACGGTGAGCTGTTTCACCGCTGGCAGAACGACCCGCGCGTGGCACAGTTTTGGGAAGAGGCGCGCAGTCGCGAAGAGCTGGATCAATATCTTTGCGACTGCCGCGCCGACCCGCACAGCGAACCGTTAATCGCCTATCTCGATGGCGTTGCCTTTGCCTATGTACAGATCTACTGGGCCAAGGAAGACCGCATAGCGCCATATTGCGACGCGGACGACTTCGACCTCGGCTTGCACCTGCTGGTCGGCGAACCGCGCTTTTTGGGGAGCAAGCGCACCGGCGCCTGGCTGAAGGCGATGACCCAGTGCTTGTTCTTGCTGGATCCGCGTACCCGGCGGTTGGTCGGCGAGCCGCGCGCCGACAATCACCGCTTGCTGCGCCATTTGCCGCAGCTGGGCTGGGAGTTTGTTAAGGAATTTGATTTCCCCCACAAGCGCGCAGCACTGGTGAGCTGTGAGCGCGAGCGTTTTTTCCGGGAGATCCGCCTGTGAGCCGCCAGCAATTGTGGCGCCAGGTCAATGCGCAACTGGCCGCCAAAATTATCGGTGAGTGCAGCTACGAGGAGAGCCTGTGCCCACAGCCTTTGGGCGAGGGGCGCTATCAGCTGGCACTGGCCAGTGGCCGGCGCTACGAATTTTGCGCGCGAGAGACCGTATGGAGCTGGTTGCGGGTAGATGCCCCCTCGCTGCGGCGCGAGGGCATGCCGGTCACCTCGGCTGTGCAGTTATTGATTGATGCGCAGCAGGAGCTGGCGCTGAGCGACATCACCCTGGGCGTGTTAATCGAAGAAATTCACAATACCCTCTACAGCGAGGTGCAGCGCCAGCAGCGTATCGCCGGACTGTCGGCACGCGACATGGTGGCTGTTGCCGGGCCGCAACTGCAGGCGCTGCTCGACGCCCACCCCAAGGCGCTGGCAAATAAAGGCCGCATGGGCTGGGGCGCGGAAGATCTGCAGCGCTATTCACCGGAATCGGCCAGCGGCTTTCAGCTGCGGCTTGTCGCCCTGCATCGCGATCGCGTCAATGTGGCAGTGGCTCGCGGCGTCAGCGAAGCGCAGCTACTCGCCCAGCTGGTGACCGGGGCTGAACAACAGCGTTTGCAGCAGCGCATGGCTGAGGCGGGGCTGTGCGCCGACGCCTACCTGCTGATGCCGGTGCACCCCTGGCAGTGGCAGCGCTTTATTGTCAGTCAATACGGCGAGTGGCTGGCCGACGGCACGCTGGTGGATCTGGGTATAGGGGGCGATCGCTATCTGCCCCAGCAATCGATTCGCACGCTGGCCAATATCGCTCGGCCGGGATGTTGCGATATCAAATTGGCGCTGAGCATACTCAACACTTCCTGCTATCGGGGTGTGCCGGGCGACAGCATTGCCGCCGGCGTGCAGTTGACACCGTGGCTGCGCGCGGTCATCGCTGCCGACCCGGTGCTGCAGGCCGCGCAGTTAACTGTGCAGGGCGATTTAGCGGGGGTTCACTGCCTGCCACCGGGTCAACAGCAGATCGCCGGCACGCCGTACCGCTACGTCGAAATGCTCGGCGCGGTATGGCGCGAAAGCCTGGAGGCACAGCTAAGGGCCGGTGAGAGCGGCGTGTTGATGTCGACGTTGATGCAAACCGACAGCGGCGGCCGTGCCTTGGTGTGTGAATATGTGGCCGACAGCGGCCTCAGCGCCGAGCAGTGGCTGCGCGAGCTGTTCGACGCCGTCGTTGTGCCCCTGTATCACTTGATGTGCGCCTACGGTGTGGGCGTGGTGGCCCACGGCCAAAATATCAGCGTGGTCTTGCGTAATGGCCGCCCCCAGCGGGCAGTGTTGAAAGATTTTCACGGCGATTTACGCCTGGTGGACCAGCCCTTTGCACAACTGCAGTCGATGCCCACTGAACTGTTGGCAGCACTGCCGCGACTGCCAGCCCAGCACCTGCTGCACGACCTGGTGACCGGTCACTTTGTTACCACGCTGCGCTTTATTTCACCGTTGTTTGAAGAACAGCTACAGCTGCCGGAAAGCGCATTTTACCGCCTGCTCGCCGACTGCCTGCGCGACTATCAAGCGGCCCAGCCACAGCTGGCTGAGCGCCACCGGCTGTTCCCCCTGTTCAGCAAGGAGCTGGATAAAGTCTGCATAAATCGTGTGCGCTTTCGCATCGGTTATCAAGATAGCGCCGCCAGACCTCTGCCCGAACTGGGCAGCGCTATCGCCAATCCCCTCTGCCTTGGAGAACAGCCATGACCAATCGCCGCCCACTGGATTTTGCCGGGCTGGGCATCGGCCCGTTTAATTTAAGTATTGCTGCACTAATGACCCAGGTCCCGGAGCTCAGCAGTCAATTTTTTGATGCCAAGCCGGCGTTCAGCTGGCATCCGGGAATGATGCTCGACAATGCCCGCCTGCAAACCTCCTATCTCAAGGATCTGGTCACCGGCGTTGCGCCCACTAGCCCCTACAGTTTTCTGAACTATCTGGTCAGCCACCGGCGTTTTTATCCCTTTCTCTGCGCCGAGCTGCCGGCGGTCAGTCGCGAGGAATACGCTGACTATCTCGCCTGGGTGAGCCGGGAGTTAAGTAATTTGAGTTTTGCCCAGCGTATTGAGGCAGTGGAATTGCAGGGCGACCAGTTTGCCGTGCATCTCAGTGGCGCCAATGAGCCGCTGCGGGCCAGCGCACTGTGTTTGGGCACCGGCCTGTCGCCCAAACTGCCCGACTGTGTGCGGCCTCATCTCGGTCAGCGCTGTTTCCACAATGCCGATATCACGAGTCGCCAGCTCGATCTAAAGGGCTTGCGGGTCGCCGTTGTCGGCGGCGGACAGTCGGGCGCTGAAGTGGTCGAGCAAATCATCGCCGACAAATGGGGCGAGCCCGCGTCACTGTGCTGGTTGTCGCGACGGCCCAATTTTGAGGCCCTGGATGAAATCGCCTTTACCAATGAATATTTCGCCCCCCAGTACGTGGATACCTTTTTCAATGTGTCGGCCCAGCGCAAGGCCGCCATTGTTCGGCAGCAAAAACTGGCCTCAGACGGCATTTCACCGGATACCCTGCGTTCGCTCTACCGCGCGCTGTATGAAAAGCGCGCGCTGGGTAACTTGCGCTACCCCGTGCACTTTCTTCCCGGCCGTGAGCTGGT
>NZ_JBFIGO010000089.1:0-11248 GCF_041602295.1 Spongiibacter sp. | reverse complement strand
GTGATTGATGGCTATGTGGGGCCGGGCTATGCCAAAGCGGACGAGGAGGTGTATCGCTGCATTGCCGACTTGGCGGCCTGCGAAGGTGTGGTATTGGACCCGGTATACACCGGCAAGGCGTTTCACGCCATGCTCTGCGAGCGTGAGCGCGGCCGTTTCGGTGATGATGGCGATATTGTGTTTGTGCACACCGGCGGTATTTTTGGTTTGTTCCCGCATCGCGAGCACTTTGATTTTCTCAACGGCTGACTGAAGCGCAATAACAATACGATAAGGCTTTTATATGGAAACCATGACTGCGCTGATCAGCGAACTCAATAGCCTGGTCTGGGGCTGGCCGATGCTGGTGATGATTCTCGGCACCGGCGCCTATTTGATGGTGGGGCTGCGGTTACTGCCGCTGCGCCATATTCCCCAGGCGTTTGGTCTGCTCCTGCGGGGCCGCAAGGGGCGTGCTGAAAGCGGTGAAATTAGCGCCTTTCAGGCGCTGATGACCTCGCTGTCAGCCACTATCGGCACCGGCAACATCGCCGGCGTGGCGACCGCCATTGCGCTGGGTGGCCCGGGTGCCCTGTTCTGGATGTGGTGTACCGCGCTGGTGGGCATGGCGACGAAATACGCCGAGGCGGTGTGCGCCGTGCACTATCGCGAGCGCGATGAGGCGGGAAATTTCACCGGCGGGCCGATGTATTACATCAAAAATGGTCTTGGGCCGCGCTGGCGTTGGCTGGCCGCCTGCTTTGCCTTCTTTGGTGCCTTTGCGGGCTTTGGTATTGGCAATACCGTGCAGGCCAACTCGGTCGCCGATGCCCTGAATAATACCTTTGACCTTCCCGTGTGGGTGACCGGTGTGGCTTTGGCGCTGGGCGTGGGCTTGGTGGTTCTCGGCGGTGTTAAGCGTATCGGTGCGGTGGCCGGGATACTGGTGCCCGTGATGGCGGTCAGCTACATGGCGCTGGGACTGGTGATCATTGCGATGAATGCCGCGGAGATTCCGGCGCTGTTTGCGCTGGTGGTGGACGCCGCATTCAACGGCGCGGCGGCGGTGGGCGGTTTCGCTGGAGCGGGCATGGTCGCGGCCATTCGCTTTGGGGTGGCGCGGGGGATTTTCTCCAATGAGGCCGGCCTTGGCAGCGCGCCGATAGCCCACGCCGCGGCGCAGACCAACAACCCGGTTCGCCAGGGGCTGATCGCCATGCTGGGTACCTTTATCGATACCATTTTGGTCTGCAGTATCACCGGCTTTGTGATTCTTCTTTCCGGCGTTTGGCAGGGTGGGGAGAGCGGTGCGGCGCTGTCGGCGCTGGCCTTCGACAGCTTGATTGGCGGCGGCGATTACATTGTTTCGCTTGGTTTGGCGGTGTTTGCCTTTACCACGATGTTGGGTTGGGCCTATTACGGCGAGCGCTGTGTGGTGTATTTCTTTGGCCGTCTTGCGGTTATGCCTTTTCGAATTGCCTGGGTGGCGGCGATCCCGCTCGGGGCGATGGCGCAATTAGATTTTGTCTGGCTGTTGGCCGACACCCTCAATGCCCTAATGGCACTACCTAACCTGATTGCCCTGATTTTGCTCAGCCCGGTGGTGTTCGAGCTTAGCCGTGCGCGTTTGGCTTCGGCACTGGCTGGCGACAGCTAAGGTCACGATATCTGGGCAAGGGCAAGGGCAGCGGCAAGCCCCGCGGCCGGTCGCTCGCCGCTAATAGTGGCGCGTTACGCGGGCGGTGACGCCGGTAAATAACTCGTAGCTGATGGTTTGGCAGTGCTTGGCGACTTCGGCTGCGGGCAGGCCGTCGCCCCAAAGGGTGACCTCATCGCCGACGCTCACCTTGTCGATCTCGCTGACATCTACGGTGAGCAAATCCATCGATACCCGTCCAGCGATGACGGCGCGTTGACCGTTGACCAATACCGGGGTGCCGTCGGCGGCGTGTCGCGGGTAGCCGTCGGCGTAGCCGGCGCCGACGGTCGCGATACGGCGGCTAGAGTTTGCCCGCCAGCGTCGGTTGTAGCCGACGCCTTCGCCGGCCTGCAGCTCGCGTATCGCCAGCACGCGGCTTTTAAAATTCATTACCGCGCGCAGCTGCTGGTCACCGCGAAGCAGGCCGGTGGGGTCGTCGCCATAGAGCATGATCCCCGGTCGTTGCCAGTCGGCGTGGCTGCCGGGGTGGGCAATGATGGCGGCAGAGTTGGCGAGGCTGCGAGGGAAGGTACCCAAGCCGGCACTGCTGTCGAACAGGCACTGGGCCTGCTCAACGGTGGTGGAGCTTGCGACATCGTCGGCATCGCTGAAGTGGCTCATATGGATAATGCCGCTGACATTGCGGTTGCGCGCCAGCAATTGGTGGGCGGCGCTGAAGTCGCCGCCGCTGAGGCCCAGGCGATTCATGCCGACATTGCGCTTTAGCCAGACTGTAATGGGCGCTGGCAGTGTGCTGTCGCACAAGGCCTGGGCGTCAGCCAGACGGTGGATGACCAGGTCTAATCGGGCGTGGGCACAGTGTTGTAGGGTGTCGTCGTCGACCAGGGTGCCGAGTAACAATATTTTTGCCTGAGCTTGGCTGGCCCGCAGTGCCAGCGCTTCGCTGAGTCTCGCAAGGCCGAAACCCTGAACCTTATCGGCCAGTTGCGCGGCGGCCCAGTCGGCGCCATGGCCATAGCCATTGGCCTTGAGCATGGCTAAGATGGCGCCATGCGGGGCGAGTTGTTTCACCACCATGGCGTTGTGGCGCAGCGCCTCGGCATCAAATTCCAGCCAGGTTGTATTATGCAAGGTTTGCCCGCGCTCCATCGTCCGTTCAGTTGTAGCCATAGTGGTGGCATTTGCTACCGTAAGTTTACCGGTCTCGCGCTGCTGCTGACAGTGCTTCTGTGGTCGCTTAGCGCGGCCGCTAGCGAAACGTGTCCGCCGCGCTTTGCCCCTGGGGCGAACAGCGATGCCTTGTATATAGCAGATGCCGACTGGCGTCGTATGCAGGCCTTGCGCGATCGTTTGGGGGACTGTCCGCAGTTGGCAGCGGATTTTGCTCTGGTTTACTTTTGGGGGCGCCGCGACCTGCCCGCCGATCTTCAGCAGTCTTGGCAACTGGCCCAGCGGGCGCGAGACAGCGTCGCCTGGCTTGACCAGCTGCGCTTGTTGCGCAGCGTCTACGTACTGGCCGGTTTATCCGCTGAGTATAGTGTTGAGGAGGCGCTGCGGCGCCTTCGCGGTGAGTTTTCCCGGGAGTCGGCAATTTACGCTGACAAGGTCATGGCGCTGCTTAATCAGCTGTTGCTGTGGTTGCCGCTGCGCGAAGTGGCCAGTGGAGCGGGGGAGCTGGCGTTAGCGCTACCTCAGGGCGGTCTGCTGGTCGCCGACGCCCAGGGACAACCGCGCTGGCGGGATGGTCAGGGGGCGGTTCCTAGCTCGCGGCGGCCGCAGGCGCTGTTTTATGACCGTGGCGGTCGCCAGCGCTTGCGGTTGTGGCGGCCGCCGCTGGCCCAGCCGGGGAGCTGGGTGGTTGGGCTGTTACACAGTGATTACGGCGAGGCCGGTGATGCTCACTGCACTGCCACGGCAGTGGCGGAGCGCTGGTTGATTACCGCCGCCCACTGCTTGTTTGCGGCGACTGCGGAGTCATTGCTAGCCAGGCAGGTGCGTTTTTACCCTCAGCCCTTGCAGCAGCCGATGTTGTTTCTCAAGCCCAGGCGTGCCTGGTTGTTGGCGAATCACCACCACCAGTTATTGCGCGGAGATATCGACGCCTACAGCGGGAGTGATCTGGCCCTGCTTGAACTGCCTGAGCCTCTGCCGGGAGAGGTTTTGTTTGCCGATTTAGCTGTGGCCAACTTGGCATCGCAGGCGGTGTTTTCACTTTCCTATCCGAATGACACGGCGCCGCGTAGTTTGTGGTTGAGTCTCTGCCAGGCAGCGCCGCTGCCCGGGCACCGCGGCGCGGCGATGGTGCTGTTGGGCCTGAATTGCCAAAACAGCGCAGGGCAGAGCGGCGCGCTGATTTGGAGCGATGATTCGGCGCCGCGGGCACTGGGCTTGCTGTCGGCCAATCTGTGGCGGGGCGAGCGATCGCAATCGGTGGCAGCGGGCTTCAGTAAGGTCTTGCTGGCCGATATTCAGCGGATTATGGCGGGCGAGACGCCTCGTCTGACGGAGTGGAATAGCCTTTATTTGTAGACTACGGTGGTGGTTCTACTTGTCTGCGCAGAGGCATCTTGTATAGTGGATAAGGTCTATTGCGAGGGATGTTCATGCCCAAAGGATTTGAAGACAAGCTAGTGGTCGCTATTTCGTCGCGAGCATTGTTTGATTTGGATGACAGTCATCGAGTCTTTGAAAGTCAGGGGCTGGACGCCTATCAGCAATATCAGATTGACCGCGAAGATGAAGTCCTTGAAAAAGGCGAGGCCTTTAATATCGTCGAGCGTTTGCTGCGACTGAATGAAATGCTGGATAAGGCCCGCGTTGAAGTGATCTTGCTGTCGCGCAATTCGGCGGACACTGGCCTGCGAATTTTTAACTCTATTGAACACTATGGCTTGAATATTCATCGCGCAGCCTTTAGCGGTGGTGACAGCCCGTATAATTATGTGTCCGCTTTTGGTTGTCATCTCTTTTTGTCTACGAATGCAGAGGATGTGCGCCGCGCCTTGGACAACGGTGTGGCCGCGGCGACCCTGCTGCCGCGTTCGCGTAAAGCTGAGCAGAGCGCCAAACGGGAATTGCGCTTCGCCTTTGACGGCGACGCGGTGTTGTTTTCCGATGAGGCCGAACAAGTGTATAAACGTCAGGGACTTGAGGCTTTTACCGCCAGTGAAGTGGCAGCGGCCGACCGGCCTTTGAGTGGCGGTCCGTTTAAACCCTTCCTGTCGGCGCTCAATACACTGCAGCGGGAGTTTCCCTCAGATGCGCCACCGATTCGGACAGCGTTGGTGACTGCTCGCTCGGCACCGGCTCACAAGCGGGTTATTCGGACCTTGCGCGAGTGGAATATTCGTATCGATGAGTCATTGTTTCTCGGTGGGCTCGACAAAGGAGAGTTCTTGCGTGCCTATGGTGCTGATGTATTCTTTGATGACCAGCAAAGCCACTGTGAGTCGGCCAGCGAACACGTGTCGGCGGGCCATGTGCCCCACGGCATTGCCAATCTTCCCGACGCCCGATAACGGCACCGCGATAACACGGAGAGAGCGATAATGAAGTTGCAGCAGTTGCGCTATATCTGGGAGGTTGCCCACCACGAGATGAATGTCTCGGCAACAGCGCAGAGCTTGTTTACTTCGCAGCCAGGGATCAGCAAGCAGATTCGTATGCTGGAGGATGAGTTGGGGGTGGAAATCTTCGCTCGCAACGGTAAGCACTTGACCCGCATAACGCCCGCAGGTGAGGCGATTTTGAAGGAGGCGGGGGAGATCCTGCACAAAGCTGAGGGCATTAAACAGATTGCCCAGGAATTCAAAAACCCCAGCAAGGGCAGCTTGTCGATTGCCACCACCCATACCCAGGCGCGTTACGCACTGCCGCCGGTGATCAAGACCTTCATTGAACGCTACCCGGATGTCTCTCTACACATGCATCAGGGCACGCCGATGCAGATATCTGAGCTGGCGGCGAATTTTGGTGTCGACTTCGCTATTGCTACCGAGGCATTAGAGTTGTTCAGCGATTTGGTGATGATGCCTTGCTACCGGTGGAATCGCACTATATTGGTGCCGCGCGACCACCCCTTGGCCAGTGTTTCTAAGCTTCGCGTTGAAGACATTGCGGCTCACCCTATCGTCACTTATGTTTTTGGTTTTACCGGCCGCTCGAAGCTTGATGAGGCCTTTATTCAACGCGGCTTGGAGCCGCGCGTGGTATTTACCGCGACGGATGCCGATGTTATTAAAACCTATGTGCGCCTGGGGCTGGGCATTGGCATCGTTGCGCAAATGGCTTACGACCCCAGCACCGATAGCGATCTGCTGGCACTGGATGCCAGTCATTTATTTGAGCCCAGCGTGACCAAGGTGGGCTTTCGGCGCGGCACTTATATGCGCAAGTTCATGTACGACTTTGTCGAGTTGTTTGCGCCCCACCTAACGCCTGAGTTGGTCGATCGCGCCTATCAGTGTCAGAGCAAGGCCGAGCTGGAAGCACTTTTCGCTCCCATTGAGCTGCCGACCTTTTAAGTCGGCAGAGGCCGTTGCGGTATCGTCATTGCTTTCTCGACGGCAAGCCGTTAGATTGACCGCCTTTTTTACTTGAGGAGAATTTCGCCGTGGAAATCGCATGCCTGGACTTGGAAGGTGTTTTGATTCCGGAAATCTGGATCGACTTTGCAGAGCGCACCGGTATCGAAGCGCTGAAAGCGACGACCCGCGACATTCCCGACTACGACGTACTGATGCAGCAGCGCCTGCGCCTGCTGGAAGAAAATGGCTTGGGCTTGCCCGATATTCAGGCGGTGATCGCTGATATGCGGCCGATGGAAGGTGCTCGCGAGTTTCTGGATTGGCTGCGCGCGCGTTTTCAGGTGGTTATCTTGTCGGATACTTTCTACGAATTTGCTGCGCCGCTGATGGCTCAACTCGGCTGGCCGACCCTACTGTGCCACAAGCTGGAAACCGATAACCTGGGCAAGGTGGTCGATTATAAGATTCGCCAGGTAAACCCCAAGCGCCAAGCTGTTTTGGCGTTTAAAACCCTGTACTACCGCATTATCGCCGCCGGTGACTCCTACAATGACACCACCATGCTGGCAGAGGCCGATGCCGGTATTCTTTTCAAGGCTCCAAGCAATGTGATTGAGGAATTCCCTCAGTTCCCCGCAGTGCATGACTACGAGGCATTGAAGCAAGAGTTTCTGAAGGCCTCTAATCGCAACCTCAGTCTTTAATCGTTCAACTCGGCAAGTGCGCGCATCAGCTTGCCGAGTTTTTCCTCAGTTTCCTGAAATTCCTCTTCCGCGACAGAGTCGGCAACAATGCCGCCGCCTGCCCAGCCGCGAATCACACCATTTTTACAGACAAAGCTACGGATTGTGATCGAGCTGTCCATATGCCCGCTTGCGGATAAATAAAACAGCGAACCACAGTAGAGGGAGCGCCGGCTGGGTTCTAGTTCGGCAATGATTTCCATGGCGCGCCGCTTGGGTGCGCCGGTGATTGAGCCGCCGGGAAAGCAGTCGAGCAGGGCGGCTAGTGGCGTTATGTCTGCTCGCAGTGAGCCCGATACGGTGCTGACCAAATGGTGCACCGTGCGAAAACTCTGCAATTCGAGCAGATTTTCGGCCTGCACGCTGCCTGCAACGCAGTTGCGGCTGAGGTCGTTGCGCAGCAGGTCGACAATCATGACGTTTTCGGCGCGGTTTTTCTCGCTGGCTTGAAGCTCCTCCGCCAACCTCGCGTCTTCTTTTGGGTCGCTGGCGCGCGCGGCGGTGCCTTTGATGGGTTGCGTCTGCAGCTGGCCGCCATCGGCGCGAATAAAACGCTCGGGGGATAGCGATAGCAGCTGGCCCTGACCGAAATCCCAGTAGGCGGAAAAGGGCGCGGCGGCGGCGCGGCGCAGTCGCTGATAGGCCTGCCACGGCGAGCCGCTATAGCGGGCGGAAAATTGCCGGGTGAGATTAATCTGGTAGCAGTCGCCGGCGAGAATGTAGTCTTGAATCTGCGCAAAGCGCTGGCGGTATGCCGGCCAGTCGAGCGGGCTGTGGAAGGCGCTTTCCAGTTTGAAGTCGCCGGCGTGGCTGGTGGCGGGTCGCCGGCCATCGGGCTGTTCGCCGTCGAGCAGCCGCTGGGCCCAGTGGCTCTGGCAGCAGCCTTGTACCACCAGCTCGCAGTGCTGTTGCTGATGGTCGACAACGATGGCCCAGCTATATATACCCACCAGTAATGCGGGTAAGTCACAGTCCAGCGGCCGCGATAACTGCTGGGCTTCGCCGAGTTCGTAGCTTAAATAGCCGATTGCGCCGCCGCAAAAGGGCAGTTCGCTAAGGCTGGCCATCGCATTGGTGTGGCCCTCTATAGCCTCCTGAGCCTCAGAGATCAATACCCCAATAGCCGTGTTATCACTGGCGTCGAATGAAATTATAGTGTCTGGATCGGCGGTGATTACGCTGAAGCGGCCGCGATCGCTATAGGGCTTGCCCGCGTCGAGAAATACCGGGTACGGGGCGTCTGCCAGCCATTCGAAGTAGGGGCTGCTATCGGCAAAGTAGCTGAGGGCGCGGCGACGTAAACTGGGCATTACTGCGGCGAAAAAGCTCGGTTGACGGCAGAGGGTAGGCGCTGATTGTACGCGCTAGGCCTATGAAAAATCTACTGTTTTAACAATGTGTTGGCAGAGCTGGAAGCGCCCTGCAGATTGACAGCTGGGGCGCTTCCCAGTAATGTTAGCCGCCGCTTTGAGAATCAAATAAGCCGTCGCCGACGATTTTGTTTTAGAACGGTAATTCTCAATCATCCGTTACTCACATGCCAGCTGGCAGGAATTCCGGCAGCCTGAAATCAAGGGCTGTGGATAGCTTCAGCCTGCATGCGGAGAGTGGAAACAAAAAAATTGCATCTGGGACTGACAGGCATGAGTAAAAAAGAGCATTTGACTCCCTCACTGGAAAATCCGTTCGCGCAGAAAGCCGAGCTTGAATTCACTGTGCCGGGGCAGATCGACTACGATCCCGGTCTGTATGAGGCCGCATTGCAGGCCGGTTATGACTTGCAGCAGCGTCCGATGAAAGCTGCGGGCATTAAAGCCGTACAGAAGCAGCACGAAAAGAAACGCATGACGATCTGGGAGCGCATCCAGGTGTTGGCGGACGAGGGCAGCGAGCCCAAAGTGCTGTACCAAAACTGGGGTAAAAACCTCGATGGCGCCTCGCTGGTGACCGCAATTGTGAAGGTCAACGGCCGCGATATCGCCATGTACGGCCACGATTTTACCGTTCGCGCCGGCTCCATGGATGCCACCAATGGCAGCAAGCTGGCCAACCTATTTCAATTGGCCGGCAAGTTGGGTATTCCGCTGGTAGGTATGAATGACTCGGCCGGCGCCTACATTCCGGCCGGTGTCGGCGGCTTGGACGGCTACGCGGAGGCCTTTACGGCACTGCGCAAAATCAACGGTGTGGTGCCCTCCATCATGTGCATGTTTGGCTACAATGCTGGCGGCGGCTCCTATCTGCCGCGTCAGGGCTCCTTTGTTATCCAGCCCAATGACACCTTCTTTGGCCTGACTGGCCCGGGTGTTGTTAAATCGGTGCTGGGCGAGGATGTGACAGCTGACGAGCTGGGTGGCCCCAGTGTGCACAGCAAGTCAGGTGTTACCGACTTTGTGGTGCCAGACGAAGTGGCGGCGCTGCGCAAAGTGAAGGAACTGCTGAACTACCTGCCAGACAATTCGGCATCACAGCCGCCGTTCCAGCCGACGTCTGACCCGCTCAACCGCAAAACCTGGGATGTGGATCTGCTGTTGAAGAAATCCTTCAACAGCCCCACCGGTTTTAACACGCCGTTTGACATCAGCATCATTATTCAGCAGCTGTGTGATCACGGTGACTACTTCGAAATCCAGCCCGAGCGGGCGCGCAATACCATCTGTGCCCTGGGCCGTATCGGCGGCAACGTCGTCGGATTTGTTGCCAACAATTCAGCGGTTGCTTCGGGGCAGATCGATATCGATGCCGCCTATAAGAATGCGCGCTTTATCCGCTTCTGTAATGTCTACAATATCCCGGTGATCTTTATGGAAGACACCACCGGCTTCCTGCCGGGTCGCGAACAAGAGGCGGGCGGTATTGTTCAAGCGGGTCGCGCCATGCTGGATGCGATTATCGACCTGCGCACACCGCGCTTCTTGGTCATTGTTCGCAATGCCTTCGGCGGTGCCTACGCCTCCTTCAACAACTATCCTACCGGTGCCGACTTTGTCTGCGCCTTGCCGACTACCCGCCTGGCGGTTATGGGGCCAGCGGGTGTTGAGTATGTGTACAAGGATGAGGTGCGCAAAATTCGCGGCTCTATCAAGTCTCGGGTTGCCGAAGGCATTAAGCAGAATATCGCTGCGGGCATGAGCGAGGCCGATGCTGAGGCCGCTGCCAGCGCCGCGGTCGCGGAGTGGCAGAAGCAGGAAGAAGCCCTGCTGACCCAACGCTATGAACGCGAACTGATGAACCCCAACGAAGCACTGAGCCTGGGATCTATTTCCCAGATCGTCATGCCCTCGGACCTGCGAAAAGTCCTGGGCGAGCAATTGGAATTGCACTTGAAGGGCTACACGCCTGCGCCGATGTCCGGCGTACAGCGTGAGTTCCACTAAGCAGCCATGCGCTCGACAACAACCACCAGACGATTCGCTTAAGAGGTTATCAACGTGCAGACAAGTAACAATTACTACCAGAACAATCCGCTGATCCACAAAGACCGTCAGCTGGCTAAATCTACTTCAGATTGGGTAAGAAGTTTCTCTTGTAAGGATATGAAACCGCTGATTATTTGCCGCGGCCCTATCCGTAAAGAGGCAATGGATGTCTTTGATGAAATGGGCATTAATGGCTACGGCATCCTGCTCTCGGAAAAAGACTCGATTACCTACACCAATGCGCTGGCCCCCGAGCTGCGTCGCTTGACCGACCCCGATCGTGTGCACCGTGTTCCCGATTACACCGGTGCTACCAAGGAGGAACGCAACAAGCGCATCCAGCAGATCATCAGCATCGCCCACGACAATGGCTACAACTCGATTTTCGCCGGCTATGGCTTTATGTCGGAAGACGCCGACATGGTCGAGGCGATGGAAAATGCCGGTCTGAACTTCATCGGCCCCTGTTCGTTTACCCAGAAGTCGGCCGGCATGAAAGACCAGGCCAAGCGCACCGCATTGGAAACCGGCGTATCGGTTACTCCCGGCGTGAACAATGCCACCAGCTTGGCGCTGTTTGCCAAGTACGGCAAAGATGGCCTGCAAGCCTGTGCCGAGGAACACAATCTCAGCGTTGATTTTGCGGCATGCAAAGACGAAGAAGAGCAGGCGCTGGCACTGTTGGCTGCGTCTTACGACGCGGGCATCGATATTATTAACGCTGCTGACATCGGCGCGGCGCTGCAAGTTGAGGCCAAGCGCATGCTGGCCGAAAAACCCAATAATCGCTTCCGCTTGAAAGCCATTGCCGGTGGCGGTGGTAAAGGCCAGCGCATCCTGCAATCGGCCAACTCCTATGACGGCGCCACGCTGGAAGAAAAGGTCGAGAAAGCCGCAGCCAATGTACCGTCCTTGGTGTTG
>NZ_JBFIGO010000088.1:0-11455 GCF_041602295.1 Spongiibacter sp. | reverse complement strand
TGGGCTGGTCCATTGCCTTAGCGTTGCAGGGTTTTGATGCCATCGGCACTGCCCAGCAGTAATAGGTCGGCGGGGCGCAGGGCGAACAGGCCATTGGTGACCACGCCGGTAATGCCGTTGATGATCTCTTCAGTCTTCTGCGGGGTGCTTATCATAAAGTCGTAGAGATCGAGGATGACATTGCCATTGTCGGTGACAACGCCCTCGCGATAGACCGGGTTGGCGCCGAGCTTAAGCAGCTCGCGGGCTACATAGCTGCGCGCCATGGGAATGACTTCCACCGGCAGCGGGAAGGCGCCCAAGCGGTCTACCAGTTTGCTTTCGTCGGCAATGCAGATGAACTGTTCGCTGGCGGCGGCGACGATCTTTTCGCGGGTTAGCGCGGCGCCCCCTCCCTTAATGAGTTCCAGGCGGTGATTGCACTCGTCTGCGCCATCTACATAGACAGCGATGCCGCCACAGCTATTTAGGTCCACAACTTCTATGCCGTGGCCTCGCAGTCGTTGGGCCGAGGCTTCGGAGCTGGCGACGGTGGCTTTGATGTCGTCCTTGAAGGCGGCGAGCAGGTCGATAAAGCAATTGGCGGTGGAGCCGGTGCCTATGCCGATAATTTCGCCATCGAGAATGGCGGGTTTGACCTGCTCGATGGCGGCGGCGGCGACCGCTTCTTTAAGCTGCTGCTGATTCATGGGCTTTTCGCTGACGCTGTAGAAATGGAAGCCGGCAGTATAAATCTGCCGTGCTCTGAATGCGAGTTGTCGGGATGCGCGACGCCAGCTTACGGGGCGGTTATGTCCCAAACTAGACATTTTAGTGGCGAGCTTTTATGCTCGAACGTCGCCCAGCTAAAACTATGATAACAAGGGCGGCTCCAGTAGCACCGCGAAATACGTCAAAGAAATCAGCCAGGGTAGTTGTTGCAGGGCAGCAGACGGGACAAGTCTGTGCCTCTCGGATTCCGAGGTCAGGGAGTGTTAGGAGACGGCATGAGCCGAATAAAAATAAATACTGGATCAATAGGGGCGTCGCAGGGTACAGCCGCACAAGTCACATCAGCAAGCGCATCTCAGGGCTTTCGCATTGAGCGCATTTTTGCGCCGCTGGCGATTGTGTTGGCGTTTTCCGTGTTGGGCTACTTGCTCTGGGTAACGCTGAGAAGCCCGCTGGAAACCGGCTTGCACGTGGTGCGCATGGAGCAGCTGGACGCAGTGAAGAATGCGGACCTGCAGTTTAATCGGGCCATTGTGCGTGCGCCGCTGCAATTAGATGATGAGCCTGGCGCCTTGCTGGCGGCTGCCGATCGCTTTGACGAGCAGGCCAAGCAGATCGCCTTTGGTCAGGCTGGCCTGAGAGGGCAGGCACCGCTGGTTGACCGCGCCTTGGACGATTTTCTGCGAAGTGCGAATGCCAAACTGGCGCAGATTGATTCTTTTCAGGAGTCGCTGAGGCGCTTCAGGCTGCTGTTTGCGGCCATGCGTAATAGCGGTGTGTCTGTGCTGGGCGCGCCGGTCGTCGAAAATAGCCCGGCTCTGCGTGACAATATTAAGCGCTTACTGCGCGAGACGACCGAATACAGCATTGTGTCTGCAGCGGACAATGCCGAACGGATGGCACGGCTCAGCGCTGATATCGCAGTGCAGTCCAGTTCGCTAAAAGACACCGAGTTGTTGGCCGCGCTGTCCCAATTGCTCGATACCGTCGACGGCCTGCGCTTTACCCGCGACGCCTTGGAACAGCAGCTTGATGATATTGCTGAAATTGGTGCTGCTGGCGCGCTGGCGACGTTGAAAGGTCGCTATGAGGCGCATTTTTCCCAGCTGCAGGCGGTCGCTGACCGCAACCGTCAGACGCTGGCGGTGTATGCGGCGGCATTGTTGCTGGCCTTTGGCTTGATAGCCTGGCGACTGCGGGGCAGCTTTCAGGAGTTGGATCAGGTCAACATGGAGTTGCAGGATGCCAACGTTAATCTGGAAGGTATTGTGGCTGAGCGCACTCGGGATCTGAGTAGCGCTCTGGAAGACCTCAGGTTGCAGCAGGCGCAACTGATCCAGTCGGAGAAAATGGCTTCTCTGGGGCAAATGGTCGCCGGTGTTGCCCATGAGATCAATACGCCGCTGGGATATGTTAATAGCAATGTGTCTATCGTTCGCGAGTTGGTCGCCTCGATGGAAGAGAGCATTGATGACGAGAGTCGCGGCGAGTTCGATATGCTGCTGGGAGATGCGCAGTATGGGCTTGAGCAAATCTCCGAGTTGGTGATGAGCTTGAAAAACTTCAGCCGTGTCGATCGCTCACAGACTGAGTTGTTCGACCTTAATGAGGGTATAGAGACCTCGCTGAAGATCTGCCAGAGCCAGACCAAGGACTTGGAGGTTGAGCGCGATTTTGCCGACTTGCCCGATATCAACTGCGCGCCGTCGCAGCTCAATCAAGTTTTCCTCAATCTGATTAACAATGCCTCCCAGGCGATGGCTGGCAAGGGCAAGTTGTCGATCAGTACGGCGCTGGAGGGTGATAACGCCGTGGTGAAGGTTCGAGACACCGGTTGTGGCATGGATGAAGACACCGTCGCGCATATTTTTGAGCCTTTCTATACCACTAAGCCAGTGGGCGAGGGCACGGGGCTGGGTTTATCAATCGTGTTTCGCATTATTGAGGATCACGGCGGCCAGATCAGTGTAGATTCGGCGCCGGGCCAAGGCACCGAGTTTCGCGTTAGCCTGCCGATCAAGGGCAAGCGGGGTAGTGAGCAGTCGGCGGTCACTGAGGACAGTATTATTCTCAGCGATAGCGTAGTGTAAGGAGCAGGCACGATGACTGAATTAGCAGAGAGTAAGGCAAAGATTCTGTTTGTCGACGACGAGCCGCGGATTCTGGTCGCGCTCAAGGCGTTGTTTCGCAATAGCTATCAGGTGTTTACGGCAAATTGTGGTGCCGATGCGGTGGCGCTGCTGCGCGAGCAGGACATCGACGTTATTGTTTCCGACCAGCGTATGCCGGCGATGACGGGAGTCGAGGTATTGCGCACAGCTCGCGAGCTGCGGCCGCGCGCGATTCGGGTGCTGTTAACCGGCTACTCCGACCTCAGTGCGATTCTCGGTGCGATAAATGACGGTGAAATTTTTCGCTTTATCAACAAACCTTGGTCCAATAATGAGCTGCGTGAAACTATTGCCGCGGCGGTTAAGGCCTCTGAAGTGGATGTTGCTGAGTTGCCGGAAAGTACTGAACCGGAGTTGAGCGCCGAGCTGGCAGCGGAGCCATCTGCCGGGGCGCAGCCAGCGCCTGCCCCGGAGCCCGCTCCGGCGGCGGATAAAACGGCGGAGTCGCCGCTCGCCCGGCCCGGGGCTGATGTGGCGGCAGCGGCTGCTACGTTGCGCAATGAAACAGGGATTCTGGTGCTTGACGAAGACAGCACCACTCGCGAAGTGTTGCAGCGGGTATTGCATAAGGACCGCCCGGTGTTTACTGCTGTTGACCTCGAGGGAGCACTGGAGGCGCTGGAGCGGTATAGCATTGGGGTGATTATTACCGAATTGTCGGTGGGCGGAGAAAGCGTAACCGCGTTGCTTACGGCACTTCGCCAGCATCACCCCAGTCTGGTGGCTATTGTGCTCACCTCCCGTGCGGATGCGGGTCACGGCATCGAGTTGATTAATCGCGGGCAAATTTACCGCTTTCTGAGCAAGCCAATCAGTGAAGGTATGCTGCGCGGTAGCGTCAATTTGGCGGTACGGCGCTTCGATATTTTGCAAAAGAATCCGGAGCAGACTTTGCGTCTGGCGGCCGAGGCGGCACCGGAGCCGGAGAGTGATCGCCGAGGTGTTTTCAAGCGCATCGGTCGGCTATTTGGACTGACCGCCTGAGGCGTTGAAAGGAACGATTACCATGAATACCATGATCAACGACGGATTGCCGGCCAGTAGTGCGCCTAAGAAAAGCCTGGTGCAGTCTGCTGAAACCTTTATCGCTGTTGTATTGTTTGCGGTTTGTGCTGCCGCCGGTTTGGCCGCTTGGCTGATGAGCCTCAGTGACGGCAGTGCTGATAGTGCCGATGAGATGGAGATGGTTCAGGTGTTTGCCAGTTTGGCAGATGCCGAGTTGGCCGCTGATGAGCAAGATGTGTTGCTGGAGTGGCAGCAGCGGCTTGAGCAGGCCTTTAGTCAGCGTGAACAGGCGTTGCGCAATCAGGAACAAAGCGCGGTACTGGAAGAACAGGCCGCAGCCTTGGCTGCGGCTCAGGCCGCGGCAGAAGCGGCAAAGCAGGCGGCGGCAGCCGCTGAGCAGCGTGCCCGCGATGCCGAGCTGGAGCGCCAGCGCGATTTAGAAAAACAGCGGGCGGCGAAAAAGGCGCAGCTAGCCGCCGTGGCGCCAGTGGCCAAACCCAAGCCAAAGGCTAATGCGGTGAGGGTGCCGGCCAGTGTGGACTGGAGTAGCTGTCGTAAGCCGCGTTATCCGCGCGCCTCGATTCGCTTGAAACAGGAGGGCACGGTGACTTTGCTGTTTGCTGTGGATGCCGCAGGGCAAGTGATCAGTGGCGAGGTGCAAAAAAGCAGCGGGGTCGATCGTTTGGACAATGCCGCGTTGGAAGCGATTATGAGATGTACATTTACGCCGGAGACGCTGGGCGGTGAAGCCCAGGCGTCAACTGCGCAGGTGCGCTTTGGTTGGCGCCTCGGCGGCTGATTGATTGCCGCTAACGACAAGCCCGCCATGTGCGGGCTTTTTTGTGTCGCCCCGCGGCTGGCATGGTTAAGCGCGCGACGACGCGGTAGACTTGCCAGCTTGTTTGACACAGCTGCCCACAGGGCGGTGACAGGAGCCGGTTACACCATGCCACAGAGTTATATCAAAAAAATTCTCGATGCGCGGGTCTATGACGTGGCGATTGAGTCGCCCGTGGATGAGGCGACTCAGCTGTCCAGGCGCTTAGCTAACCGGGTGCTACTCAAGCGCGAGGACCTGCAGCCGGTATTTTCCTTCAAGTTGCGCGGCGCCTACAACAAAATGATTCACCTCAGCGAGGCTGAGCGGAAAAAGGGTGTTGTTGCCGCCTCTGCGGGTAATCACGCTCAGGGCTTGGCTCTGGCCGCGCTCAAGTTGGGGGTCAAGGCGACTATAGTGATGCCGAAGACGACGCCGCAGATCAAGGTTGATGCGGTGCGCTCTCGCGGTGGTAGGGTGGTGCTGCACGGCGATACCTATGACGAGGCCTCGGCTCACGCCAAAAAGTTGGTCGAGGAAAAGGGCATGGTTTACGTCCACCCCTATGACGACCCCGAGGTCATTGCCGGTCAGGGCACGGTGGGCATGGAGATTCTTCGCCAGGTCACTGGCCCGTTAGATGCGGTGTTTGTGCCGGTTGGCGGTGGCGGCCTGGCCGCTGGCGTGGCGGCTTATATCAAGTACGTGCGCCCCGAGGTGAAGGTCATTGCCGTAGAGCCTGAGGACGCCGCCTGCTTGAAGGTGGCGATGGAGAAGCAGCGGCGGGTGCGTCTGAAGGACGTGGGTATATTTGCCGACGGTGTTGCCGTTGCGCAGATCGGCAAGGAGACATTCCGGGTGTTGCGCAAAACCATCGACGGGGTGATTACCGCCAATACCGATGAAATCTGTGCGGCCATTAAAGATATTTTCGATGATACGCGTTCTATTGCCGAGCCTGCCGGTGCTCTGGCGTTGGCTGGGCTGAAAAAGTATGTGGAGCAGCAAGGCTGTGAGGGCAAGACCTTGCTGGCGATTGAAAGTGGCGCCAATACCAACTTTGATCGCCTGCGCTATATCTCTGAGCGCACCGAGATTGGCGAGCAGCGCGAGGCTATTCTCAGCGTTACCATTGCCGAAAAGCCAGGCAGTTTTAAGCAATTTTGTGCAGCTTTGGGCAAGCGCAATATCACTGAATTTAACTACCGTTATGGCGATGATCGCAATGCGCAGATTTTTGTTGGTGTAGCGGTTGCGGCGGGCGGTCACGGTCGCAGCGAGCTGGTGGAGTCGCTGCAACAGCTCGGTTATCCGGTAGCTGATATGACCGACAACGAAATGGCCAAGCTGCATATCCGGCATATGGTTGGCGGTCACCGTCCTGCAGCGGTAGCGGAAGAGCTGCTCTATCGTTTTGAGTTCCCAGAGCGGCCTGGCGCATTGATGAACTTTTTGACCCGCCTGGGCAATCGCTGGAATATTTCCCTGTTCCACTACCGCAACCACGGTGCGGCCTATGGCCGGGTGCTGGTGGGTCTGCAGGCGGGCAAGGGCGAGCGCAGGGCTGTGGAAGTGTTTTTGGACAAGCTTGCCTATTCCTACCATGAAGAAACTGACAACCTTGCCTATCAGCAGTTTCTCAGTTAACGCCGTATCTGAATGAGTTCGCGGTCACTGGCGATAAGGTCTAGGGGGATATCCCAGTGTTGGCTGGGCAGGTGTGGGACTTCTTGGCAGTGGTGGCTGAGGCCAATTAACAGCGGGCGTTGCCGTTGGGCGCCGCGCTGTTGTTTGAAGGCGAGTGCACGATCGTAAAAGCCACCGCCCATGCCCAGTCGTCGCCCGCTGCGGTCAAAGCCCACCAGTGGCAGCAGGATAACATCGAGTTGTCGGGGGTCGATTGCGCGGCGTCGCAGGGCGTTGGGTTCGGCGATGCCATAGCGATTGTGACGCAGGGTGTGCTGTGGCCGGTAGTGGTGGAAGCGCATTTCGGCGCGCCGGGCGTCGGCGTGGATCACCGGTAGATAGCACTGTGCGCCGCGGCGTTGGCAGGCGACAAGCAGTGGCAGTGTGCTGATTTCGCCGTCGCTGGCGAGGTAGCTGGCGATGTGGCGGGCGCGGCGGAAGGCGGGCAATCGCTGCAGTTGCTGCACAAGGCGAGTGGCGGCGCGCTGTTGCTGGCTGGCCGACAATGCCCGGCGTTGTTGACGCAGTTTGCTGCGCAGCTGACTTTTGCTCAGGGCATCCATGGCGCAAGTATCGGTCTTTTCGCGAGTGGTAGTGTGTTACTGAGTGTGGCCGAAAAAAAGGCCCCAGGATACCGCCGGCCGCGTGGCCCTTGAACCCAGCGGTTCAAGGTGGAACTCACCGCGGCATCTTTAGGCTTTCCGTCACGCGGACATGCACACCGTTACCGGCTGGTTTGCTCCGGGTATAAAAGCATCGGCTCAGGGGTCTGACGGCCTAGCGCATATCCCAGGAGTGGACAGTATACCGGCTGGCCCTTGGGCTTAACAGGGTGAGTGCGGCTTCAGCCGATATCCAGCTGCCGGCAGCGGTTGAGAGTGTCGTCAATATTGTCGCAAATGCGTTTGCTGACGCTGGCTTCCTGCTCGCTGCTGGCGCCGCTTTTGCTGGCTTCGCGCAGCTCGTAGGAAATATTCAGGGCGGCCATTACGGCAATGCGCTCCAAGCCGATAATTTTGCCCGAATTGCGGATGTTGCGCATTTGCTGGTCGAGGTAGCGGGCGGCTTCCAGTAGCCCCGTTTGCTCCTCGGCCGGGCAGGCGACCTGATATTCCTTGTCGAGGATTTTGACGATGACCGTCTCTTTGCTCACTGTGTTGTCTCCGTGTGGCAGTGGGGAGCAGTCATCAACATTCTTTTTCCAGGGCGCGCAGGCGCTGGATCATCGCGTCGACTTTTGCTCTGGCTGTATCGGTTTTTTCGATCAGCGTTTCGCGCTCGATCTTCCAATTTTGCGTCTCGGTTTTCAGGGCGCGATTCTCGGCGTCCAATTGCTCGCACAATTGGATCAGTTCACCGACCTTTTGTTCCAAACTCTGCAGCTGTCGATCGTCCATTGGGGCTCTATCCGTGACCGGGCAAGGTTAGCCAATAGTAGAGCGCGCATCGTCGGTGGGTCAACGCCTTCACAAGGTCGTCGCTATTCGATTTTCGGTTGAATCGGCGCTAACATGCGCTTCCTGCCTTTGACGCTGCCGGGGAGCGCAATGTCTGACAACCTTGATCACGATGATTTAGCCAATTTATTTTTGAATCTTGGAGCGCTGCAGCCGCCCGCAGAGCTGCATGGCTATGCGGTAGGTTTTTTGGCGGTGGGCGGTCGCGTGGAGCGCCAGGCCTGGATGAAACACTGCGTGGAGCTGTTGGATATCGATACGCCGAATCCAGAAGATGGCGACGGCCTGTTTGCGGTGTATCGCAGTGCTTTACAGGCACTGGCGTCAGAGGAGCTGGAGTTGGAATTACTGCTGCCTGACGACGACCTAGATCTGGATCAGCGGATTGTCAGTCTTGGCCATTGGGTTCAAGGATTTCTCACCGGCTTTGCCATGGCGGGTAAGCAGCGTCAGAGTGAGGGCGTTGGCTTGGATGCGCTGTCTACAGAGAGCCGCGAAGCCCTGGGTGATCTGGCGGCCATTGCTCAAGTGTCGGCTGACCAGGGCGAGGGTGAAGGCGGTGAGCAGGATTTTGTTGAAATCTGTGAATATGTGCGAGTGGTGGCGATGACCATTTACCTGGAATGTAACGCCGAAGGCGCTGCGGACAAGCCCACCGGGCCGCGTTTGCACTGACGCTTGGCGTTTAGCGGCTGTGATAAGCTCGGCAAAAGGGTTCGGTGTAGAGGCGTTATGAGTATCAGTAAGCAAGAATTTGCACGTCGTCGGAAAAACTTAATGGCGCTGCTGGAGCCAGGCAGTATCGCTATTGTACCCTCGGCGAGCCTGCAGACCCGAAGTCGCGATTCGGAATACCCCTTTCGCCAAGACAGCGACTTTTTTTATCTCAGTGGCTTCAGCGAGCCCGATGCGGTGCTGGTATTGCTGCCGGGCCGCGAACAGGGCGAGTATATTATGTTCTGTCGCGAGCGCGACCCGGCGATGGAATTGTGGAATGGCTATCGCGCCGGCCCGGAGGGAGTCTGCCAGCAGTTTGGCGCCGACGACGCTTTTCCCATTAATGATATCGATGAGATTTTGCCGGGGCTGATTGAGGGGCGGCAGCGGGTCTACTATGCGATGGGGCGACACGCTGAATTTGATCGGCAGGTCATGCACTGGGTGAATGTGATTCGCTCAAAGGTGCGCAGTGGCGCCGAACCGCCAGGGGAGTTTCTCGATCTGGACCACCTGCTGCACGACATGCGGCTGTATAAGAGCGCGGCGGAGCTGCGGATTATGCGCCGCGCTGGCGAAATCTCGGCGGCCGCCCATTGCCGGGCGATGCGCCACTGCCGGCCGGGGGTCTACGAGTACCAATTAGAGGCGGAGATTCACCATGAATTTGCTATGGCCGGTGCGCGCTTTCCGGCCTATAGCAGCATTGTTGGAAGTGGCAAGAACGGTTGTATCTTGCACTATGTCGAGAACGACAGCGCCATTCGCGATGGTGACTTGGTGCTGATTGATGCCGGTTGCGAGTTGGAGGGTTACGCCGCAGATATTACCCGCACCTTTCCGGCCAATGGCCGTTTCAGCGATGAACAGCGCGCGCTTTACAATATTGTCTTGGCCGCTCAACAGGCTGCGATCGCGGTTATTCGACCGGGTAATCACTGGAATCAGCCGCACGAGGAAACCGTGCGGGTGATCACCCAGGGCTTGCTGGAGCTGGGGCTACTCAGTGGTGAATTGGAGGCGCTCATCACCGCCGAGGCCTATAAGCCTTTTTATATGCACCGCGCTGGCCACTGGCTGGGGATGGATGTGCACGATGTTGGCGACTACAAGGTCGGTGGCGAGTGGCGGGTGCTGGAAGAGGGCATGGTGATGACCGTTGAACCGGGCATCTACGTGGCGCCCGATAACGATAATGTGCCAGCGCGCTGGCGCGGCATTGGCATTCGCATCGAAGACGATGTCGCCGTAACGAAAGATGGCTGTGAAGTACTCACTGCCGACGTGCCTAAGTCCATCGATGAGGTCGAGGCTTTAATGGCGGAGGCGCACCGTGTCGGTTGAATACGATGTTGTTATCGCCGGCGGTGGCATGGTGGGGGCGAGCTTGGCGCTGTGCCTGCATCAGCACAGCGGCGGTGCCTTAAAGGTCGCCGTGGTGGAGAGTTTTCCTCTGCCGCCGCTGAGTGAGCAGGGGCCGAGTTATCGGCCGAGTTTCGATGCGCGGTCCACGGCGCTGTCCTACGGTAGTCGGCAGATCTATCAAGCGCTGGGGCTGTGGTCGACACTGCAACACCATGTTGCGGATATCCTTAGTATCCAGGTGTCTGATCGCGGGCATTTCGGCAGCGTGCTGATGCGCCACGAGGAGCTGGGTTGGCCGGTGCTGGGGCACGTCATTGAAAATGCCTGGCTGGGGAATGTATTGCTCAACCACTTGCGTCGCCACACCAATGTTGAATTTCTGTCGCCGGCCAGTGTTGAATCGGTGCAGCTGACTGAAGCTGCCGCCGAGCTGACTATTCAGCGCCAGCAAGCGCTGCAAACCTGCCGGGCGTCGCTGTTGGTGGTTGCCGATGGCGCCGAGTCAGGATTGTGCGCGCGGCTGGGTATTCATCGCCGGGTTGACGAATACGCACAGACCGCAGTGATCGCCAATATTGCCACAGAGCTTTCACACCAGGGCGTCGCCTACGAGCGCTTTACTGCCGAGGGGCCGTTGGCGATGTTGCCATTGCTGCCCGATGAGCAGGGGCAGTCGCGTTCGGCGCTGGTATGGACCTTTCCCGAAGATGATGCCGAGCAGGCGATGGCCTGGAGTGATGAGGAATTTCTGTCGCGCTTGCAGAGCCAGTTTGGCCACCGTCTGGGGCGCCTGCAGAAGGTGGGGCAGCGCGCTGCTTTTCCGCTGCGCCTGAGCTTTGCTGAAGAGCAGGTGCGCCGCCAGGTGGTGGTCATGGGCAATGCTGCGCACTCCCTGCATCCTGTGGCTGGGCAGGGGTTTAATTTGGCGCTGCGCGACGCGGATGCCTTGGCCCGCCGCCTCGCAGAGGCCGCCCGCAGCGGGGTTGCTGTCGGTGATTTAGCGGTGTTGCAGGGGTATTTGCGCAGTCAGAATACGGATCAGCAGCTCACGACGCTATTTTCTGATCGCCTGACCAAGCTGTTCAGTAATCGTCAGCCGGTGTTGAGCTTGGCGCGGAATATGGGGTTGCTCATGCTCGATGCCAGCCCGCCATTGAAATCCCGTTTTACCGCTCGCGCCGCCGGTGTGTTTAAGGGGCGTGATTTGGAGTTGCCGTTGTGACGGATCATCGAGAAAGTTTTGATCTTATTATTGTTGGGGCCGGTTTGGCGGGGGCGGCGTTTGCCTTGGCCATGGCGGAACAGCCGCTGAACATCGCCTTGCTTGATGCCCAGCCCGAGCGCGCGGGATGGCCGCCGCTTGACGACACCGTGCTGGATTACGATGCCCGCGTCAGTGCCTTGACAGAAGCGTCGCGCAGCTTTTTACAGCGCCTCGGTGTCTGGTCAGATATTGTTGAGCGCCGCGCCTGTGCCTACCAAGAGATGACCGTATGGGATGCCGAGGGTACCGGGGAGATACATTT
>NZ_JBFIGO010000087.1:0-11649 GCF_041602295.1 Spongiibacter sp. | reverse complement strand
TGCACGGCATTATGATTACCGTGCTGGGCGCCATGTTCAGCGCCGCGGAAGAGCGCAGCGATCGCATGTTCCTGACAATGATTCAGCGCCATCTGCAGCACTGCGTCGACCTCAATGCGGCCGAGCTCATCCCCTGAAAAAACGGCGGCGCCAGCTTTGTGGCGCCGCCCGCCCCGCACTAAAAAGTAAACCGCAAGCTCACATCCAACTGGCGCGGCGCAATCGCCTTGCCAAAATGCGCGCCCGACAAGGTCGGAATATCGCCGCTGCCTTCCAGCGCATGCTTGTCACCGGCATTGCGCAGAAAGGCCTGTACTGACCACTGCTCGTCGTCATCGCTCAAACGCATGCGCAAATTGTAGGTGCCGTACTCCGACTGAAAATCAATCGGGTCCTGGTCGGCCTGCAGAAATTTGTCGTCTTCGTAGAGCAGGTCAACCCCCACCAGTAAACCGATGGGCAAATCCCAGAGGTCGTGAAAGTAATTCAGGCTGAAATTGGCCTTCCACAGCGGCGCATTGGCCAATGGCCGACCAGTTAAATCGCAGGGCGTCTCCTCCCCGGCCGGGCAGGGGCCATTTTGATAATCAGTAAAGCTGGCGTCCAGATAGGCAACGGCCAAATTGCCAGAGATTCCCCAAGGGGTGACAAAGGCGGACTCCAATTCCGCGCCCTTGGAAATCGCCCCCGCCGCATTGGAAATACGGCTGACATTGCCCTCAAAGATAGTGAGCTGCAAGTCGTCAAACTCCGTGTAGAACGTCGCAAAATTAAGCGAGGCGGCGCCGTCAAACAAGCGGGTCTTTGCCCCCACCTCGTAGGTCAGCGAACCCTCCGGCTCAACTTCGGTAATTTCCGCACGCACCGCCGAGCCGCTGTAGCCGCCACTTTTAAAGCCCGCGGCCACACTGCCATAAAAAGTCAGGTCATCGGCCGGCATCCAGCTCAGCGACAGTTTAGGGCTAACATCTTCATCAACGCGTTTGTCGATTAAACGGTACTCTTCCGCCGTTACCAGCTGGGTAAACACCGGGCCATCGACATCGGTTCCGCCAGTGAACATTTGCAGCTGCTGATCGACATGCTTAATTTCTCGAGACACGCGAATACCGCCGGTCAGCGACCACGACGTATTAAAATGCCAACTGGCCTGTGCGTAAGCCGCAGTGCTGAAGTTCTGCTGATCGCCATCGATCAGCAGGCGCTCACCCGGGCCACCGCCCACCACCGAAGCCAACACCGGGTCTAGCGGCCCCACCGCCACCCCGGTCGCCGACAAACCGGTGAGCAAATCTTCCGGGCGCGGCGCGGCATCGATAATAACCTTGATTTGCGTATCGCTCTGCGCGGCATAGACACCGGCAACATAGTCAAACTTGCCATCCAGCATGCCCAGCGGTGAAACAATGCGCAGCTCGGTGCTCAACTGTTCATAATCCTCACCATTAAGGAAGTACAACAGCGGTATCGGCGAAAAGTCCAAATCGCTATTGGACTCCTCCTCCAGCGTGGTCAAGGCATTGATCCAGGAAAATTCATGCCCCCACAGCTGGGCGTTCAGGCGAATATCGAATTTATTACCGGTCTGGTAGGTTTCGGCCGGGTAGTCCTGGGAGCTGATTTCGTTAGACGGGTCCATTTCCACCCGCGGATCGTAAAACTGCATCAGCTGAAACTGTTCATCGCTTGCGGTTTGCACCTGAAAACTGCCGAGGCGGAACTCCTGATTGGTATCAGCTGCTGACACGGTCATATCCAGCCAATCGAGAATATCCCAGCGCAGCTGCAGGCGGGCGATCCGCGAATCGACACTGCCCTCATCGCGATTCAGGGTGGTGTTGTAGACGGCGCCATCGCGCTGGTTCACCATCCCAGAGGCGCGCAGCGCCAGACGGTCATTGAGTGGGACATTGGCCGTCACACTGTATTTTTCTAGATTTTCGTCACCGCCGATCGCCTCGCCAGAAAACTCCAGCTGCTGACTCGGCTGCTTAGAACGAATGCTGATTGCCCCCGAGATGGTGTTCTTGCCAAACAAGGTGCCCTGCGGGCCGCGCAGAATTTCCACGGACGCAACATCGAGAAAGGCGGCATCGAGAAACGCTAGGCGACCTAAGTACACGCCGTCGAGGAACAGGCCGGCGGACTGTTCAAAGCCCTTATCAAAGGGGGAGCCCAAACCGCGCACCTGCAAGCTGGTAAAAGGTGCGTGACTAAAAACACTGAGGTTGGGCGTATAATTGGAGATGTCTTCCATGTTGCCAATATTGGCATCGGCCATCATTTCCGCCGACATTGCCACCAGTGAAATGGGCACGTCTTGTAAGCTTTCCTCGCGCTTTTGCGCGGTGATAATCACTTCTTCAAGTACCGGCGCCCGCGCCAAACCCTCGCTGGCGACCAATGACAACAACAGTGCACAAACTCGCTTTTTCATAAACTCACTCCTAGCGGCCAGGCGCCTTGCAAATCCGCAAAACGCAGCTGGTCCCGCCCCCGCAGCGCGGCGGCAAAAGGATTTGTTTCCGACACCTTCCCTTGCAGAAACCCGGTATGGATTAAAACCTGCTTATTGGCGGGGCGGCCTCAGCAGCAACGAGGGCGTCGTCGCCTTGTAGCGCTCATAGTCTGGCTGACCGCCCCACTTTTCATCGGCGCGCTTTTCCAGCAGCGGCACGCCGCTGATGCGGGTCAACAGAATCACCACAAACAATGGCGAGATCATGGTCGCCCACTGCCAGCCCTGCAGGCTCGGCACCGCGACAATTGCCACCCCCAGCCACAGCAGAATTTCGCCGAAGTAATTGGGATGACGCGACCAGCGCCACAAGCCAATGTTGATGAACTTGCCGGCATTTTCGGGCTGGCGATTGAAGGCCGACTTCTGTGCGTCGGCCACGGCTTCCAAGCCCAGGCCCAACAGCCACAGCAGACCGCCGACCAGCGCCCAGGCATCCAGGCTGGGCGCTCGGGGACTGGTCATGGCGGCCAGCGCTGCCGCCAGCGTGACAAACACCCACAGCCCCTGCAGTGTCCAGGTCACCAAAAAGCGCGACCACGATGGCTTGATCTGATCAAAGCGGCCATCTTTGCCCGCCTGTTTAACCCGGCGAAACAAGAACGGACCCAGACGCAGCGCCCACAGCAGTACCATGGTCGCCAGTAGCAGCGCGCGCGGCGCCGCCTCGGCCAAGCTGCCACTACCGGCAAACAGCGCCAGTGCCACCACCGCGATATAGGTCATGCTGCCCGTCAGGTCGTAGTAGTGTTCGGTTTGATACACATACGAGGGGATATACACCAGCCACTGCACGCCGAAGGCCAGCGCGGCACAGCTCAGCATCAGCGGATAAGCACCCAGGCTGGCGCCGCCGGCACTGCCGCCCGCGAAGGCCAGCGCCAGCGCGATCAGCACACAAAGCGCGACGATTACTAAGGACAACAATATTCTCTTCACAGCGTTTCTCCTGTCGTTGCCAATAACTGCACGACGCAGCGAACCAGCTCATCGTGTAAACCATCACCAGCGCTCAAACGCAGCACCGCCGGATTGTTATAACCCTCAGCCAAAATCATCATCCCCCTCGCCATAGCGGCGGCCTCGCCCTCACGAAACACGCCGGCGGCCTGCCCCAAACGAATAAAGCGTTCGCAGTGACTAATCGCCAGCGCCTCACTGTGAGCGTAGATTTCCTCTATCGCCGGCGACAGTAGCGATCGCGCCTGGGCCGCGCGAAACAGCACACTGTTGGCCCGAAAAAACTGCACACATTTGCGCAGCCAGTCTTCGCCAAAACCGTGCAAGCCGCGCTCCAAGACCAGCTCAATACTGAGACCGCTTTCCACCATGCTCAGCAACTCGCTCATCAGCAGCGCAAACGCCGCGTCCAAAGCCTCGTCCTTGGATTCAAAATGGTTGTAGAAGGTCGCCGTAGAACTGCCCGCGCGACGCGTGACCGACTCAGCGCTGTAACTGCCAGTCGCCTGTAGCTCAGCGCGCAGGGCATTGAGCAATGCCAGGCGGGTGCGCTCGCTTTTACGAATGGGGCCACTCACCGCAACATCCCCACTAAGACTCGGCATATCACTATCATCCAAATACAGTTATTTTTATAAAACTAGACAACAACTATAGTTTCTTACATAAAAATAAATTGCAACCCTAATTTTGATCAGGCCACCAAAAAAAACCCGACAGCTCACGCCGTCGGGTTGATGTACGTACCTCGCCACTGGGTCGATCAGCGCAGCTAACCGCCCCCGCGGTGGCGCCGAAATATCGACAGTGCATTGCCGTAGGAGGAGGGATTGGCCAGCAGCAAGCCCTTTTCTGTGACCAGCACATCCCGCGGGTCGAACAGTGGCGGCCGGCCCATACGCAGCTGACTCGGGCTGTCGAAACTTTGCGCGGCGCTGCGACTCAGCAGCTCACCGCGATCACTGACCAGCGCGATCGCGCCCTCGCTAAAGAAGCTCAACAACAGCGCATCACCCGCCACGCTCAGGTCGTCGGGAATACTGTTGAATTCCAATAGCACTTCCGGCTCACTGGCTTGGCCATCAGCAGCAATTTCCACCCTCAGCAGCAGGCCGGGACTGGGCGGCAACAGCCGGCTGGCGCTAATAAACAGGCTGCGACCGCGTCGGGCAATGCCATTGGGCTGCAGCCCTGGCAGCGCCAACCAGTCGACTTGTTCCACAACCTGCATGGCATCCTCTGGGGCAAAACGCAGGCGCACGACTTTGGGGTCGGGCAGTCCCGCCACGGCGATCAGCGGCCCGTTCACCACATACAGTTCGCCGTCAGGACCGTCGCTAAGGCCGTTGGGCGAGGCCAGCCCCATCGCATGGATCAACGAAAATTCGGGCGCATCATTCAACTCCGCGGCCCACAGGCCGCCGTCGTCAAAGACATTGACATACAGCACATTGCCGCGCTGGGCGATGCCGCCAAAGCCACTGCCACCGGCAGTGCCCGCCGAACGCGGCTGTGCTACATAGCCACCGCTGGTGCTCAGCAGCTCGTAAATATTGTCATTGCCAGTGACAAACAGGCGGCCAGCGTCGGTGAAAAACAGGTTCTCAGCGCCGGGAATATCCACCAGTCGCTGCTTGCTGCCGCAGTCCGCACTGAGACAGCTGGCCGGCGCAGCAACACGGCCCGAGCCGCCGCCGTCGCCGTCGCCGTCGCCGTCGCCGTCGCCACCATTACAGGCCATCAACAACAGCACAGAGCCGACAATACCGAGCATTCCCCTCATCCGCCGCCCTCCCTATTCACGCTCTCGGCGGCCTGTAGCGCAAACTCCACCTCCCGGCGCTGCGCCGCATCACCGCAACTGCCGCACTGCACTTCCAACACCAGCGGCTTGCCACAGCGCTTATGCCGCAAGGTCATCACCTCGCCAGCCGGGCGCCAGTCGACGGCCCACTGGCGCAGTGCAATGATGATCGGATACAGCGACAAGCCCTTGGCACTGAGGCGATACTCGCTGCGCGGCGGTTTGTCTTGATAGTGATAGCGCTCGAATACACCGACCTCCGACAACAAATTCAACCGCGCCGTTAAAATATTCGAGGCGATGCCCAGCTGCCGCAAAAATCCGTCATAGCGCCGGGCGCCAAAAAACGCACAGATTAAAATCAACAGCGTCCAGCGGTCACCGATCAGGTCGCTAATGCCGGCCATGGTCAAGTCTTCATCGCCGCGAAACTGGCTGGCCCGCACCCGCCGCTGACGGCTCAGTGACTTGATTTCCGCCAACTGACTTTGAGAGTCCAGAGCGGTCTCCGGCAGATCGAGCTCACCCAGCGCAATCTCCTGCTGGCAATGACCGCAAACCGCAGAGGGTTTTAAAGCCTGGCCGCAGCGCTGGTGGATCAAGGTATAGGGCAGCGCCTCGCGGTATTCGCTGCCCCCCCATTCCAACTCCCACTGCCACGCCAACAGCGACACCGGAAACAACGCTACCCCCTTGTCGCTGAGGCGATACTCAAAGCGTGTCGCGCCCTCGCCATAGGCCTGTTTATAAAGCACCCCCTCATCAACCAGGGCATTCAAGCGACGACTCAGGGTCGCGCGACTGGCGCCGGTGTAGCGCCGAAACTCCTCAAAACGACGACGCCCCAGAAAGGCATCGCGCAGAATCAACAAAGACCAGCGATCACCGACAACATCCAGCCCCCTGGCAATGCTGCTGTTAACGATTAAGTGATTGATATCCATAGGCTCTCGGCTCTAACAAGCCGCTCAGTATAGAGACAAAGCGCGAGGCGAAACAGCCAATCGATATTGACAACAGACATTTTAGTCTCATAATGCAATTAACTAATTTGCCAGCCACAGGACACACACACCATGGCGATTACCTATAAAAACACCGTCAAACACAACCTCAAGCCCAGTATTCATCCCTATCTCAACGGCGCCTGGACCCCCAATTTCGACGAGGTGACCGCCACCGAACTGGAAGTGATTGGCCGCATTCCCGACGACATCGATGGCGTTTATATTCGCAACACCGAAAACCCGGTGATGGAGGCCATTGGCCACTACCACCCCTTCGACGGCGACGGCATGCTGCACGCCATGGTGTTTAAAGACGGCAAAGCCGAGTACCGCAACCGCTTTGTGCGCACCAAGGGCTTCGAAGCCGAGCAGGAAGCTGGCGAGGCCATATGGGCCGGCATTGCCAACAATCCCAAAATGTCCAAGCGCCCCGGCTGGGGCGCCCAGGGCGCCGTTAAAGATGCCTCGTCCACCGATGTGGTCGTCCACGCCGGGCAAGTGTTATCGACCTTCTGGCAGTGCGGCGACGGCTATCGCCTGGACCCTTTCACTCTGGAACAACGCGGCGCCGAGGGCTGGACACCGGTAGACGGTATTTCCGCCCACCCCAAAGTCGACGAGCGCAGCGGCGAGATGCTGTTTTTCAACTACTCTACCTACCCGCCCTACCAGCACTATGGCGTGGTGGATGGCAACAACAAGCTGGTTCACTACACCCCGCTGCCCACCCCCGGGCCGCGCCTGCCCCACGACATGGCCTTTACCGAGAACTACTCCATCCTCGCCGACCTGCCAATGTTCTGGAATCCCGAGCGCCTCAAAGAGGGTCGCTACCACGCCGAGTACCACCCGGAGATGCCCAGCCGTTTCGCGATTTTGCCGCGCTATGGCAGCGCCGACGACGTGCAGTGGTTTGAGGCTGCGCCCACCTATGTTTTGCACTGGATGAATGCCTACGAAGACGGCGACGAGATCGTGCTGGACGGGTATTTCCAAGACAACCCAGACCCCGAGCCCCTGCCCGGTCTGCCCCGCGCCGCTGGCAAAATGATGGCCAACATCGACCTCTGCTCACTGCAGAGCAAACTGCATCGCTGGCGCTTCAATCTTAAAACCGGCGAGGTCAGCGAGCAGCACCTGGACGAGCGCGTGCTGGAATTCGGCACCTTTAACCAGCGCTATGCCGGCATTAAATCGCGCTACCTCTACTCGGTGTGGAACCAGCCCGGTATGTTTCTATTCTCCGGCGTCGTCAAGCACGACCTGGAAACCGGCGAATCCTGGAGCCTGCCCTTTGGCGAGCAGCGCTATGGCAGCGAGGCCCCTTTCGCCCCCAGGGTCAACGCCAAGGATGAAGACGACGGCTATCTCGTCAGCTTTATCACCGACATGGAAGCGGACCGCTCAGAGTGTGTGCTGATCGACGCCAAGGACATCGAGGCCGGGCCGGTGTGTCGCATTATTCTGCCCCACCGCATCAGCAGCGGCACCCACGCCACCTGGGCCGACGGCCCCAGCACACGCGCATACCAAAAAACCTGAACCGCTGGTAGTCTGTAGGGCTACGCCGCCGCAAAGCGGCGGCAATCAGAAATAATAATAGCGGGGGAAAAAATATGGACGCATCTTTCTGGAACGGCCTGCGGGCACCGGGCATTCCCGACAGCGTCGACACAGACGCCTACAACAATGTGCTGGAAATTATCGAGCAGGCCTTTGCGCAATACGGCCCCCGGCGCGCCTTTACCGGTATTGGCCACACGCTGAGTTACGCCGACATCGACCGTCTGAGCGACCAATTCTGCCGCTATCTGCAACACCACACCACACTGCAGCCCGGCGATCGCATCGCCATTCAAATGGCCAACCTACTGCAATACCCAGTGGTGCTCTACGGCGCGCTGCGCGCCGGCCTGGTGATCGTTAACACCAACCCGCTGTACACCGCTCGCGAAATGCGCCACCAGTTTAAAGATGCCGGCGTTAAAGCGCTGGTGTTTATGAGTAACTTCGGCGACAGCGTTGCCGAAGTGATCGCCGACACCGACATCGAAACCGTTATTGTCACCAACCTCGGCGACCTGCTACCTACCGGTAAACGCCTGGCCTTTAACTTTATTGCCCGCCATGTCAAAAAAATGGTGCCGCCCTACCAACTGCCTCAGCAGATCGCGCTGCGCAAGGTGCTGGCCCTGGGCGGCAAGGCGCCGCCGCGCCAGCAGGTGACGCCGCAGCGCGACGACCTGGCGATGCTGCAATACACCGGAGGCACCACCGGCGTGGCCAAGGGCGCGATGCTCAGCCACGGCAACCTGATCGCCAATATGATGCAGATCAACGGCATCCTGGAGCAAACTCACGACGACGGCACGCCGCTGTTCGACCAGTCCGCCAGCGAAAACATTGTCGCCCCGCTGCCGCTCTATCATATTTACGCCTTCTCCATGCACCTGATGTCGGCCGCCTACAACGGCCAGCACAATATCCTGATCGCCAACCCACGCGATGCCGGTATGTTTATCCGCGCCCTCAAGCCCTGGCAGATCAATGTTTTTGTCGGCTTAAACACCCTGTTTGTGTCGCTGCTTAAGCACCCCGAATTTCAAAAGCTAGACTTCAGCGGTCTAAAAGCCACCAATTCTGGCGGCACCGCCCTGGCTACCGACACCGCCGCGCGCTGGCGTCAGCTCACCGGCTGCGGCATCGCCGAGGGCTACGGCCTCACCGAGTGCTCACCCGTGGTTTGCGCCAGTGGCGCAGGTGCGCATATCAATCCTGAATCCGTCGGCCTGCCGGTGCCCAACACCGCACTGAAAACCATCGACAGCGACGGCAATGAGCTGCCCTTGGGCCAGCCCGGCGAACTTTGCGTAAAAGGCCCCCAGGTGATGCAAGGCTACTGGCAACGTCCCGACGCCACCGCCGAAGTCATCGACAAGGACGGCTGGTTCCACACCGGCGACATCGCCACCATTGATGACAAAGGCGTGGTGCGCATTGTCGACCGCCTCAAGGATATGGTGCTGGTGTCCGGCTTCAATGTTTTCCCCAACGAAATTGAAAACGTCGTGCTGGAACACCCGCAGGTCGAATACGCCGCCGCCATCGGCGTGAAAGATGAAAAAACCGGCGAAGCGGTAAAACTCTTCGTGGTGCCGGCCGACCCGGCGCTGACCAAAGAGTCGCTCTTGGCTCACTGCCGCGAGCAACTGACCGCCTATAAAATCCCCAAATACATTGAGTTTCGCGACGAACTGCCGATGACCCCGGTCGGCAAGGTCTTGCGCAAAGAACTGCGCAACGAAGCCCAAGCAGTTGAGGCCTAGCACCATGACCAGTCCGCGCATCTACATTCTCGGCGGCCACCAAAGCGACTTCGCCGACAACGTTTATCGTCGCGGCGGCGATGTCGCCAGCCTGTTTATCGACACGGTGCGCAGTGGCCTGCAGAGCAGCCAATTGGATGCCAGCGACATCGAGGTGGGCCACGTCGGCAACTTTGTATCCGCGCTGTTTACCGGCCAGGCACAACTGGGCGGCTTCTTCGGCCATGTCGACCCGGCCATGCGCTACCTGCCCGCCTCCAGCCACGAGGCCGCCTGCGCCTCGGGGTCAATGGCGCTGCTGGCGGCGATGGCCGACCTGCAGGCCGGCCGCTATCAGCTGGCCTGCGTGCTGGGGCTGGAGATTATGCGCAATGTGCCCGGCGACGACGCCGCCAACAATTTGCGGCCCGCCGCCTGGGCCGAGCGCGAATGGCAAAACACCCCCTATGTCTGGCCCTGCGCCTTCGACAATTTAATCGATGAATACCAGCGCCGTTACGGCCTGGACAAGGCCCACCTCTACGCCATCGCCGAGCAAAACTTTAACAGCGCCAAACGCAATCCCAACGCCCAGAGTCGCAACTGGCAGTTCAACGCGCGCAGCTTCAGCGACGACAACGACGCCAACCCGGTCATCAGCGGCAATATTCGCCGCCAGGACTGCGGCCAAATAAGCGACGGCGCTGCCGTGGTGTTTTTGGCCACCGCGGCGCGCGCCCGGGAATACGCCAAGGCCCGCAATATCAGCGTCGACAGCCTGCCCTATATCGACGGCTGGGGACATATCAACGCCCCGATCTCTATCGAGGAGAAGCTGCGCATCAGCGCCGATCAGCCGACGGTCTTCCCGCATATTCAACGCCTTTTTCAGCAAACCCTGGCGCGCGCTGGCAAGCGTGAGATAAGCGAGGTGGACGGCCTGGAGGTGCACGACTGCTTCAGCATTACCGAGTATATGATCCTCGACCACTGCGGACTCTACCCCGCCGGCGAGGCCTGGCGCGCCATTGAAAATGGCGACATCGCCCCGGGCGGCAAACTACCGGTCAACATGAGTGGCGGCCTGATCGGCCTCGGTCACCCAGTGGGCGCCACCGGCGTGCGCATGGCATTGGACGCCTACAAACAGGTCAGCGGCCGGGCCGGCGACTACCAGATCGACAATGCCCGCAGTATTATGACCTTTAACCTCGGCGGCAGCGCCACCACCTGCGCCAGCCTGATCGTCAGCCGCGAGGCCTAGCCGCTAACATATTGAGCGCCACCAGAGGCTTTGTTATAGTTAGCGCCCTCGCCGCAGCCGGCGAATTCAGCGCAGTTCGGAATGTAGCTCAGCTTGGTAGAGCACTGCCTTCGGGAGGCAGGGGTCGGAGGTTCGAATCCTCTCATTCCGACCAAAAACAATTCCGCCGCTGTCCTATAGCATCCCTAAGCCCCTGTTTAACAGGGGTTTTTTGTTTATACTTCGTCCATGTTTGTCCGGCAAAATCCTATAGCATACCCCTGATTTTGGGGGTAATTATGGGGGTATGTGGTGTTTGTGAAAGCCAGGTACCCCCGCCCGTGGCGTGGAGAAGACTGATGCCCCTTACTGCAGTGGAAGTGTCTCAGGCGAAACCCAAAGAAAAGCTCTATAAGCTATTCGACGGCGGTGGTTGATATCTCCTTGTAAATCCCAACGGCACGAAATACTGGCGCTACAAGTACCGCTTCGCAGGCAAGGAGAAGAACCTGGCGTTGGGGGTCTATCCCGATGTCTCGCTGAAGCTCGCGCGCCAGAAGCACTTAGAGGCTCGTGACAAGCTGGCAAAGGGGATAGACCCTGGTGAAGTGCGGAAAGTGGAGCGGCTCACGCGCCACATCGCCGCGGCGGAAAGTTTTGAAGCCATTGGGCGAGAGTGGTTTAACCAGCACATGGGCGAAAAATCTGAAAGCTACCGCGAACGCACCGGGCGAATTTTGGAAAAAGACCTTTACCCCTACATTGGAAGTCGGCCGATTGCGTCGATTATGGCGCCGGAACTGCTGTCGGTG
>NZ_JBFIGO010000086.1:0-11954 GCF_041602295.1 Spongiibacter sp. | reverse complement strand
TTTCGCCGCGGCGCGCCGATCAATGTGGTAAGTGCCTAAACGAAAACCCTCACCCACACCAGCGCGCTAATGCGCCGCACCTAAGCGACCTATCGTCTCGAGCAAACGGGTAATTTCTTGGTGCGTCAGCGCGCCGCGCCGGTAGTAGTGAACACGGCTTTCACTGTCGAGCAAGATCAGCGCCGCCGCTTTTTCCGGCAAGCCCCAGCGCCTTCTCGCCTGCGCCTGCTCATCGACCACAAAGGTCGCCTGTGGGTAGTGCCGCTTGCGCTCGACAACTTCATTTATTACCAGTGACGTCGTCCCCCATAGCGAATCGTCCAGATTTACAAATAATGGCGGGACGGACCCTCATTTTTCCGTAGCGCCGCCCCAAAATCCTTCATCGTCAAACCAACGCTATTGGTTTTTCCGGCGCTACCAAAAGATGGACGTAATTGGTCATCAAACAATAAGCGTGAATGGCGCAACCAGCCTTCTTAGATTGCTCTGCCAGATGCGTCAGATAAAACTAATAATCGTCATCGGCATAGAAACAGGCTTGGCGATTATTACCGCGCTGAATCACATGGACGGGAACTTCCGGAAGAACTAGCCGTGGGCACCTTGGCATACTGCAATCCTTTGCAGTGAAAAATCTCAGTCTATCTTTTTAATGGGGGTCTGCCCCCATTGTTGTTATTCTAAAGTCTCATTACATTGCGCAATTTCGAGCTCTTGAATAACTCTATAAGCACCCAAACTATCTAATTGGCTCCATTCGATTGCACCATACTCCCCAAGCTCTGGAATGATTCGAAATCGAACGTTATTCTCAATAAAACCTTCCACATACTTCTCTTTTTGTTTGGTAGATAACATTCTCCTGGATTCGAAAATATCATTTCTCAACTCAGGCCCATACTCTACAGTTCTGACAATAGATTGGACTGAAGCATAATCTTTGAGCAAATAATTAACGAACCCATCTTCACCGACAGAGTGGTCTATGCTTGCACTTTCCAACATCTCTATAACAGTTTTTTGTTTTTCCTTATCTGCCAAAAGGAATGCTTCGCCCCTACAGCCAGCTAATGAGCCATGATCTCTACACCCGGCTAGTGCCAACACAAAAAAACTGACCACCGCCAATCGCTGAAAGGTCATTGCTAACACCCCCCAAACAAAACACTACATTTTCGCATTTGCCGTTCGACCCTAAAAATAATAGGGGACAGACCCTCATTAATCGAACTCTCCCCTTGTCGTTCCGCCATCACACCACCAACAGCAGCTACTTTCCCTTGCAAAAGCGCCGACTGAGAGGTTTGATCCAGAAGATCCAGACAATGATCCACGCCAGCGAGTATCAATGAGAATCTGCCTTGTCTTACTTTGTCAGCTCGAAGTAGGCCGTGTGGTCGGCCTCATAAAACAGCCGGTCGTTGGGGCGCGGAATCGCAGACAGCAGACCGGAGCCACGGCGGGTGCGGGCGGCGGTATATTTAAAACCGGGGCCAGAGGTTTTTTCATCGCACCACAGACAGGCATTTAACTTGCCGGTTTGCTCATTTGCCAAGGGGCAGCCATTGGCCTGCAAGGTAGCGCGCAGCTGCGGATCGTCGCTCTCCACATCGGCCGGGCAGGCGCTGAATTCGCCCTTGATCATGGTGTTGTACACCCCCCGCAGCAACGGCGACAGCAGGGCGTCGCGGCCGTAGCTGCGCATGCAGTCGCCCGCGCACTCCCGACCGGTATGAATGCCGTTATATGCCCAACTTTCCGCGCACATTGCCGTGAAGCCCACGGCCTCGACAATACACTGCTTAACCTCATCCAGCTTGCTGATTTGGCCACGACCTTGTTTAGTGCAGGCGCGAATCGGCGTGGTTTGATCGGGAATACCGATGTAGACCGCCAAGTCTTTCAGCGTAGAACAGCTGCCGCAGTGATACTGGTGAGTGATGGTCCAACCTGCGGCGTCTGCGGCGGCAGCTGAGGGAAAGGTTTGCAGGCGATACTGCTCGCCGTCGACGAATTTGACCGCACAGACCTCGGCCGCAGCCGCCTTGCCATGGCTGACGTCGCTAAACCACTGGCTGACGATCGCCTGCTGAAAATACTCGGACTGGCCGTCAACCAGACGATAGCCCTCGGTGCTATCGGCATAGCCTTCCGGGTTTAGCACTCGCTCGCCGCCGCGCTGTACTGATCGCGGCGCGGGCAGGGGAATCGCACCACCTTGGTAGCGGGGGTAGTAGGGGTTGGCCGTCATAAAACCGGCACCGCGGTTCTCGCTGCCGTCGAGCTGCAGCTGCTCAACAACCTCGGCCTGATTAAGGGCCTCGCTGCGGTACAATTTAAGCACCAGCTGACGGGTCTGCGCGGTATTTAGCGACACCCCGCTGCGCGGGTTTTGGTAGTGGATATCGGCGTTGCGCATATCGTAGCGGCCCACCATGGTACTGGGCTCTGGTTCGCCCTGGGCAACCAGCGCCCACGCGACCCCCAACACCCCCCACACACCCATTACCACCGCCTTCATCGCCCTTTTCCCCTACCCAAAAGACCGATTAAACCAGAACAGGCAACGGTCGCCCCTAGTCCTTTTGGCGCTTGTGGGCGATAACATAGACATGACGCGGCGCTTCGCGCTCAAGGTGCAACACCGTCATGCCCTCATCTTGCAATACCGCCAGGTTGCGCGCGACACCAATAGAGCTGTAATGAAATGCACGGCCGTGCCAGTAGTCGCAGTGGGAGCCCTCGTCGTCACCAAAGCTGTATAGCAGCACCGCACCGTCTTCGAGTAGTCCGCACAGCTTGCGCAACACGGGTTCCTGCTCTTCCAGCGGCAGATGAAACAAACTGTCCCAGGCTAGCACTAGCGCAAAACGCCGCTGACTCTGCCACTGACAAATGTCCGCACAGCAAAAACGCAAACCGGGATGGTCCTGCTTGGCCAATTGCAACATCCCGGCCGAGACATCGATCCCCTCGGGCATAAAGCCGGCGGCCTGAAGGGCGTCAATCATTCGCCCGCCCACGCCGCAACCGACATCAAGGGCGCTGCCAACGCGCCGACAACAGCGCATCGCCCGACGCAAGGCCGCCACACCATAATCAGAGCGCATCATTTCGCGCTGATAAACAGGGGCAATAATGTCGTAGTTTTCGCCCAGCTCCATTGGCGTCATAAGTCTTCCCTAATTGCGGCGCTACGTCAGGCACTGCTCATGCGCGCCCGTAAATAGGATCGCAGCATAAAATAAAGCTCGTCGCGAAAATCTGCACTGTGTAGCAATTCTGGCCGGTCGACCGCCGCCTGACAGATACCGGCCGCGCTGTGCACACAGTGAAACGCCACCAGCTCGGCCGCAGCCACCGACATCGCCGGACAACGCTGACGCACAAGACCGGCCAGCCAGTGAGCGGCCTCATCGATAAGCGTTTTTTCGCGACCGCCAAATTTGCGCCGCCCGACATCGAGCTTGGGTCGCTGGTCGCGATAAAAACAAGCATGCAAGGACAGAAAACGGATCTGACGATTAATTAGCGGCTCCACCACTAACTCAAGAGCCTCGAAAACATCGCGCCCACCCCGCGCCTCAAAGGCCTCATACAGGCCGACGACTTCGTGAATTTCGCGCTCAATTTGCGCCTCGAAAATTTCGCTAATGACTGCCTCTTTATTCGGAAACCAACGGTACAGCGACGCAATATTGACCCCCGCAACCTCCGCAATATGGTTGGTGGTCACCGCCTCACTGCCCTCCTCCAACATAATTTTATGACAGGCATCGACAATGGCCCGCACGGTCTCTCTCGAGCGCGACTGACTGGGCTGACGGCTGGCCGCCGGCGATTTGAGAACGGACTTTTTCATTGCGACAAAAACCAAGCAAGAGCACAACAAAACAATTTTTGTTGTTTTTAATCAATAGGTTAAAAGCACTGTGCTGCGCTTAAAATGCAAGTTGTCGCAGCCGAGCAAGCTCGCTACATTAAAGACCGCTCCCACTCATGATAGCAATAGGATCACGCCATGCTCAGCTCAATGGACGACTACCCCCTGCATCAGATCGCCGATGTCGTGCGCCACACCGGTACCAGCGACCGCAATTTCTACGACCGCTACTATTTTAATTTGCACAATGCCGGTGAAGAGTTGTTCGTGGTATTCGGCCTGGGCCAGTACCCCAACCTCGGCGTGCAGGACGCCTTTTTGCTGGTACGACATCGCAGCAAACACCACGTTATTCGCGCCTCGCGCCCGCTGGGCGACCGCGCCGACATTTCTGTGGGCCCACTGCGCATCGAGGTGCTGGAAGGCCTGCAAAAACTGCGCATTGTTTGCGACGACCAAGAGCACGGCATTCAACTAGACGCCACCTGGCAGGGTGCCCACTACCCTTTTTTAGAGCCGCGCCACTATATCCGCAAAGAAGGCCGGGTACTGTTCGATACCATGCGCTTTGCCCAGCTCGGCCGCTGGCAGGGCAGTCTCTCTGTCGACGGCAAGCAGTTTGATATTTGCCCGGAAGAATTTCTCGGCAGCCGCGACCGCTCCTGGGGCGTGCGCCCGGTAGGCGAAGCCGAGCCGCAGGGCATTCACGCCGGCACGCCGTCGATGGAAGGCATGTGGAATTATTTCCCGGCGCTGTTTGACGACTTTGCGATTCACTACATCGTCAATGAAAACAACGACGGTAGTCGCACCATTGAAGAAGCGATCCGCATATGGAAAGACAGCAGCCGCGAGCCGGAATGGCTGGGCCGCCCCGAGCACGATCACCGCTTCAATGTCGCCCAGCCCTTTATTACCGATATTGCCGAAGGGCTTGTGCACTTCCCCGACGCCCCCGGCGGCGCCCTGACCCTGCGCGGCCAGCCCATGCTGCAGACCTATTTAACCGTGGGCACCGGCTACGGCATGGAGCCCGACTGGCGCCACGGCATGTACCAGGGGCCTGAAACGGTAGTGCAGCGCGAAACCCTCGATTACGGCAGCGATCAACAGCGTATGATGGGACTGGTTGAAACCCCCGCGCGCTTTACCCTGAGCGGCCCCGATGGCGAGCAACACGGTGCCGGCATGATGGAGTTTGCCTTCTTCAGCAACGTCGACCGCTACACCGGCTAGCTGCCGGGCTTGGGCACGTCGTCGACACTGACATCCTGCTGGGCAATCAAGGCGTCCACTTGACGGTCGGTGTCGGCGTCGGCTTGCAGCCCCTGTTCGTCATTTACACGCTCGGCGACCAAGGCCAGCTCGCTAAACAGTGCAAAGTGGTCCGAGCCAAAACCGGGTAAACGGCGCAGCTGACATACCGCGAAATGGCTGCTGTGAAACACATGATCGAGTGGCCAGCGAAAAAACGGATAATCGGCGTGATAGGTGTTGTACATGCCGCGGCCTACGCGCGGGTCTAACAAACCGCTTTTCTTGCGAAACAGGCGTGTGGTTCGCGACCAGGCCACGTCATTCAAATCCCCGGTGACGATGACCGGCTCGCGACAGCCCTCCAGTTTTTTGGCCACGACCATCAGCTCGGCATCGCGCTCGGCGGACTCCTCGTTCTCGGTAGGGCTGGGCGGTGCGGGGTGCAAGAAGTGCATGCGCAGCCGCGTGCCCCCCGGCATCTGCAACAGCGCGTGCATCGACGGCACCGCGTCCTCTACCAAAAATTCTATCTGTGGATCAATCAGCGGCCAGCGCGAATAGACATGCATGCCGTAGAGGTTGTCCTGCGGGCATTTCATGCTGTGCGGATAGTCAGGACTGAGCCTGTCCAGCTGCTGCTGCCACCAATCATCGCTTTCCAGCGTCACCAACACATCGGGACGGTAGCGCTCAACCAGCGCCAACAGCGCCTCGGCATTGCGGTTAGGCGTTAGCACATTGGCGGTCATTAAGCGCAGTCGTGGCAGCCTGGGACCACCGCGGGCATCGGGTACTTCTTTGGGGAAAAAAACGGAATAGGGAATAATCCACCACAGCTGGTAGACCAGGCAGGCGGCGGTCACACCAATCATCGCCTGCACCACGTCACGACTGGTATCGAGCAGCACGCCGTGACTCAGCAATAACAGCGCCGCCAACACCGCAATCTGCAAACGCGGGAAATCAAAACCGCGCACCCACCAATGCTGCTGCGGCAGGGCCGGCAGCAGACAGGCCAGTACGCAGAGCAGCGTCAATACAGCCATTACAGTGGTCATCCACGCCCTCTTCTGCTGCTGCGAGAAACTCGCCTATAGAACCGTGATCTCGGCCCGGTAAATCTTGCCGTCGCGCAATTGGTAGCTCGCCATTAGCGACAAGCTCATGCTCTCGCCGGCCGCCAGTGACTGCCCCATAAAGTCAGCGACCGGGCATTTGGCGGTAAACTGATTGCGGATACGCACCTGCACCCGCCCATCACTAACGCTAATGTGCTCAGCGGTCATCTGATCGCGAAACTGACGAATAAGCTGACGGTAGGTGTCAAGCACCGCCTCGGCGCCGCGCAACACCCCCTGACTGGAACGCAATTCAAGCTCGTCGTGATAGAAGGCCCGCAACGCTTCGGGGTCTTCACGATTATAGGTGTGATAGTAGGCCTCGAAAAATGCCCTGCTCATCGCCTTGCCTCAACTGTTCACCTGTGGCCGCTAATGCCGCCGCTGACAAAAACATAGCATACCGAGGCAGCGCGGTGCGACGATCAGCGAATTTTACGCGCCCGCACACTGCGACCTTTCAGCTTGCCCGCACTGAGGGTGCGCAGGGCCTGATCCGCCGCCCGGCGCCGCACGGCAACATAGGCGAAATTATCGAAGATATGGATTTTGCCCACCTCGCTGCCGTCAATGCCGTCTTCGCGCGTCAGCGCGCCGAGAATATCACCGGGGCGAATTTTCTGTTTTTTACCAGAGTCCAGCTGCAGGCATGACATCGGCGGCTGGTAGCTAGGCGCATTCAGCACCACCTTGTTGGGCAGCTCGGCGGCGACAATATCAATGCCGCCATAGTCCTTTAAACGCTCAATTTTTTGCATTTCGCGATCGCCAAACAGGCTGCAGGCCATGCCCTTAGCGCCGGCGCGGCCGGTGCGACCAATGCGATGGGTATGCACCTCGGCGTCGCGGGCAATATGGTAGTTAATCACCATATCCAACTCTGCAATGTCCAAGCCGCGAGCGGCGACATCGGTCGCCACCAGCACCGACACGCTTTTATTGGCAAAGCACACCAGCGCCTGATCGCGGGCACGCTGATCCAACTCGCCGTGCAGGGCAATCACATTGAGCTGGTATTCGCGCAGCGCCGAGGCCAGCTCCTCGGTATCGCGCCGGGTATTGCAGAACACCACGGTGGAGTCAGGGCGGTGTTCCAGCAGCAGGCGGGCCACCGCCTCGGGGCGCTCGGCATTGTCCTTGACGCGAAAAAAGTGCTGGGAGATCGTGCTCTTGCTGTGCTGCTCTTTCAGTTGCAGCACTTCTGGCTGCTGCATCACCCGCTTGGCAATGGCGCGAATTTCGTCTGGATAGGTGGCGCTGAACAGCAGCGTCTGGCGCGCTTTGGGCATTTTTTCGACAATCGCGTCCAGCGTGGCCTGAAAACCCATTTCCAGCATGCGATCGGCCTCATCCAGCACCAGCATGGTCAGCGCGTCGAGCTTTAGGTAGCCCTTGCGCAAATGCTCTTCCACCCGCCCCGGCGTGCCGACGATGATATGGGCACCGTGCTCCAGCGAGCCGATTTGCGGGCCGAAGGGCATGCCGCCACAAAGAGTCAGTATCTTTACATTGTGCACACCGCGGGCCAGCTTGCGCAGCTCTCGCGCCACCTGGTCAGCCAGCTCACGGGTGGGGCACAGTACCAGTGACTGCACCCTAAACTGTTTTACATTGAGTTTTTCCAGCAGTCCAAGGCCAAAGGCCACGGTTTTACCGGAGCCGGTTTTCGCCTGGGCGATCAAATCCACCCCCGCCAAAATACGCGGCAGTGCCTGCGCCTGCACCGGGGTCATTTGCCGGTAACCCAGCGAGGAGAGGTTGTCGCACAGGCCGCTCTTCAGCGACAGGCTTGTAAAATCGTGTTGGCTCAAGGGCTTACCTATATGGAGAGGTCGTATCGTAAATCGTCGGGCTTACTGTGCCAGCCTGGCAGGGGTTTCAAGCCCAAAAGCAAAAGGGCAGAACCTTGCGGTTCTGCCCTTTCTCGTCATCCGGCCGAAGCCGGGTAATGCCGATCCGCTTAGCGGATCAGGCAATTACAGTACGACGATGTTGTCAGCCTGTGGGCCTTTTTGGCCTTGGCTTACAGAGAATTCTACACGCTGGCCTTCAACCAGAGTTTTGAAGCCGCTGCCAGAAATAGCGCTGAAGTGAGCGAACACGTCGGGGCCATTTTCTTGCTCGATGAAACCGAAGCCTTTAGTTTCGTTGAACCATTTTACTGTGCCAGTAACTGTAGACATATTTCTATCCTGAATTTTCAAAAATAACTTAGTTGCCTCTCAAGAGGCGGTTGTGCTGGAAGTGTTTCTATTACTTATGAAATCAGGCCGAGAACTAAAGGTAGAACATCGAAATGGTGTGCATAAATATTAGGAGCTACTTTCTAGCTGCGGACAACTATATAGGTAAAGTGAATAGAGGTATAGCCCTTTTTCACTCGCCGGGCAGGACATAGTGGTAATTGCGCACACTTTCAGCCGCCACATCCTCGCAACCGAGCCATCCGACGACAATTGGCGCAGACGCCATACAGCGGCTAGTATGGAAGTCGCCGCGCAGAATTAGGCGACTGCGAAGAGGGCCGCCCGCCCTTTTCCAAGTAGCAGGAGGACTATGCCGACACAATGGCAAGACATCATGACCAGCGCCACCGCGCTACGTCGTGAACTGCACCAACACCCCGAACTCGGCTGGCAGGAAGTCCGCACAGCTGAACGTATTCGTACAACCCTGTCATCCCTAAACATTCCCTGGCGCGCCTGCGCCGGCACCGGCACCCTTGCCTGGCTCAACCGCAACAGCAGCGGCAGACATCTTGCCCTGCGCGGCGACATCGACGCCCTGCCCATTCAGGAAAAAACGGCCAGCGACTGGGCCTCGCGCAACGACGGCTGCATGCATGCCTGCGGCCACGACGGCCACACCGCCACCTTGCTGGCCAGCGCCCAGTGGCTAAAACTGCACGAAGCCCAACTGCCCGGCCCGCTCACCCTGATTTTCCAGCCCGCCGAGGAAGGCGGCCACGGCGCCCGGGAAATGATTCGCGACGGCGCACTGGACGGCGTCGATGAAATCTACGGCTGGCACAACTGGCCGGCGATCCCCTTCGGCAAGTTAGTCTGCCCCGACGACATAGTGATGTGTGGCAACGGCATCTTTACGATCACGGTTAACGGCGAAGGCGGCCACGCCAGTCAGCCCGAGCTGTGCCGCGACCCGGTGCTGGCCGCCAGCGCCATCACCCTGGCACTGCAACAAATCATCAGCCGCCGGCTGCCGCCACAGCGCGCAGCCGTGCTCAGCGTCACCAGCATCGAGGCCCCCAGTGCGGCAACGGTCATTCCCGCCCAGGCGCGACTGGGCGGCAGCATTCGCATCCCCGATGAAGAGAGCCGTAAACATCTCAACCAGCTCATTATCGAAATCGCCAGCCAGACGGCGCAAAGCTATGGGGTGAGCTGCGAGGTCGATATCGAGCCCCGCTACCAGGCCACCATCAATCACCCACAGCCAGCCCAACGCCTGCGTAAACTGTGGCAACAACTGCACGGTGAGCAGGCGCTAGCCAAGGACATTGCGGTGCCGATTATGGCCTCCGAGGACTTTAGTTATTACCTGAGAGAAATCCCCGGCGCTTTCGCACTGATCGGCGCCGACGATGGCCGCAACCACAGCAAGCCCTGTCACAGCGCCCACTACGACTTCAATGACCGCCTGATCCCGATGGTGAGTCGTCTCTATGCCGGTTTAGCCGGCCTCACGACCGACAGCAGCAACTAGTCAGCCCGCGCGGTGACGCGCAGCCTGACGCTCTGCAAGCAGGAGGAAGTATGAGTATTTTTGAGCAACGCGAATCCAATATCCGCGGCTACTGCCGCACCTATCCGGTGGTTTTCGACAGCGCCAGCAACGCCCGCCAAATCGACGAGGACGGCAAGCAGTACATCGACTTCTTTGCCGGCGCTGGCGTGCTCAACTTTGGCCACAACAATCCAAAAATGAAGCAGGCGATGATCGACTACCTGCAGCGCGACGGCGTGACCCACAGCCTGGACATGCACACCACTGCCAAACGCGAATTTATGCAGGCCTTTGTCGACACCGTACTGGCGCCGCGCAAGATGCCCCACAAATTGCAATTTATCGGCCCGACCGGCACCAACGCCGTCGAGGCCGCGCTCAAACTGGCGCGCCGCGCCACCGGCCGCCGCGAGATCGTCGCCTTCAGCAAGGGCTTTCACGGCATGACCCTGGGAGCACTGGCCTGCACCGCCAACCAATATTTTCGCGGCGCCGCCGGCGTGCCCCTCAATCACGTCAGCCATCAGCCCTACGGCTGCGACGAGCCCTGCGCGGGCTGCACACTGGGCTGCGGCCTGGACAGCTTGGCGGCGCTGCGCGCCAACTACCTCGACGGCAGCAGCGGCCGCACCCCACCGGCGGCCTTTTTGGTGGAGGTGATTCAGGCCGAAGGCGGCGTCAATGTCGCCGACCACGCCTGGCTGCAAGCCCTGCAAGCCCTCGCCAAAGAAGTCGGCGCCCTGCTGATCGTCGACGACATCCAGGTCGGCTGCGGCCGCACCGGCAGTTACTTCAGCTTCGACGACATGGGGCTGGACCCCGACATCATCTGCCTGGCCAAGGGGCTGGGGGGCATGGGCACGCCAATTGCCATGAATCTGATCAAGCCGGAATTCGACAAACTGTGGTCGCCCGGCGAGCACACCGGCACCTTCCGCGGCCAAAACCTGTCCTTTGTCGCCGGCCGCGAGGCACTGCGCTACTTCGAAGACGAACACTTTATGAATCAGGTGCGCGCCAAGGCCAAAGAAATGCGCACCGCCTTGTCGGGCTTGATCACCCACTGCCAAGGCATTCAGCTGCGCGGCCGGGGCATGATCCTCGGCTTGGATGTCGGCAGCGGCGAGCGTGCCAAAGCCATTGTTGACCAGTGCTTTCGCGCCGGCCTGCTGGTTTCGGCCTGCGGCAGTGGCGGACGAGTGGTCAAACTGATCCCGCCGTTGACCATCGACAACGACGACCTGCAACAGGGCCTCAATATTCTCAGCGAAGTAACCAGCAATGTTTGGGAGGCAGCATGATTCAACGCGACGATATGACCTTCCCGTTCAGCGAATACCAGCGCCGCCTCAGCGAACTGCGCGAGCGCATGGCCGGGCGGCGCCTCGACGCCGTGGTGATTTCTGACCCGGAAAACATCATGTACCTGAGCGACTACCAGACCACTGGTTACTCTTTCTTTCAGGCCCTGGTGATCCCCTTGGACAGCGAGCCGTTTATGATCACCCGGCAGATGGAGGAGTCCAACGTCCACGCCCGCACCTGGATCGAGCTTACCCGCCCCTACCCCGACACCGGCGATGCCATTCAGATGCTGGTCGACGCCCTGCGCGAATTCGGCATGGCCGACAAGCGCATCGGCTACGAGCGCAACAGCTATTTCTTTCCCGCCTACCAGCAGGACCGCATCCACACCACCCTGACCGGGGCAAAATTGCTGGACTGCTTTGGCATTGTTGAAGAGGGGCGGATCTGCAAGTCCGCGGTGGAAATTTCGGTGATGCATCGCGCCGCCATTGCCACCGAGGCCGGCATGAAAGCCGGTATTGACGCCTGCCAGGCCGGGGCCACCGAGAATGACATCGGCGCGGCCATTAGCGCCGCGATGTTCCGCGCTGGCGGCGAACCGCCGGCGGTCATGCCCTATGTCACCTCCGGACCGCGCAGCA
>NZ_JBFIGO010000085.1:0-12300 GCF_041602295.1 Spongiibacter sp. | reverse complement strand
TGAGCCGCGACAATGACACGGTCTCCGCTGCCACCTACGGCAGCGCCAGCATCCTGCCGATCTCCTGGATGTATATCCGCATGATGGGCGGCGCCGGTCTGCGCCGCGCCACCGAAGTAGCCATCCTCAACGCCAACTACATCGCCAAGCGCCTTGCGGACCACTACCCCGTGCTCTACACCGGCACCCGGGGCCGCGTTGCCCACGAGTGCATTATCGACCTGCGCCCCTTAAAAGAGAGCAGCGGCATCACCGAGGAAGATGTTGCCAAGCGCCTGATGGACTACGGCTTCCACGCCCCAACCATGTCCTTTCCGGTACCCGGCACACTGATGATTGAGCCCACCGAAAGCGAATCCAAGACCGAGCTCGACCGCTTTTGCGACGCGATGATCAGCATCCGCCGAGAAATCGCCCGCGTCGAAGCCGGCCAACTCCCCGCCGACGACAACCCGCTGGTCAATGCACCGCACACCCAGGCCGATGTTGTCAGCAGTGACTGGACTCGCGCCTACAGCCGCGAAGAAGCAGCTTGGCCAGTGAGCGCACTCAAAGATGCCAAATACTGGCCAACAGTAAACCGCATTGACAATGTCTACGGCGACCGCAACCTAATCTGCTCCTGCCCCCCGCTGGACAGCTACCGCTAGACCCGATCAGCACGAGCGGCGCCCGCGACCGGCAGGAAGCACCACGTCAGGGCGCCCATAAACACGGAGGTTAGTGTGCATAAATACCACTTACGAAAATGAGCTAAAGTCCAAAAACAGCCCTTACTGTGCTCCGCTTAGCAATATTGCGCGCTAGCGGACGCCTAGCAATTTTACAAAGTTGTGACCCAGTCGCCAAAAAAAACTAATTCACAAACAGCGACTTAGCGAACTAACGACAAAAAATTGGCGGTTGAGGCCGCTGTTTCGTGCATACGTCACAGAAATTTTCGGACTTTTTGCTCTAACATTGAAACATAGCGGCGCGGACTGTTGTTTTTGAATACAACATCCGTAAAACTACGTAGCATTAAGCATATATACCTATTTCATGCTGTAGAAGCTCGATTCTCCTGGAGGGGAACCAATGAAAAGCATAAAACTAGCGCTTTCGCTAACGCTCGCATCGAGCGTCATAGTGGCCTGTGGGGGCGGCGGCGATGCTCGCAGCCCTGACCGCCCAGGGCTGTCAGTCGACCCTTCAACCCTGCAAATCAAATTCGTCAACGATAACAACGCGCTCGCCGGCACCGGCAATAACCGTATTTCAGTGCGTATGCTGGCTTTGCGCTCTGACGGGATCAATAAAAATGTTGGCCCCGCTCAAGTGCTCACCTCTAAAACCCTCTGGAGCCTGAAAGACAGCGACCTTGGTAGCCCTGTTGCAGCAACTCTGGCAGAGGATTTCCGCGAAATCAGCGGCCTTTCCGGCAAGGTACAAGACATCCTCAGCAGCCGACGGCTAAGCGTCGACGACAGTCCTATCAACACCACCATCACTGGCGTCTATCGTCACAATGGCCAGGACTACCCAATTACTGCGGCCTATACCATCCAGCCGCCTGTCGCCATGGGCGAACCATTTATCAGCGGGCCAACCACTATCGTGTTGAACCCCCTGGATGCCAACGACACGGCCACCGGCAAATACAGCCTACTGCAGGCCCTGCAGAACCTCGCTTCCAGAGAAAACCGCACCCACACCGCCCGTTTCTGTGAAAACAGCGAGTTTCTTGAAATCACCGAAACACAGCCGCGCCCCACAACTGACGGCGACGTGGATATTCTCTTTAGCAACCCCTTTGCCGACGGCACAACCTCACAGCTGAGCGTGGAAATTTACGCCGTCGACGCCGACAAAACCTGCGACGACACCACGGCGAAACGCTACGGCCCAATTACTGTCAACCTGGTTGCCGGCACCGTGAGTGATGTTGCCGCCTGTGTGATCACCAACCCGGCCGACGATACCTGTAGCGCCGCCGGAGACCTCAATGCAAACTATGTCGGCAGCTGCATCGGACTGGACAGCGACGAAGTCAACGTTCCCGCTGCCCAGCACCTGCAAATGGCGGCGCGACTTACCTACACCAACCCCCAAGACCAGCAACAGCCGGCACTGAACATCTTTAAATGTGCCAGCCCGCAACGCCTGGCCTGGAGTGCGGACCCTCAACAAATCTTCTCAGCGGTACCCGATGCCGCCAACGGCAACGGCAGCACTGCAAACCGCTTGGATTTTGACAACATCGCCGCGGCCGACCGCTTCAGCAACGTCACGGCCACCTACACCAGAAACCCCGAAGCGGGTGCCGACGCCACTGCGATCTCCGACACCCTCAAGCTGAACTTGAAGGGTGCGGAAGTTGCCGAAATCCGGATTGATCGCGTCGACGGCCAGAGTGGCCCCGACAAAATCTTCCTCAATGTCTTCCGCGAGGGTATCGAGTACGAGGCAAAATGCCGCTTCAGTGACTTCGGTGTGGAAAGCAGCGACTTTGTGACCTGCCCCAGCAGCCTGACCAGTTGGACTGTCTCGCCGGAAGGCATCGTTGCACCGCAGCCAAGCAGTGGCTCGCGCACCGACCTCACCCCGGTAGAAACACCCAATGGCTCCGGCGAAGTCACACTGACCGCGACCTACAGCGGCGGCCTGCAGCCAATTAGCGCCAGCCGCAATGTGCTTACCGAAGAGGACAGCATTGTCGAGCTGCGCCTGTTTATGCAGCCCAACGGCAATGATCCCGACACCCTGGCCATCGATCAGTTTGCCTGCGTCGGTCGCGACGACCTAGTCGGCACCCTCAGAGAGGGCGAATTCATTCGCGGCGGCCAGCAGTTCAAGGCCTACGCCCTGTTTGCCAGCTCTGGCGAAACGGCAACTCCGCAAGCCTGGCTGGATGCCCCCAACAGCGCCGACTCACAGCTGCGCGATATCAGCGACCAGGCCGAAGTGCGCTTCTCAGCGGTATCGGGTTACTGGCAGGATGGCTGTGCCTCTGGCCTGTCTGGCACCCCTCTCCCCCCAGAGCTGGTTAGCCAATTCCCCAGCGACCTGCCGGTGGGCAGTGCACCGGCTGCCGGTTTTGACGAAGATCGTAAAGGCTATTTGAAGTCTCGCGGCCTGCTGCGTCTGAGTACCGTTTGCGTACAAGCCTTTATCGACCCCGACCTTGACGGCTTCACCGAGGGCGACACCACATCGGTAGACGGCTCCACCGTACTGGTACTGCCGGTAGCCGACGATGACCTGCTGACCTACTCCAACGAACTGTGCGAAACGCTGGAACCCGTTCTGACCTTGGGCGGCACGTTCCCCGGCATGGAAGGCAGCCCAGGCATTGTTGTGCCACTGCTGTATGGCATTAGCCTGATTGCCGACCCCGTACTGGCGGCACTGGCGACCAATGAGGACGGCGGTGCCCTGCCTGTGGAAGAGATTCTCACCGCATTGATCACCGGTGAGTTCAGTCAGCTGGGCGCACCACAAGACAGCCCGGTCGGCCTGGGAGACATCACTTCAGGCTTGTTGAACGGCGTTGAAGCCGTGCCGGGGCTAGGCATCATCGTCGATGTTCTCGATGCCTGCCTCGTGGCACCGACCACCGATGCGCTGGGCATCATCCTGACCGGCGTACTGGGCACTGACCCCGCCGCCTTTGGTGATTTAGCCAATATCTCACCAGATGATTGCACCAACCTGTTCAGCGGCCTCGGCGGCTGAACAGTTACAAAAAAAAGAAACAGCAGCGCGGCCTCCGGGCCGCGTTTTGCCATTGGGTAGTGACTAGGAGATACAACACATGAAACTGCGTAAAATCGCGCTGGCACTGGTAGCAGCCGCTATCAGCCTGCCAGCTTTTGCCGACAGTGATGACAAGGAGCGTGTCTTCGACGACCGCTGGCGCCTACATACCATGCTCGGCGCGCAGCTTGCCGATGATTCGGACACCGACAATGGCGGACAAGCCAAACTCGGTTTCGGCAAGCCGCTTAGCCCCTACCTAATGCTCGATGCCCACATTAATTACAGTGAGCTAAAAACGACTAAAGACGATGTCTACGAGCGCTCGGCAGCGGGCCTCGACGTGTTGTTTTTCCCCTTCGGCGCCTTTGAACTGGACGCTTCAGCCCTGCAACCCTACTTCGGTATCGGCGTCACCTACCACGAAATCGACTTTGTGGGTCAACGTCAATCTGACTACGGCAGCGACGCCCTAGTCGGCCTGCACTACGACCTGGGCACTGTTGCACTGCGCGCCGAGGCCCGCTACCAGGTCGACAGGATCCACGAAAAAGGCATACTTGAAGACGACTTCTTTTATACCTACGCCTTTATGCTGGGTTTCTCAGTGCCCTTTGGCGACAAGCCCCTGCCCTATAACTACGACAGCGATGGCGACGGTGTACCCGACCGTCTCGACAAGTGCCCCAACACCCCGCGCGGCACACCTGTTGATTCCACCGGCTGCCCGCTGGATAGCGATGGCGACGGTATCCCTAACTTCCGCGACCAGTGCCCCAACACCCCGCGCGGCGCCAAGGTCAATGTTAACGGCTGCTCTATCGACGATGACCGCGATGGCGTGCCCAATGACATCGACCAGTGCCCCGGCACCCCTTACGGTGTACCGGTAGACGTGCGCGGCTGTCCTCTGGACAGTGACAATGACGGCGTGCCCAACAAGATCGACCAGTGCCCCGGCACCCTGCCTGGCATGAAAGTGAATTCGCGCGGCTGCGTCATTTCACAAACAGTCGATATCAGCGGCGTACATTTTGAGTTCAACAAGGCACGATTGATGCTGGATTCAAAAACCGTACTGAATAATGTTGCCAAAGCGCTGACTAATGAACCGGATGTCCGCATCATTATTGCCGGCCACACCGACTCGGTAGGCAGCGACGCCTACAACAAGCGTCTGTCTCAACAACGTGCTCAGTCAGTTGTCGACTACCTGATCAGCAAAGGTATTGAAAGCACACGCCTGCGCGCTGTGGGTTACGGCGAAAGCAAGCCCATCGCCGACAACAACACAGAGGAAGGCCGCGAGCGCAACCGCCGCGTAGAATTGCAGGTTATCAGCCCCAATAGCTGAGCACCGGCAACAGCAATGTATCAAGGGGGCAAAAGCCCCCTTTTTTTATGTCTCGCAATCGGCGCAGGCGTTCTTCATTACCGCAAACGCAGCACTCCCCCGCCGAGGTACGATGCAAAAAAAAGCCCCGCAGCAAACGCTGCGGGGCTTTTCCGAACTCACTTTCGAGCTAGCTGAACTTAGCCTTCGATCTGATAGTAATCCATCAGAATCTGCGCCACTTCAGGACGGGAGAACTCAGGCGGCGGCGCGATGCCATTGCCCAACATCTCGCGGACCTTGGTGCCCGACAACAGTACAAAGTCCTCTTTGGCGTGATCGGGAGCGTCGCGCATCATCACGACCTTGTTCAGCTTCTTCGAGTAGGCGGTGTGGTCAGCGCGGTAGATATCGATTTCCAGTGCGCCTTCGGGCACTTTCTCGTCGAAAATGGTCTGCGCGTCAAAACCGCCGTAGTAGTCACCCACACCGGCGTGGTCGCGGCCGACGATCAGGTGGGTACAGCCACAGTTCTGACGGAACACCGCGTGCAGCACCGCCTCGCGGGGGCCCGCATACAGCATGTCGAAGCCGTAACCGGTGATCATCACGGTGTTTTTCGGGAAGTACACTTCAACCATCTTGCGGATGGCGGCATCGCGCACATGGGCGGGAATATCGCCGGCCTTCAGCTTGCCCAGCAGCATGTGGATCAGAATACCGTCGGTACCCAGATCTTCCATCGCCATGCGGCACAGCTCTTCGTGGGCGCGGTGCATCGGGTTGCGCGTTTGAAAGGCAACCACTTTTTCCCAACCGCGCTCAGAAATCTCGTTGCGAATTTCAACTGCGGTGCGGAAGGTATCCGGGAAATCTGCCTGGAAGTAGCTGAAGTTCAATACCTGAATCGGGCCTGACAGCAGAGTGTTGCCCAGTGCCTTAAAGGTCTTCACGCCCGGGTGGTCAGCGTCCAATGTGCCGAAGATATTCTCGGCCATAAAATCGATCTGCTCGTCGCTGACTGCTTCAACAGCCTCAACGTCCATGATCGCCAGCACGGGATTGCCTTCAACATTGGGGTCGCGCAGTGCAATACGGCTGCCCGCTTCAATGCCCTGGGCATCCTGTACCAGGTTCACCACCGGCACCGGCCAGAACAGGCCTTCGGCGGTGTGCAGTTTCTCGGCCACGCTCAGGGAGTCGGCGAGATTCATATAGCCGCTCAGCGGGGTGAAGTAACCGGCGCCCAGCATCACTGCGTTAGCCGCAGCAGCAGAGCTGACCACGATAGACGGCAGGGTTTCCGCTTCGGCATTCAGGGCGTGGTGTTTTTCAGTGTCGTAGACAAACAGCGGCTTCAGTTCGTCGGCGCCATGGGGCTTAATCATCGGGTAACTCCGTAATTCAGGGTGTAAAAATAGGGTTCAAAGCCAAGTCGCAGCTCAGATAATGCCGCGCTCTTTGAGCATGGCCAACAGCACGTCAACCTCTTCTTCCAGGCTCAGCTCGTGGCTGTTCAACACCAGCTCCGGGCTCTCTGGGGCTTCATAGGGGTCGTCGATGCCGGTGAAGTTTTTGATCTCGCCAGCGCGGGCTTTTTTGTACAGGCCTTTGGGGTCGCGCTCTTCGGCCACTTCCAGCGGCACATTGACGTAAACCTCAATGAACTCCATATCGCTTTCGGCATGCAGTGCACGGACCGCATCGCGATCTTCGCGGTAGGGGCTCACAAAGCTGCTCAATACAATCACGCCGGTGTCGACAAACAGTTTGGAAACCTCGCCGATGCGGCGAATATTCTCGGCGCGATCTTCGGCACTAAAGCCCAGGTTTTTGTTGATACCCATGCGGATATTGTCGCCGTCCAGACGGTAGCAGAGGTGGCCCTGCTGCATCAGTGCCTGCTCCAACGCCACCGCGACAGTGCTTTTGCCGCTGCCCGACAGGCCCGTGAACCACAGCGTGGCACCCTTCTGCTTGAGCAGGGCATTGCGGTCTTCGCGGCTGACTTCGCCGTCGTGCCAGTGAACATTGGTCGCTTTCACTTCAGTCATGGGATTCTCCGGGGTAATTAGCGGTCATGCAGACAGCGGCGCGGGCCACTGGGGTAATTGGCGGCCATCATACGGCGGCGCCAGCAACAAGTAAAACGGCTTATAGCTATACTCACTATCGAAAAAATCGATAGCAAATTCAGCGACCAGCCACTAGGCTTTAGCAATGAACTACAGTCTGCGACAACTCAGCATTTTCCTCGCGGTGGCCCGCCACGAAAACGTCTCCAAGGCCGCCGCCGAACTCAATCTGTCCCAGTCGGCGGCCAGCGCCGCCCTGCAAGCGCTGGAGCGCAACTACGGGGTTGCGCTGTTTGAGCGCCAGGGCAACAAACTGCAGCTCAATCCGGTGGGCCACAGCCTGCGCAAAGAAGCCGAGACCCTCTACGCCCACGCCCAGCAGTTTGACCAACTGCTACAGCGCCACGGCGAGCTGGGCCACCTCAAGGTGGGCGCCAGCTTTACCATTGGCAACCATCTGGTGGTGCGCTATTTGGCCGACTACCTGAGTCATTACCCCGACGCCGACGTCGAACTGGACACCGCCAACACCCCCGAAATTGTCCACAAGGTGCTGAACTACGAAGTGGATGTCGGCATGATCGAGCGCGAGGTGCAGCACCGTGAGCTGGAATTGATTCCGTGGATGGAAGACGAGCTGGTGGTGTTTTGCAGCGCCGACCACCCGCTGGCCAGCCAGCAGACGCTGAGCACCCGCGATATTAAAACTGCGCGCTGGATTCTTCGCGAGCCCGACTCCGGTGCCCGCCACACCTTCGACCGGGCGCTGGCCGGGCTGCTGCCGGAAATCAACATCTACCGCGAGTTTCGCCACAACGAGGCGATCAAAAGTGCGGTGGAGTCGGGGCTGGGCATCGGCTGCTTGTCGCAGGTGGTGCTGCAGAACGATTTTCGCAATGGCACATTGGTGCCGCTGAAGCTGGCGCGACGCGATATGCGCCGCCGCTTTTACTTTGCCCTGCCCCGCAAGCGCCACGACAAGGCGGCGGTGAACTACTGGATTGAACTCTGCCGCCGCCAGCAATAACACCGCTGCCGGCGGCTAGCGCAACTTACAAATACTTGGCGCGGTAGTCGGCGAACATGTCCTTGAGCTGCTGTTCGCTAAAGCCAAACTGTTCCAGCGTGTACTCGTGGGCCGGGCGCGCATCGCGCTGATTGTCCTCGCGATAGCGCTCCATGGCATCGCGCGCCTCAGCGGTAAACGGCATGCCGATAAAGTCATAAACCCGCTCCATGCTCTTCAGCGGATCGCTGATGGTGTCCTTGTACCACACATCCAGAAACGCCTCGGGCTGCTGCTCGCGGGTGGCCATGGTATGCAGGGTGCCGCGGGCATATTTGTTGGCCCACTGCTCGCCGACCACCTTGGGGTCGACCGCATCGCTGCACATAATCCACAGGTTGTAGTTCATACTCGCCGCCGAGGGGATGGTCTGCAGCGGATCGCGGTGGGTCTGCACCACTTTGGCATCGGGAAACACCTTCAGTAAGGTGGCAATATGGTGGAGGTGATGGGGCGTTTTCAACAGCCAGCGCTCGGCCTGCTGGCCATTGCGTTTTTTCTGCCACTGCAAAAACTGCAAGAGTCGCTTCAAATACACATAGCCCGGCGTGTTGTCATGGCTGTCAATCCAAGCACCATAGCTGGGTACATTGCAAAAGGCATCGGGAATCGTGCTGTAGAAACTGTGCTCCAGCAGCAGAATATCCTCGTCGGCGCCCACCGGGTCCATGGGGTGAATCGCGGCGATCTCCGGATTGGCCTCCAGCATCGCGGCGATCTCCGCCTCGGCGGAGGTGATGCGCGGATCCTTGCCGCTAAAGTCCCAGTCCAGCTCAGGCGCGGGATTGCGCACCTCGTACCACAGCGGCGCGTAAAAGCGCCGGTCACTGGCCAAGATCCGGTGGGTGTAAGTGGAGCCCGTGCGCTGCAAGCCGATAATCACCACCGGCGCCAACACCTGCTCGTCGAGAATCTCCGGGTGGCGGGCAATCCAGGCTTCCACCCGCAGGCGAATAATCAGGCTGTTCAAAATACGCTGATACTGACCAAAGCGGCCGCCGGCATTGAGCTGGGCCTCTTCGTTAAGCGCCTTGACCAATACCGCCAGCGGCTCGCGAAAGGAGTCATCGCCAAAATCCGTCAGCCCGCCGGTGGCCTCAATCGCCGCCGCCAGTAAGCCCTCGACACTCAGCTCTACCTCGGGAATCGCCTGCTCTGTCATGCTTAAATCCTTGTGTTATTTTTCCAGCTATTAATTGCTCAGCTCACTGAGCTTAACCACCCGGCAGCGCGGATCGACAATGCGCTCGGCGCCAATCCAGCGAAACGCCATCGTACCTTCGCGGTGTCCGGTGGTGTCCAGCCAGTTATCGCAACCGGGGTCGCGGGCCGCCACCACAATACGCACCCCGCCATCGTCCTTGTAATGCGCGGTGTGCTTGTTCACATGGATGTCCACGTAGCGGTATTCCAGCGACTCCATCCAGTAATTATTCAGCTGAAAATTCCAGTTGTCGCAGTCGGGAATTTCGTCGGCCTCAATCACCAGGGCTTCATCGTCGGCCAGATTAAAATAGCCGTGGTAGTAGTAAATATTGGGATCGCCACCCAGCTTCTGGCAGTAGGCCTGGTCGGCCGCCGGCAGGGTATTGGGCTGTTGCTTAAAGCCCTCGGCCCAGTCGGCAAACAAGGTAGCCGTGCCCTTGACAAAGGCCGCCGTGCTGCGCAGTTTGGCGGCGAACTGCGCCGCGTCCAGCGGCTTGGGCTTGGCGCCCTCGCGATTCAGGCGCTCGATTTTCAGCTCGGCCGCCGCCTCGCTCTTGCGATCCAAAAATGTCTGGCGCACCAGCACCGCAACGGTATCGTCGGTAATCGGCAGCCAGTTACCCGGCTGTGGCTGGCGCGACAGAATAATCTCGATATTGCCATCGCTGTCCACTTCCAAGCCGCCGTGAGTATCCAGCGCCCCCACCGAGCGCATATTGCCGTCCTCTTCCTCGTAGCCGCCGGCAATGGCGATAAAGCCCAGATAGGCAACGCTGCCACGACTGCCGCGGATGCGGTAATCGTGGGCGCCATTAATCTCGGCGCGCTGATAATAATTATCGGGGTTGTCGGCGCCAATCTTGGCGGTCTCATGGGAAGGGCGATAAAAATCCGGGAAGTCGGGGTCGCTGCACTCGACAAACATGTCCAGCGCGATGCGCGTTAAGCGCGTTAAATAGCGCCAGCCTTCCGCGCGGTGCAGGGCATCGCCGGGCGCCTCGGGGCGCAATATCTGCTGGCCCGCCTCTTTTAGCTGGTCGCAAAACTCCGCCCACAGCTCGCCGTTCATTACCGCATCAAGCTGCGCATTGGCTGCCGCGCACTCCGGGCTCGATTCATTCGCCATAATCGTCTCCACTCATTACGCTGACCATCATCCCGCGGCAGGGCAATAAGGGCATCACCCAGAGGGGTGAAAGCTCAGCCTTCGCGGATACGCCGATACCACTGGGCCGGCTGATCGATCTCCCCGTCTTCCTCGCGCAGCGCGGGGTAATCCAGGCCCTTGGCGCGGCAAAAGTCGCGAATTTCGGGGTGGGCCCATTCAAACAGGGTGCGCTGATAGCTTTGTTTATCCAGCCGGGGCTGATCGTACAAGCCGGCGCGATCGCGCTGATACTGCGCCTCCGACAAAATAATGCCGGCCGCCACTGACACATTGTAGGACTGCACCATGCCCATCATCGGTATGGTGATATGGGCATCGGCCAAGGCGCAGGCCTCGGCGCTGACCCCGCGCTTTTCCGCGCCCAATAATACCGCCGTTGGCCGCGTATAATCGGGCTGGCGGTAGTCCACCGAGCCCTCGCCTAAATGGGCCGCCAACACCTGATAACCGCGCTCCTGCATGTCCCCTATCAACTCAGCGATATCGCGGTGTCGCCGCACTGCCACCCAGCTGTGGCTGCCCATGGCCGTACCGCGAAAGGCGCGGTAGTCCTTGTCATCGATAACCGCGTGCATCTCGGCGATGCCGGCGGCATCGGCGGTGCGGACAATGGCCGACAGATTGCGGCCCTTGTGAACATTGTCGGTGATCACCGTCAGATCGGGCTGGCGTCTATCCAGCACCGCCCGCAGGCGTTGATAGCGTTCAGGAGTCATAGCATTCGCGAAGTCAAAACCGCCATTATAGCGACACATTCATCAACGGCAGAAGCCGCAACCTCGCCAACACACTCACCCTGCCTCGGCCTGAACCGAGCACAACCCCAGCTAGTGGCTTTTAAAGTTTTCCCTGTTAACATAGGGGAAAATAAGGCCAAAACTATTGCAAAGGAGGTCAGCCATGAGCGGCATGCCACGATATATCTACGAAGAAGAACACGAAATGTTCCGCACCTCGGTGCGCCGGTTTTTAGAAACCGAGGCCGCGCCCTACCACGCCCAGTGGGAAAAAGATGGCCATGTCGACCGCCAGCTGTGGATCAAGGCCGGCGAGCAGGGCTTCTTAAGCCCCACCGTCGGCGAAGAATACGGCGGCGTTGGCGCCGACTTCCGCTACAACGCCATTGTCGACGAAGAAATCGGCCGCAGCGGTCTGACCGGCATCGGCTGGGGGCTGCACTCCGATATCGCCGTGCCCTACATCATCAGCTACGGCAATGAAGCCCAGAAGGAAAAGTACCTGCCCAAATGTGTCAGCGGCGAAATCATCACCGCCATCGCCATGACCGAGCCGGGCGCCGGCTCCGACCTGCAGGGCATCAAAACCACGGCCGTTAAGGACGGCGACGACTATATTCTCAACGGCTCCAAAACCTTTATCACCAACGGCCAACTGTCGGACCTGGTGATTGTGGTGGCCAAAACCGACCCCTCTGCCGGCGCCAAGGGCGTCAGCTTGTTCCTCGTTGAGTCCGGCACTCCCGGCTACAGCAAGGGCGCCAACCTGGAAAAAGTGGGCATGAAAGCCCAGGACACCTCCGAGCTGTTCTTCCAAGATGTGCGTATTTCCAAGGACCAGCTGCTCGGTGAAGAAGGCATGGGCTTTGTCTACCTGATGCAGGACCTGCCCCAGGAGCGCCTCAGCGTCGCCATCAACGCGATCGCCAATGCCAAATCGGTGCTTGAGCAAACCATCGACTACGTTAAGGAGCGCAAGG
>NZ_JBFIGO010000084.1:0-12800 GCF_041602295.1 Spongiibacter sp. | reverse complement strand
GGTGGGGTATTGGCTGGGGTAGGAACCGTAAACCAGCTGCGCTAACTGGTCGCCAGCCTGCAGGCGATTCATTACGCCGACAAGGTCACGTTGGTACTCGCCAAAGCCGCGAAATGGTGTGACTTGGTTCATTAAGGGAAGGAATGGTGGCGGAGGCGGAGAGGCAATGTGAGCTTCGTTGGCCGTGGGAATAATGCCTAAGCCCACAAATAGAATGGGTTCACTAATGCTCTGCTCGGGCTGCTCTTCATACGCCGTCATGCTTAATGAGATAGTGGGCACGCCGGCAATCACTTCGCCATTGTCCAAGGCGGTATACAGCGGAATCACCGTAGGGACTTGGTTGGCCTCGTGGGCAATGATCGGTTGCAGCGGACTGCTAATGGCAATGGTGGTGCCGCCATAGGGAACCTCGCTCAGGGCGATGCCATCTGCACCAGTGCTGCCGAGGTTGAGACAGACCTTGGGAATCTCGTCGGCGGCGCCGTCTTCGAATTTCAGCTTTTCCCGGTACCAGTTTACGGTCACGGTATTGGCGTCCAGGCGGCCGCAGACGCTTTGTCCATCGCCACTGTTAATGCCGTGCCCCTTCGCTTTGGTGAACAGACGCACATCACCGCCCAGCTCCTTAAGGCAATTAAAGTTGTAATAGGCATCGTTGAAGTTAAACAGCGTATCCATGTGCGACTGGGTTAAGAAGGCGTCAATAGGGCGCAGGCTGCCATCGGCGGTAGTGTCGTTTTGATTGTTGCAGTGTGAGGCCAGACTGTGGCGGTAGAGCAGGGCGAGTTTGTCTTCAGCCAAAGTGTTTTCGGTCAGTCCGGTTTTTAGACCTTCGTTGACCTCGTCGTCTTGCTCACCGGCAAGATTACCACCGGCTGACAACACGCCGGCCCAGAAGGTCTTGAAGACATTACCCGAATACAGCGAGTAGCGCAGGTCGTGCCAGGTGATATCTGGGGCAATGGCATCGAGGCGGTGCTTGTCGTCAATGGCGTAAATCAAGTGCTGAAAGCCGCCGCCGTAGGAGCCGCCAACCGCGCCGATCAGCGGGTTGTTCATTTCGGTGGCTGGGGTCGGGCCGTTGTCAGCATAAGCCAATTGGCTCAGGTTTTCCTCGGCCCAGTCCAGTACCTGCAGCCAGTCCTTACCTTCCAAGTCGGGGTCGAGAATGCGGATGGTGCCGCCGGATTCGCCGTGGCCGCGCTCATCCAGACTCAGTACATAGAAACCGCTGTCGAGCAGTGATTTCAGCAAGCCGCCGCTGGGGCGCGAGGCCTGGCGGCTGCCGGAATAACCGTGGCTGTGCAGAATCAAGGGATAGGTCTTCTTGGAAGACAGCTGCGTCGGCTGGTGAAGCGTGAAGGCGATATTTGCGCCGTCGACATCAGAACTCAGATTCACGTTGTAGCTGATGCCGTCAGTAATGGTTGCCGGTGGGCAGCCATCGGCTTCCACGACGCTGCCAGCGGGTGAGTTGGGGCAGAGGTCGCTGTCATTGGCCACGCCGTCGCCGTCGTTGTCGCCGTTCTGGGCATTGCTGCAGCCATTGCTGTCGACACTGTCGGCCTCGTCGGTGTTGGCGCAGTTATCGTCGGCATTGCTAACACCGTCATTATCGTCGTCGAGTTGCGAGGCCGAGCAGCCCTGAACGTCGGCGGTTTCCTCACTGGGGGTCGCCGGGCACTGGTCCTGGCCGTTGCGCACGCCATCGCTATCGTCGTCGCGCTGGGCCTCGGCGCAGCCATTCTCGTCAATGATCGCGCCTGAGGGCGTCAGTGGACAGAGGTCGCTGTCATTGGCCACGCCGTCGCCGTCGTCATCGCCTTTTTGGGTGTTACTGCAACCATGGAGATCGACACTGGCCCCAGTCTCTGTCGCCGGGCAGCTGTCGGCGTCGTTGCTGACACCGTCGGCGTCGTCATCGAGTTGAGAGTCCGAGCAGCCATCGTCATTGACGGACTCGCCAGTGGGCGTTGCCGGGCAGCTGTCACCGGCATTGGCGATGCCGTCGCCGTCATCGTCTAGCTGCGTCTGCGCGCAGCCGTCGGCGTCGACCTCACTGCCGGCAGGGGTGCCGGCACACAGGTCTGCGCGGTTGCTAACGCCATCTTCATCGCTGTCGAGATTGGCGCTATTGTTGTTGTCGCTGGTGGTTGAGCTGGTGCCACCGCAGGCCGCGAGGGCGAAGACGAGTAGCAGTAGGGTTAGGGGTTTTCCCGTGGCGTGGAAAAGCGTGCGCAAGGTCATACTGTATTTCCGTGTTGTTGGCGTTATTTTTATTGCCCCGGGCTGATGATCGCCGTGGGCTTAGGGTGACTTCCTGTCGTGGCCGCCAGGCGACCCAGTGTTAAGCGCGGAAATGACCCCTTAAACGGTTGTTTAGTTTGTGCGCAGTGTGCGCAGTTGTCGCAAATCTGTCAATGCGTGTCATTGTTTGGCGGTATTGACGGGCTGGCGATGAGGGGCGGGCCGAGCGAGTTTCCCCGCGGTTTGTGTCGCCCTGCGCCGGGGTCCAGCCTACGCGTTTTGTGCGATGTGCTGGCGCTGGGCTTGCGTCAAGATACTTGCTCAGACAATTCACAGGAGGTGGGATATGGCTTCAATTGATGTGGTGGATAGCATTTGTATTCGCGCCCCAGCGGCTGAGGTGTTTAAGGTTGTGGCCGATTACCCGGCTATTGCGCAGTGGTTTCCGGTTTACCACTGCGAAATTGAAGGCGAGGGAGCCATTGCGCCAGGCAGTATCGTCGCCCACCGCTACGGTCGCCCGCCTTTTGTGTTGAGCCGCTTTCGCCGCCGTGTGGAGCGGATTGTGCCTGGAGAGTGCCTGGAGGAATCCTATATCGACGGCGATTTGCGCGGTAAGGGGGTGTGGCGCTTCGCTGAGCAAGACGGCGTGACTACGGCCAGTTACCACTGCCAAGTGAGTGCGCAGAGCTGGTTTGCCCGTTTGGGGTTTCGCCTGCAGGGCAGTCGTGCTCACAGTGCCGTTTACGAAAAATTGCTAGCCGCGCTCAAGTTGCGCTGCGAAACCGGGGGCAGCCGCTGATTCTAGCGAGGCGATGAGAGTCATGGCTGAGGCGGTGGACGTTGACGAGCAGAGCCGGTCGCGGCAGATGAGGTCAGCTAGCGACCTGCGCTGAAGGCGCCGGTTTGGCGCTGGCCATGCTTGGTTTGGTTGCATTGCCCAGCAGTAGCACATTGCTGGTGGCCGCCTGCAGCGCAGGGGGCGGCTTTGTTCACGGCGCGGCAGCGGCGCTGGGTATTATTATCGCAGATGTTCTGTTTGTGGTGTTGGCGATGCTGGGTATGAGCGCGCTGGCCCAGGGCTTTGGCAATGTGTTTGCGGTGGTGAAAATACTGGCCGCGCTGTATCTATTTTATATCGGCTGGCGCTTGTGGCGCGCTGCCTGGCGACCAGCAGCCAGGTCGCTGCCGGGCAGTGCCTTGGTCGGCGCAGTGATCACTTTGATGGATGTGAAGGCGGTGATTTTCTACGCCAGTCTGTTGCCGCTGTTTGTCGACCTATCGTCGCTGACCGTCGCTGGGGGCGCGGCGATTATTGCCATTACCCCGTGCTGTGTCGGTGGTGTGAAGTTGGTTTATGCCGCGTTGGCTCAGCTTTTGCGGCAACGTGGGCCCGGCCCGGGGGCACGCGCTCAAGTGCTGTCGGGGCTTGGCTTAATGGCCCTGTCAGCCGCGTTGTGCTTTCGCTATTTAAGGTGCAAATCAGCAAAAAAGCCGGCCAATAATACTGGGCACGGCGGTTTCCACTTTCAATATGCGTGGCCCCAGGCTAAAGCCCTGCATGCCGGCATCCTGCAGTTTGGTGACTTCATAGGGAATAAAGCCGCCCTCGGGGCCAATGGCCAACAACGCCTGTTGCCCGCCCAGTGTGGGCATAGCCGCGTCACTATAGGGGTGGGCGAGCAAGCCCTGGCGGTGCGTCAGCAGCGCGGGCAGACTGTCTTCGACAAAGGGTTTGAAACGCTTGGCGCGCGCCACTGTCGGCAGCTGGGTGTCGCCGCTCTGTTCCAAGCCTTCGAGCATGGCGGCGCGCAGGTGAGCGTCGTCGACCAACGGGCTTTGCCAGTAACTTTTATCTACCCGGTAGCTGTTCAGCAGAATGATGTGCTGTACACCCAGCTCGGTGGCGGCGCGCAGAATGCGCCGAGCCGCTTTGGGGCGCGGCAGGGCCAGCAGCAGGGTCAGGGGCAGTTTGGCCGGGGGTGGGCCGGTCAGTGCCACCTTCAGCTCAACGCGGTCGCCGATACTGAGAATGTCGGCGCTGCCGATATCGCCATTCAGCAGACCGCAGCGCAGTTGCTGGCCGACTTCGGCGCGCAGCACGCTGCGGATATGCACGGCGCGCTGGTCGCTGATCACTGCCGTATCACTGCCGGTAAAATCCGCCTCCTGCAGCAGCAGCAGGTTCATTGCGCCGGCTCGGCCCACAGGTCGTAGTCGTCGGCGCCGACAACATCGACCAACAGCGCGTCGCCGGGGCGCAGGTCAGTGATGCCGTCGAGGTAGACCTTGCCGTCGATTTCCGGGGCGTCGGCGTAGCAGCGGCCGATGGCGCCCTCGTCGTCAACGGTATCGATTAACACCTCAAGCTGCTGGCCAATGCGCTGCTGCAGCTTGGCGGCGGAGATGCGCTGCTGCACTTCCATAAAGCGCTCCCAGCGCTGCTGCTTGATGTCCTCGGGTACCGGGTCGGGCAGTTCGTTGGCGCTGGCGCCGTCCACTGGCGAATATTGAAAACAGCCGACGCGGTCGAGCTGGGCCTCTTCCAACCAGTCCAGCAGCAGTTGGAAGTCCTCTTCGGTTTCGCCGGGAAAGCCGACGATAAAGGTGGAGCGTATCACCAGGTCGGGGCAGATCTGCCGCCAGGCCTTGATGCGTTCCAGGGTTTTTTCTTGATTGCCGGGGCGCTTCATCAGCTTTAGTACCCGCGGGCTGGCGTGCTGGAAGGGGATGTCCAGGTAGGGCAGGATTTTGCCCTCGGCCATCAGCGGTATCACCTTGTCGACATGGGGGTAGGGGTAGACGTAATGCAGTCGCACCCATACCCCCAGTTCGCCCAGCGCTACCGCCAGATCCTGCATGCGCGTTTCCATTGCCTGGCCGTCGACAAAGTCCAATTTGTATTTGGTATCGACGCCGTAGGCGCTGGTGTCCTGGGAAATGACCAGCAACTCGCGACTGCCGGCGGCCACCAATTGCTTGGCCTCGTCAACCACCTCGGCCAAGGGGCGGCTGACGAGGTCGCCGCGCATGGCGGGAATAATGCAAAAACTGCAGCGGTGGTTGCAGCCCTCGGAAATTTTTAGGTAGGAATAGTGCTGCGGGGTGAGCTTGACCCCCTGCGGCGGCACCAAATCGCGGTGCGGCTGCTGGGCTTCCGGCGGACTATAGTCGTGCACCGCGCCCAATACCTCGTCGTAGGCGGCGGGCCCGCTGACGTTTAACACGCCGGGGTAGGCATGTTTAATGGCCTCGGCATCACTGCCCTTACCCATACAGCCGGTAACAATGACCTTGCCGTTTTCACTCATGGCCTCGCCGATGGCGTCCAGTGATTCCTGCTTGGCGCTGTCGATAAAGCCGCAGGTATTGACCACCACGACATCGGCGTCGTCATAGCTGGGTACCACTTGGTAGCCGTCGAGGCGCAGCTGGGTGAGGATGCGCTCGGAATCCACCAGTGCTTTAGGACAGCCGAGACTGACAAAGCCGACTTTGGGCGAGTTGCCGGTAGGGGATGATGGGGCTTTGTCGGAAGTGGCCATGTTTACCTCTCTGTTTTCGAGTTGCGCATTTTACCCGAATTGCTGCCAGACTGCTCTATAGCGCTGGCGTTGCGGTGCCGAGCCGGCTTGAGGGTGAATGCACCACGGTGAAAGAGAGCTTGGCGATTGCGGGGAGACCGTCACCCGGCCTGAAGTGCTGTGCCGGTGGCCACAGTGTTATAGGGTTTGGTCCGCCAGCTTGCGACAGCAGTGGTGATTGGGATAAGGCGGTTTATGGCCTTGACGCTGGACGTGCGCGGTTTAGCGGAGCTGGCCGTTTTCTGCTGCGGGGCGTCTTTGCTATGGTTAATACCGCATTGATTTGCGTTAAGCGCCGCCGCGAACCGGTAGTGGGTGTTCGGGAGTCTCTGCGGTGGGTGGCGAGGTGCGTCGTTGGTGAGCGCCTTGTGGATTATTTCGCGTCTGCTGATAAGGCAGCCGCCAGACGGGAGACGGTATGAGCCTAGTACTCGGTTTCGATGTGTATGGCACACTGGTCGACACCGATAGTGTGCGTCAGCGGCTCGTTGAGCTGATGGGGGATTTGGCGGGGGTATTTGCCGCGCGCTGGGGCGAAAAACAGCTGGAGTACAGTTTTCGGCGTGGCCTGATGCAGAACTACGCAGACTTTTCGCTGTGCCGTCGTCAAGCCCTGGACTATTGCTGTGAGCTTATGGCGCAGCCGCTGACGGAGGCAGAGCGTGAATCGCTGATGGCGGTATATCAATCGCTGCCCGCCTTTGATGAAGTGCCTGAGGTGCTGGCGCAATTGGCCGCGCAGGGGCATCGACTGTTTGCCTTTTCCAACGACAGTGCGGCGGCGGTCGCGGCGCTACTGGAGAGGGCAGGCATTGCCGAGTATTTCGAAGAGGTCGTCAGCGCTGAGGAGCAGCGTTCTTTCAAACCCAATCCCGCGGTCTACAGCTACTTTGTGCGTCGCGCGGCGGCGCAGGGGCGTCAGTGCTGGTTAATTTCGGGCAATGCCTTTGATGTGATTGGCGCCGCCAGCGCCGGCCTACAGACGGCTTGGGTGCAACGCAGTAGCGATACGGTGTTTGACCCTTGGGGAATTGAACCCACCGTTACCCTGTTGGCCTTGGATCAGCTGCCGGCGGCTTTGATAGAGAGCCAATTTAAATGAAGAGTCATCTTTTGTTGTTGGCGGCGCTGCTGCTGTCGGTGGGCGCGGTCGCCGAGGATAACTGGGCCGCCGCTTATGCTGAGCAAAATGCAGTTTTTGTCGCCCGCTATACGCATGCTCCCGCCGGCTTTAAGGCGGGTTTGACCAGCCGCGCGGCGCAGCAGCGCTTTGGCAGTGACCGCCCGGTGTACGGCAGCTTTGCGCCGGCTGCGCAGTTGCCCAATGCGGGCAGTTTGTCGCTGCGTGAATTTTCTCGTGGGATGGTCGAGCTGGAATTGGCCTTTCAGTTGCGACGAGAGATCCACGCACCGCTGGCGGATGTTGCCGAGCTGCGCCGGGAGGTGGCACGAGTAGCGCTGGCGATTGAGCTGCCAGATCTCGGTCAGTTGCCGGCCGGTGCCGATGCCTTGCAAATTGTGCGCAGCAATGTCGCTGCGCGGTATTTTGTGGTCGGTGACAGTGTGGCCCTTGATGACCGCGACATTGATCAGTTGGCGATGCGCTTGTTTCATCGCGATGCGCTGTTGGCAGAGGGTCGCAGTGGTGAGCTAGAGGGCGGCCAGTGGCAGGCCTTGTTGGCGCTGATTAACCAGCGCCTGGCGATGGGCTGGCGTTTGTCGGCAGAGCAGTGGTTGTTAACCGGGGCTATCGGCGGCATGAGGCCCTTGCAGGCGGGAGAATATCGCGGTGAGCTTGGCGGGACTGCGGGGGTGTCATTGCGGTTGGAGCATTGACGCTAAGCCGCTGTGCCACTCAGGCGTTGAGTTCGCCATTGGCTCCGAATTGGCGCAGTGGCAAGCCCAGCTGCCTGAGTGCGAGCAGTAACTTTTGGCAGTCGTCCTTGTTGAGAAAGGCGCCTAGGCGCAGGGTTTCGCCGTGGTGGCAGAGGTGAATTTCCAGAGGGGTCCAGGGGTGTTGTTGTTCGGTGACCAGAATACTGCTCTCGGTGCGCGGCCAGCACCGGCGATGTTCGGCGCAGAAGCGCCCAGTTTCCACGCGTAACTGATCGCCATTGATACTCACTATTTGCTGTATTTGCAGCCTGTCGAAAACCCTTCTTAGCAGATACCACAGCAGAAAAATTTCCAGGCCCATAAACGGCAGTATCAGCCAGGCGCCGACGGCTAAAAAACCACTGGCAATGATTAGGTTTACGGTGGCGACAGTCGTGATAATACGGCGGTTGCTCTGCCAGCTGGCAGAGCGGTTGGGCCGCAAAATTATACGCGAGCCGTCGTTGCAGCGTTCGGTGTCGACCATGGCCAGATTTCTCAAGGGCGTAGCCCTAGTCTAGTCCGGAAATCACGCCAGTCCACTTTGATTTTGCGTTGTCGTGCTTGTATAGCAGTTTGAAAGGCTGTTTTTCCGGACAAACGCGCGGCCGCTAGTCACGCTCGCCGTTTGGTGGGCTCAGACGCTGGTCGAACAACGGTTCCCGGGCGCCAGCCCCGCAGCCCCCCATGCGCAGCCGGTTTGTCGTTGGCCAGGCGGGCAGCCGTTGTATCGCTTTGTCGCGGGATCTGCGCCGTCTGCCTTCAAGTTCCTTGGTTTTTAAAAGGCCGGCCGCCAGCCGTCGTTGTCGGGCTGGCGGAAAGAGTGGCGTTTACGCTGTGCTTGCTCACTTGCTCACTTGCTCACTTGCTCACTTGCTCACTTGCTCACTTGCTCACTTGCTGCTGGTGATCGCGCTGAAGGGCGCGCTGGCCCAGCCTGCGGGTAAATCTGCCGCTGGCAGTGCCGCACCGCCAACGACCACATCGCCGCTGCCGTCTTGGTAGCTCAGCCAGGATGCCGTCTTGGTTTCCTCGCCTAAACCGGGTTGGCTGTAATCACACACGCCGTCGGCAAATAGGGTTTCCAAGGCTAGCCACTGGGCCTCTGACAGCGGCAGTGGGCCGTAGTCGTCGCTGCGCGAGAAGGGGCGCAATCGGCAGTCGTAGTTGGTCGCATAGTGGTCGGCACCGGCGACAGTGCGCGGTGTGCCGTAGGCATAGGGCGTGCGCAGCTGTTCCACACAGACCTCGTCGGCGACTTTGTGGCCCAGGCCGTCGCTGCACTGGTCGTGAATGTCCGCGGGTTTGTTGGCGACGATACGCGCGGCCAACGGCGCGGCGCTGGGGTCGGCTTCGATGGCCGCCAGCCAGCGATCCATTGCGAGCAGGCCCTGCTCAAAGTAGTAGGGGTCGCCGACCAGGGCCACGGGGCCCGCCCACATGACATGGTTGTCGTGATGGCCGTGTTCGCGGTCCAGGCGCCAGCGCGTCCACCAGGCGTGCACGGCGTCGTGGGCGGCGGCGGGGTCGGGACCAACGAAATTGATAATGGCGACTTTGTCGAGGTGGTTGCCGACATTGCCGGCGCCGCTGTGAAAGGCGGCCGCTATGGCGTTTTCATCGGCGCGGCTGCGCTCTATCTGGGGCTGCATGTCGAAGTCAAAGCCGCCGATTTTGACATTCAAGTCGACAAACTGTGCCGGGGTAATTTGGCCCGCTTGCAGGGTCTGCAAGCCGTATTGAATCCCCTTGTTTCCGGCGGGTACCTTGGTGACTTCGATTTGTCGATCGCCGCTCTTGGCGGTCAGCCACTGGGTTCCCCAGATATGGCGATACCACTCAATGGCGCCGCAGCGCACGCCGTCGGGATTGTCCTGGGGGTGGTAGCTGTCGTCGCCAAGGCAGCCGCCGGCGGTATTCACTGCGGGCTTGTACAGCAGCTCGTCCATGGCAACCGCATTGGCATGGCTGATATGCCCTTCAACCAGCCCGAATTGGTGGGGCGACCACAGGGCGTCGCTCGCCCATTCGCTGGGCGTTTCGAAATAGCGGCGCATCAGGTTGTAATCGGCGGCTTGTACGGCCGGCGAAATGCTGTCGGGATAGGCGCAGGTGGGCAGCAGTCCCTGGTAAATACCCGGGTAGGCATTGGCGACCGTTTGCTGGGCAATCGCACCGCCGGAACAACCGGTGCCAATGGTGTAGCGCAGCTCGCCATACTGCTCGATCAGCCGCTCCTTGGCCATCATCATCGATTCGGCCTGCAGCACCACGTCGCAGTTGTGGCCGTTGTTATTCAGCGCCGTAGACATGACGGCGAAACCGCGTCCCAGCGCGGTGACATAGCTGTGCTCGGGGCCGCCAGGCAGGCCGCCGAAGGCATCGGTCAGCGGTGGCTGGCCGGGGCTAAACGACATGCCGCAATTGGCGCCGTGGGGAATCAGCAGCTTGCGATTCCACTGCGATTGCGGCTGCCAGGCGGTCCAGTCTTCGCCCACTTTAAACAGCTGCAAAATACTGTAGCGGTCGCGATCCTGAAAGCCGTCTTCGCGGCGCACAATAAAGGGCAGGGTTTCGCCTTGGTCGGTGGTGGTGGTGGCGATGTCGCTGGGCATGCCGGCGTCGGGGTCGAAGGCGATCAAGCCGGGTTGCAGTGTATTAGTGGATTTGTAGAAGTAGCGGTATTGCACGTCGATATTGCAGTCCTGCTGGGCGCTTGGCTGGCCCGCGGCGCAGGTCTCCCAGTCATCCAGGCGGTGCTGGCCGGCGGAGAACACCGGGCCAAAATTGGGGTGGTTGCGAATGACGGCGTCGGCGCTGCCGCTGCTGTCGCGGACCTGCAATGTGTTGTCGCCCAGAGCCAGGCCGGTAATGAGCCCGATAATGCGGCCATTGTCGCGGCGCGCCAGTTGCTCGGAGATATCGACACCATTGAGGGAGAGCTGTGGTGTGGAGCTGTCGTCTTCGGTGACAATTTCAATAAGGGCATCGCCACCGCTGATCAGGTCGGCGCGATTGGATAATACGATAATTTTGGCGCTGCCGTTATCCGTATCGGGCTCTGTATTGGCGCCGTCGGTTTGTTTGTTGGCGTTGGAGCTGGAGTTTGAGTTACAGGCGGCGAGGGTGGCGGCCAGGATCATGGCCAATAGCGAAAGCGTCAAGCGTGACATGAGCTATCTCCGGGGTAATGGCTGGAAAGAACTTGCGCCCTAGCCGGGGAGTCAGCGGGCTCGCAAAGATATGGGAGCGCCGCGCAATACTGGGTGTTATAGGTGGTGAGCGCGGCGAGGTAACAGGACTATAACGGGAAAGGCGCTGGGCAGTCAAAGCTCAGGGGGGCGCCACTGACGGGGTGGCGCAGCCCCAGGGCGCTGGCGTGCAGCAGTAACCGAGGCGCGGCGCGGCGGGCATGGCGATCTGCATAGAATTCGCAGCCGAGAATTGGGTGGCCCAGGCTGGCGCAGTGTACCCGCAGTTGGTGGGAGCGGCCGGTATGTGGGCTAAGTAGCAGACTGCTGCGTTCGGCGTCGCGGCGCAGGCAGCGGTAGTGGGTTTGTGCGCTTTTGCCGTGACCGAAGTTAATGTGTTGGCGAGGGCGTCGCGGCCAGTCACAGGCCAGCGGTAAATCGATAATGCCCTGGTCGCCGCGGACTTCGCCGGCAACGACTGCGTGGTAGTGTTTGGTAATTTCGCGGCGTTCAAATTGCTGGCTGAGCCGGCGGTGGCTGTCTTTGCTCAGCGCGATCAACATTAATCCCGATGTGGCCATGTCCAGCCGGTGGACGATGCGCGCCTCATTAAACTGCTGTTGCAGGCGGCTGATAAGGCTGTCTTTGTTGGCGGGGTGGCGGCCGGGTACGGACAGCAGGCCGGCGGGCTTGTTGACCGCCAGCAGGGCGTCGTCGCGGTAAAGGATTTCCACTGGCGCGGTGCAGCGGGGAACGATAAATTCACTGGACTCAGACACGGTGGGCTCGGCTGTCATTGATGCGGTGAATTATGGGCCATGCTCTGGTGCGGCGTCTAGCGGCTGACGACGCCATCGATCAGCGCAAAAAAGCACTCGGCGCGGCTGTTTTCGTAATACCAGCCGAGGTGGGCGCCGCAGTCGCTGCAGTGGGCGTACTGCCAGGAAAAGCCGCTGAACCAGCTGTGCTGCGGGCTGGCTTCACCGCAGATGTCGGCGCCGGGGGCCGACGCAAAGCAGCAGACCTCGTATACTACCGCCGCCGGATTGATAAAGCGGTGAAGGTGGCTGCCGTTGAGCCGCACCCGGGCATTTTCGTAACTGATCGGATTGCGGCATTCGCTGCAATAAAGGTAGTCCTCGGGCTCGGCCTCGTTGAGGTCGGCCACCCAGTGCGAGAGGCGCTGGTCGCCTAGGTGATGGCTCATCATCGTCTGGGCCCTCGCTATCGCTTCACATGTGCAGCGCAGTAGGGGGGCGATTGTCTGCCGCCCTTATTGCACGGCTTTATGGGGTTATTTTTAAGCCCTCTAGGTATTTAAGCAAGTATTATGGTGACATTTGAAACCCTGCAGTCGCGCATGCGCGACTACCTTCCCCACGCGATACTCTCCCGCCAGACACTGCCCCTGGCGCCGGAATTGCGTCTGTGGTTGTTAGACGAAAGCTATCCGCAGCACCTGCTCGATGGCGAGCAAATTCAACGCATTATGAATTATCCGGCCTATTGGTGTTTTTGTTGGGCCAGTGGCCAGGTGATGGCGCGCTACCTGTTGGATAACCCCGAGTTGGTGCGCGGTAAGCGGGTGCTGGATTTTGGCTGTGGCTCGGCGGTGGCGGCGATCGCGGCGGCGCGCGCCGGTGCGGCTGCGGTGGTCGCCTGTGATTTGGATGCCGACGCCCTGGCGGTCAGTGCTCTGAATGCCGAGTTGAACGGCGTTGAGCTGGACTACAGCATTGATTTTTTCGCCGACAATCAGCGCTACGATGTCATTCTGGTGGCGGATGTACTCTACGATCGCGCCAATTTACCGCTGTTAGAGCAGTTTTTACGGCGCGCCGATGCGGTGTTGGTCGCCGACTCTCGAGTGAAAGATTTCTCGGTGGCGGGCTATCGGCAT
>NZ_JBFIGO010000083.1:0-12847 GCF_041602295.1 Spongiibacter sp. | reverse complement strand
TTACGGCTGTCAGGCCTTCCTGCCCCAGCTGCGCGCCAATAGCGAGGCGGCCATCGTCAATGTTTCGAGTATTTTCGGTTTAATTGGCACACCCAACCACAGTGACTACTGCGCCAGTAAATTCGCCGTGCGCGGCTATAGTGAAGCGCTGATGGCCGAACTCCTAGACAGCCATATTCAAGTGCATCTGGTACACCCCGGCGGCATCGACACCAATATTGCCCGCCAGCCCCGCAGCCGGGCATTCTCCCAGCACTTTCTCAGCACCAAACCCGAGGCGATCGCCGCCAAGCTGATCGACAGCATTGCCCGCAATCGCCCGCGATTGGTGTACGGCAATGGCTCGAGAAAAACCTGGCTGGGTGCCCGCTTTGTCCCCCTGCGCTGGCTAACTGCGCTCATCTGGCGCGAAATGCGCCCGGTCATTGATCTCAGCGACTACCCCAGCAAGCCCTAGCCTGCGCTAAAAGTCACGGCAAACAAAGACAATATAAGAGGAAGAAGATAGTGAACAAACTGTTTTGGGCATTGGCCCTGTTATTACTCATCTCAGGCGTCTGGGCCTACCAGAGTTACCCTGCCGTCGGTCATGTACTGTATCGCAGCAGTATGGCGGCTGAAGCGACACTCTACGGTTTTGAAAAACGCCGCGTTAATATCGGCGAACTCGATATGAGCCTGTATCGCGGCGGCAGCGACGACCGCCCCACCCTGCTGATGCTGCACGGTTACAGCGCCGACAAAAATGTCTGGCTGCGCTTCGCGCGACATTTCGTCGACGATTATCAGGTGATTATTCCCGACATGGCCGGCCACGGCGAAACCACCTACCAGGCGGGCGGGGATTACAGCATTAGCGCACAGTCCCAACGCCTCAAGGCACTGCTAGATACCCTGAAAATCGACCGCGTCCATATCATCGGCAACTCCATGGGCGGCTTTATCAGTGCCGATTTCTCCCTGCGCTACCCCGAGCGGGTATTGAGCACCGCCCTTGTCGACCCCGCCGGTGTGCGCTCGCCACAGCCCAGTGCCATGGAGCAGCTCCTGGCCAGTGGCCGCAACCCCTTCCTGCTGGATAGCGCCGAGCAGTTTCGAGAGTTCTACGCCATGACCATGGCCCGCCCACCGTGGATGCCCGCCGCGGTACTCGACGCCATGGCCGCCGACTACCGCGCGCGCCGCGACGCCCTGGCAGAAATTTTCAACGACTTCCACCGCACGCCAGCGCTGGATGCACGCCTGGGCGAGTTGCAGACTCCAACACTGCTGCTGTGGGGCAGCGAAGATCAATTAATTCACGTCAGCAGCGTAGAGACTTGGCAGCAGCTCGTGCCAGACATTGAAGTCACCGTCTGGGAAGGTATCGGCCATATGCCGATGTTGGAGATCCCTGCCGAGAGCGCCGCGCGCTACCAGCGTTTTTTACAGACAACAGAGGGCCAACAATGAAACAACTCACTGACAAAGTCGCCGCATTAACCGGCGCGGGCTCAGGTATTGGGCGAGCATTGGCCCTGGAGCTTGCCCAACAGGGTTGCCATCTCGCGCTGGCGGATATCGACGACAGCGGCTTGCAGGAAACCGTCGACCTGCTCGCCGGCAGCAACATCAAGGTCACCCAATGCCGATTGGACGTAGCCAAGCGCGACGCCGTATACGCCTGGGCCGAAGCCGTGCAGCGCGACCACGGCAGGGTAAATATCGTTATCAACAATGCCGGTGTCGCCCTCTCCGGTACCGTCGACGGCTTGAGCGTCGAAGATTACGAATGGATTATGGCCATTAATTTTTGGGGGACAATCTACGGCTGCAAGGCGTTTTTGCCCCTGCTCGAAGCCTCGGGTGAAGGCCACATTGTCAACATCTCCAGTGTCTTCGGCCTCACCGCACAGCCACTGATGAGCGGCTACAACGCCAGCAAGTATGCAGTGCGCGGCTTTACCGAATCGCTGCGCCAGGACCTCGAGCTGACCGGCGCCAAGGTCAGTGCCACCTGCGTGCATCCCGGCGGCATTAAAACCAATATCGCCAAGCGCTCGCGGGTCGACGCCAGCGTCGCCACTGCTACCGGCGGCGATCCGGGGGACGCTGTCAGCGAATTTGAAAAACTGTTCTTTAACACCCCGGAAAGCGCCGCCAAGGTCATTATCAATGGACTGCGTAAAAACCGCCGCCGCGTATTAATTGGCCCGGACGCCAGGGTGTTCGACTGGCTAGTGCGATGCTTTCCCAGCGGTTATCAGTGGCTGTTTACCCGCGTGGTCAAATCGCGCAGCAAAGCCGCCGCCAAGGCCTCGGCGGCAGCACGTTAATCGTCGACAAAGCAACGCGCTAGTGTTTCCTGCAAAAACGCCAGCAGCGCTGCCAGTCCTCGCGATTGCAGCACCCGGTCGTGGTAAAGCATAGACAGCTGCGGCCGGGTGGCTATCCGCCAGTCGGGCAGCAGCTGTTGCAAACGGCCGGCCCGCAGCGCAGCGTGGGCAAAGACCGCCGGCACTACCGTCGCCCCCATGCCGCGTTCAGCCATATCGAGGCACATATCCATATCGTTGACACTGAGATTGCCGCCCACAGTCACCACTTCCACACGCTCACCGGCCACAAACTGCCAACTGGCGGGCTGCTCAACCGTAGGAAAGCGCGTTAACAGGCAGTTGTGCTCAGCCAAATCGGCGGGCTGCTGCGGCGCCGAGCGGCACTGCAAATACCCCGGACTGGCCACCACCAGCAAGTCAAAATTACCCAGGCGCTGACAAACCATCGCACTGTCGGCCAGCTCGCCCAGCGTCAACACCACATCCACACCCTCGGCAAACGCCGGCAGGCCCGCCTGCTGCACAAACAGCTCCACCGCCAGCCCGGGGTGAGCCGCCAAAAACGCCGGCAAGGCCGGCTGCACCACTCGCCGCGCCAACACCGGCGGCAACACCAGGCGCAGTACACCTACCGGCTCGCGCTGCAAGGCCTGGGCGCGGCGCTCGACCCGCTCACAGACATCGCGCAATTGATCGGCGTCTTTCAATAAGGTCTGCCCGGCGTCAGTCAGCAACAGGCGGGGACTGCGGCTAAACAGCCGCAAGCCCAGCCGCGCCTCGAGCGCGGCAATATGCTTGCTAACATGGGAATTCGACACCCCCAAGCGCTCGGCCGCTGCAGCAAAACTACCCAGCCGCGCGGCGTTGGCAAAGATTAAATAATCCTGAGCATTCAGCATTGTTAAATTCCAAAAAGAACCGGTAGTCCCATAATACGCGCAATATCCGTCTAAAACCCGGGTCGAAGTTTCCATATGGAAACATAAAGATTCTATTTTGGCGCTTTCGCCGCCACGACTTAAGCCCTAGGCTAAGGGGCTAATTTACCGATACAAGAAGGACTGTGATATGGCAGGCTTGCACAAAGGCTGGCGACTCGCCGCGCTGCTGATAGTAATAGGCGCCGGCGCTGGCGGCCTGATCTGGCAACAAGTCGGCGGCGTGGCCGGGCTCATCAGCTCCCGCCAACAACAGAACGACGCACTGATTGCGGAGAAAATGGCACACAGCGTCGGTGTACTGGCCTACCTCTACGGCTACCCGCTGGTGGATATGGCGCGCCAGCAACACAACGACACCCATATCACCAGCGCCGATCAAAAAGTCTACGCGCCGCTCAACCGCTTCTACCTCTACCCTGAAATTGTCGGCCCCGACAACGATGGCGACTTACGCGCACCGAACAATGACACCCTGTATTTCAGCGCCTGGTACGACGTCAGTCGCGAGCCCGTCATTCTCCACACTCCGGACACCAGCGGCCGCTATTACACGGTTGCGGTGACCAACCGCTACGCCGAAGTTGAACATATTGGCCGCAGCACCACCGGCACCGAAGAGGGCTATTTCGCCCTCGTCAGCCCTGACTGGCAAGGCGAATTGCCCGCCGGCGTCAGGCGCGTGGTGAGCGAAACCCCCAGCGGCTGGCTGCTCGGCAGGCTACTGGTCGAGGGCGACGCCGACTTCGACGCCGCCATGGGCTTATTGCAACAGTTCTGGCTCAGCGAATTGAGTCAATTCCGCCGCGGCCAGCCCGCCGCCAGCCCGGCGCCGCAACACGCCCCGGCCATGGCAAATGAAGACTCCCTGGAATTTTTCGCGGTCATGAACCGCGAACTCAAGCGCTTGCCGCCGCGGGCCGGCGAGCGCGCGCTGCTCGCCCAATTCGACCAAATCGGCGTCGGTCCCAATAGTGATTTTTCCGAGGACAAATTGTCTGCCGCCCAGCGCCGCGGCCTGCTGAGCGCACTTGAAGACGGCCGCGCCATCGTCGAAGCCTCTACCCAGCGCACCATCCCCGACTACAACGGCTGGATGATCTCGAGTGAGATCGGCCGCTATGGTGCCAACTATATGCAGCGCGCGGCAGTCGTGCGCGGCGGCTACGGCAATCTTCCCGAGGAAAGTCTGTACCCCGCGCGGGTGTTCGACGACAACGGCCAGTTACTCAATGGCGGCAATCGCTACCGCCTCCACTTTGCCGCGGATCAAATGCCGCCGGTAGACGGCTTCTGGTCGCTGTCGCTGTACCGCCTCAGCGACCTCCAACTCGAAGAAAATGCCATCGCCCGCTACAGCATTGGCGATCGCACCCCCGGCCTGCACTACGGCGACGACGGTTCGCTGACTCTGCTGCTGCAGCACGACTCCCCCTCCGGCGACAGCAACTGGCTGCCCACCCCCGCCGGGCCATTCCTCGCGGTGATGCGACTCTATGAACCTCGCCAAGAGGTACTGAAAAATGACTACCTGCTACCCATCATCGAGCGTCTGGACTGATAGGCGCAGTGGCCGACACCTCGGCGGGCGCCCGGAAGGCGCCTGCCGCAGCTTGTCATGGCAGTTCCTGGCAATTAGACCAAACCGCCAACAGCACCTATGTTAATGCTTGGCACTAACAAGGAGGCTGTCGCGATGATTGACGAATTCAAAAAATTTATTATGAAGGGAAATATGGTCGATATGGCTGTGGGCATCATTATCGGCGCCGCCTTCGGCACCGTGGTGAAATCCCTGGTAAGCGATATCATTATGCCGCCGATTGGCATGCTGATGGGCGGCATCGATTTCTCTAGCCTGTTTATCGCCCTCGATGGCCAGGCCTATGCCTCACTGGCGGCGGCAACGGCGGCGGGCGCCGCAACCATTAACTACGGCGTATTTATCAACAATGTCATCACCCTGCTGATTGTCGGCTTTGCAGTTTTTCTGTTGGTAAAAGCCATCAATAAAATGCGGGAGAAAGAGCAAGCAGCACCGGCCACCGAGCCGGCAAAGCCCAGCGAAGACATACTGCTGCTGCGAGAAATTCGCGATGCCTTAACACGTGACAAATAACGCGACAACATCTCAAACCAGTGGCAAGAGCCGCCCAGCAGAGCTGGGCGGTTAGCACCTCAACGCTCGGGAGTAGCGCGAATGAGGAGCGACGACTCCTTCAAAAAGGACTAAAAAAACCAGCTGAGCGGCTCCGGGTGAGCCTGCTGGGAATCGAGCAATTTCAGGCCTTTAATACAGCGCACGATTATCCACACAAGACTGAATAACAGCATAAACCAGCCGATAATGACCAGCGACAGCACGCTGCCCACCACCAGGTAGAGCAAGCCAATCCAAAAAGTACGAATTTGAAACTGGTAATGGCTGCGCAGCCACTGCGGGCCTTCGTCTCGGTTAACGTAGGCAATCACCACGGCCACCAGCGCGGTCACGCCAAAGACAATGCTGACCAAATACAAAATATAGGCGACTTTCGCCATGTTCTCAGCGGGTACCGGCTGACTCGAGCTCTGCTCCATCACCCCACTCCTTTATTAATTAAATCCCTGTGCACACATCCGGGTACTAAACTCAGCGCTGTCCGCCCAGCGGCTCAATTTACAATTAAAAACCACGCCGTCAAGGTTCAGCGCGAATCAAGGCAGCAGTGTCAAACCCAGCCTCGGTGGCGCGCTCAACAAATGCCTGCCACACTTGCTGACTGACATGCGGCTCACGCGCTAACAGCCAAAGATAGTCGTGACCAGGGCCTGACACAAAGGCGTATTGATAATCGTCGCCCAGGCCAAAGACGACGTAGGAGGCATAGAACGGCCCAAAAAAGGACACCTTCAAATGCCCTCGCGTCGGCTCGGAGACAAAATAGGCACGCCCCTCGGCCTGCTGCCAGCGCCCTTTTTCGGCATTGAAACCACGGTTAATGACCGCAATACCGCCATCATCACGCAGCCGATATTCCGCACTGACCTGACTTAAACCACGCTCAAAGCGGTGATCCAATCGCGCCACTTCATACCATTTTCCCAAGTAACGCGACAGTTCGAAATTTTCCACCGGTGACACCGCCGCAGGATAGGATGTGTAGGCACTCAGCACCAAGGTGCACAGCAAGATACGGATATAGTCCAAGGTGCCCCCTGATAAGCGAGTCGACGTTGCCGGTATAGACCAAGCCTACACAAAAACGGGAGCCTCAGCCCCCGTTTCGTTTACCAGCGCCAACTCACCAATAAAAGCTGAGAAACAAGTAAAGCGCCAGAAAGGCTGACAGCCAACTCACCATAGTGCCAGTAGACAGGTTGCGCGACATCACCCCACCCGGACCATGGCTCTTGGCGAGTTTAGCCAGTACGACATCGAGCAACTTCATTGCGCCGCTGCGAAATCCGCGATCCAGCGCCGACACGAATGACTGCAGCCGGCGCAGTGCGGCGGGCAGCAGCCGGCGATAAAACCAGTCGAAGTCCAGGTTGGTTGAAGGAATCTCCGCTGGGTACCAGCCATTGCGCAACAATACACAAAACGCCAGCGCCGCAAACATCAGCAACTGCAACTGGGTAATCACGTGATAGCTGGTGTAGGGCGCGTAATCCACCGGGAACGGCAGTATCGCGTACAACGGATCGGGCCATATCCCGATGCCAATACACAACAATGCGGTAATCCCCATCGCCAGCAGCATATTCCACGGCGCCTCTTTCACGCGGTGACCGGCGTCGTGATAGAAGAAGGAAAAGAACGGCACCTTGATACCAGAGTGATCCAACACCCCGGCGGAGGCAAACAGCAACACCGTCCACACCAACCACTGGTGCTCAACCGCCGCGGCAGTGAGAATCATCGACTTGGTGACAAAGCCCGAGAACAGCGGAAAGGCGGAAATCGACATGGCGCCGATAATGCAGAATGCCGTGGTCCAGGGCATGGATTTATACAGCCCACCCAGCTCACTGGCTTTAACCGTGCCCACACGCAGCAGTACGGCGCCCATGGACATAAACAGCAGGGCTTTATACAGAATATGGGCAAAGGCGTGGGCCGCCGCGCCGTTTAGCGCCAGTTCTGTTCCCAAGCCAACACCCACCACCATAAAGCCCAGCTGGTTGTTCAGGCTGTAGGACAATACCCGGCGCAGGTCATTTTCTATAACGGCAAAGAAAATCGGGAAGGCGGTCATCAGCGCGCCGATGGTAATCAGTATCTCTTCACCGGCATAGCCCCGAGCCAGGGCGTAGACCGCCAATTTGGTGGTGAAGGCAGAGAGCACCACGGTTCCGGTGACGGTCGCTTCCGGGTAGGCGTCCTGCAGCCAGTTGTGCAGCAGTGGGAACGCACACTTGATACCAAAGGCCAAAAAGATCAACAGGCCACCGGGGCTATCCAGGCCCAGATGATTAAACGCCAGAGAACCGGTTGCCCGGTAGTGAATAATCGCGCCCGCCATCAACAGCAGACCGGAGATGACTTGGATGACCAAATAGCGCAGACCTACCGTATAGGCGCGCGCCGTGCGGCTGGCCCAAATCAGCAGCACCGAGGAAATGGCGGTCAGCTCCCAATACAGGAAAAGCGTCAGCAGGTCGCCGGCCAAAACCGCACCAATAGCCGCACCGGCGTAAATCAACGCCGCCGATTGCTGCATGCGATCTTTCACATGCCAGGCATAGAGTCCGGCCAGCATCGCCGCAATATGGAAGATCACCCCCCAGACAAAACTCAGACCATCAACGCGCAAGGTTGTCAGCGTAAAACCGTACAGCGACACCACACCGTGTTCGCCATCGGGCAGCTGCCAGAGCATTAACAGCCCCAGCGCGGGCGTGAGCACCGCCAGTGGGCCAAGCAGGCGCGCCGGCAGGCGAGTTGCCAGTAGGCCGGCCACCATCATGAGTAGCGCCGGATTCATTAACCAATCATTCGCCATAGTAATCCTCGCTACGTTTCAGCAGACGACGCAGCGCCTTGGCAGACAACACAATGGTGCAATACGCGAGAAAACCGAAACCGGCGTAAAAGCCAAACCAACCGTCAAAGCCAAAGTGCGGGTGTTTCTCGTAAAAAAATTCGGCGACGACCAACAGGGCGCAAATCCCCCACACCGCATAGACGATTTTGTTCACCGTGGCGGGCTGTTCCAGCCACGCTTTTTCATCGGCTGACTTCATGACAGGTTCATCCCCTCAAGGAATTGCTTAATGTGGCCTGCTGAAAAGAACAACACCAGGCAGCTCGCAGCAGTGACAGACAGCGCCAACAACGACGGCCAAGGGGCCTCGCCGCCCGGTTTTTCCACGCCGGCGGGTTGACGCAGGAAAGCGCGGGCGGGTAATTCCAACAAATAGACAATATTGAGCAAGGAGCTGAGCGCCAGTACGGCCAGTACGAATAAGTAGCCACTGTCCACCGAGCCAATCATCAGCGTCCATTTACTCCAGGTGCCCCCCGTCGGCGGCAGACCGATAATCGACAGCGCGGCCAGCGTGAAGGCGGCAAAGGTATAGGGCATTTTTCGCCCCAGACCATCGAGCTCACTCACCAAGGTCTTGTGCGCCGCGACATAAATCGCCCCCGCACAAAAGAACAGGGTGATTTTACCCGCCGCGTGCATGGCAATATGCAGGGCACTGCCCACCACCCCGGTCGCCGTTGCCAACAGCGCCCCCAGAGTGATGTAACCCAGCTGACTAATCGTCGAGTAAGCCAGTCGCGCCTTGATATTGTCCTGGCGCATGGCCACCAGAGAGGCCAGCAAAATAGAAGCGCAAGCGAGATAGATCAGCCACTCGGTGACCGGCAGTGCATGCGCCGTTTCCAAACCAAAAATAAACACGACGATTTTCAGCACGGTAAACACCCCGGCTTTCACCACCGCTACCGCGTGCAGCAGGGCCGACACCGGTGTTGGCGCCACCATCGCACTGGGCAGCCAGCGGTGGAAAGGCATCAACGCCGCCTTACCCACACCAAAGGCAAACAGCACCAGCAACAGCGACAGCAAGCCCACCGAGGTGTCATCGGGGAAGACGCCGCCGGGCGTAAAGCTCAGCGTACCGCTGACCATCCAGGTAATAATGATCGCCGGCAGGAACAGGGCGATGGAGGTGCTCAGCAGTATTCCCAAATACACCCGCCCGCCGTGGCGCGCCTTGTCGGTACCAGCATGGGTGACCAAGGGATAAGTACACAGCGACAGCACTTCATAAAATACAAACAGGGTGAACAGGTTTTCCGCCAATGCGACGCCCATCACCGCACTGATAGCCACCGCAAAACAGGCGTAAAAGCGCGTTTGATTTTTCTCTTTATGGCCGCGCATATAGCCAATCGCATAAACCACGGTGACAAACCACAGTGAACTGGCGATCATCGCAAACATCATCCCCAGCGACTCAATGCGAAAGGCGATGCTCAACCCCGGCAGCAGCTCCAGCCAGTGAGCGCTTAACACCACGCCGTCGCTGTGCTGCTGATATAAGCCGAACACCAGCCACGACAGTAGAGCAGCCGCCAATAATGACACCCCTTCGCGCAGGTTTTCATAGCGCCCCAACAGGACGATGCCGGGCACCGCCAACACAGGAATAAGAATCGCGAGGCTAATCAATGTTTCAGTTGTCATGGTCATGCGCCCACCCCCAATAGGGCAGCGGCGGCTTCAGCCGTTACCGATACCGGCAGGCGAGTATCAATACCAAAGTAAATATTGCCAGCCACCAACAGCCAGAGCATCAGTAGCATACCCAGCGGCGCCTCCTGCTTTACCGCCCCCGCTGGCGGCTCGCGGAAGTACATCACTTCCACCACCCGCCACACATACATCACCGCCAACAGCGAGCCCAACACCACCAGCAAGGCCACCGGCCACAGCTGCATTTCCAGCGCCGCCACCACCAAATACCACTTGCTGACAAAACCCACCGTCAACGGCACACCGATCAAACTCAAGCCGCCCACGACAAAGGCCATCGCGGTGATTGGCATGCGTCGCGCCAGACCCGCTAAGTCATCAATTTGCGTACTGCCGATGCGCAGCGCCATCGCCGCCAAGCTGACAAACAGGGCGCCTTTCATCAGCGCGTGGTTAAAGAGGTGCAGCAGCGTTGCCTGCAAGCCGGCGACACTGCCCATGCCCAGACCGATAATCATGTAACCGATCTGCGCCACACTCGAATAGGCGATCGCGCGCTTGATATTGCGCTGCATAATCGCCACCGCCGAGGCACTGAAGACCGCAAACAGTCCCAGCGCGACAAAAATATGGTGCAGGGGGATATCCATCGCGCCGAAGTCAGCACCAAACACGGTAAAACTGAAGCGAATAAGCAGGTACACCGCCACCTTGGTCGCGGTTGCCGCCAAAAACGCCGTCACCGCCGAGGGCGCGTAACTATAGGCATTGGGCAGCCACATATGCAGGGGGAACAGCGCCAACTTGAGACACACCCCGACAATGACAAAGGCATAGGCCGCAAACACCGTGCGGGTCTCGGCCACCGCCGGCAGACGCTCAGCGAGGTCTTGCATATTCAGCGTGCCGGTCATCATATACATCAGGCCGATGCCGATCAGAATAAAGGTCGCACCGATGGTGCCCACGACCAAGTACTGATAGCTCGCCCACAGCGCCCGGCGATCGCGCCCCAGTGAAATCAGCGTGTAGGTGGACAGTGACGACACTTCGAGGAAAACAAACACATTAAAGGCATCGCCGGTTGCCAAAATACCCAGCAGGCCGGCCAGGCACAGCAGCCACGACACATAAAACAGCGTTTGCTTACTGGTCTCAACCTCAGCCGCGACGCTCTGCCGCGACGCCGCCAGCACCAGGGTGCTCAGTGAGGACACGATCAGCAATAAAAAGCCATTGAGCAGATCAATGCGGTACTCGATACCCCAGGGCGCTTCCCAGCCGCCCAGTGTGTAACTGATGGCCCCCTGCAGCCAGACCTGCTGCAACAGCAGCATGCTGATCAGCATCGCCCCGGCGCTGACCACAAAACTAAAGGCCCAGGCGAGCGCCGGTCGGCCGAGAATCAAGCACGAGGGCGCAGCCAGCAGCGGCAGAATAACCTGTAAAATAGGCAGATGACTTAACACTGATTTTGTTCCTGAATTTCCTGCTCTTCCGCGCTGCCGTAGGCCTCGCGAATGCGAATGACCAGCGCCAAACCCAGTGCAGTGGTGGCAATACCCACCACGATCGCGGTGAGAATCAGCACATGGGGCAATGGGTTGGAATAGACCGTCACCGCATCATCGAGAATAGGAGCACTGCCGCCGCGCACTTTGCCGGCGCTGATATACAGAATAAAGACCGAGGTCTGAAAGATATTGAGACCGACGAGCTTTTTCACCAAATTGCCCTGGGCGATAACGATATAAAAACCGATCATCATCAGCACCATAACGACCCAGTAGTTGTAATGGGTCAACAGCATCTCACTCATTCGCTCTCCCTCCTGTCGATCAAACGGCCGGCAAAAGAGAAATAGATCAACACCATCACGGCCGCGACGGTAATACCCACGCCCAACTCGATAATAATGATGCCGATATGCTGGCCGTGCAGCGGGTCGCTGGCCAGCACACTGTAGTCGAGGAAATTGCCGCCATTGAGCATCGACACCAGCCCCACCGAGCCGTAAATCAGCACACCTAGCGCCGCCATGACCCTCACCACCGTCTGGTTAATCGCCTGGCGGGCCGCATCCAAGCCAAACAGCATGGCATAAACAATAATCGCCGCCGCAAAAATCACCCCGGCCTGAAAGCCGCCGCCCGGACCGTAGTCACCGTGAAACTGCACATACAGGGCAAATAATAAAATCGGCGCAACCAAGGCCTTGCTGACAATGCGCAGAATCTTGTGATGACTGGCTTTCAATAAATGTTCAGCAACCGGCTTGGCGCTGCTGCCCTCAGTCAACATCAGCAATGACAGCACGCCAATACCCGCAGTAAAAACCACGACCACCTCGCCAAAGGTGTCAAAGCCGCGATAGCTAGCCAGCACCGAGGTGACGATATTGGGGATACCAATCTCCTCGCCCGACTGTTGGATATAGCGCGGCGCCACATGCTGCTGCACCGGCGCATCGGCCGCGCCAAAGGCCGGCATATCCAGGGTGGCGACGATGAGCAATGCGCCCGTTATCACCACCAACAGCAGCGCCGACAACACCCGGCGGTGCGGCAGCTTTTCATAGCGCCCGACGATCGCAATGGTGGCAAACATCAGCAGCGGCGAAATCCCCGAACCCACCGCGGCCTCGGTAAAGGCCACATCGACCGCGTCCATGGTGACAAAAAAATTGGCCGATAACAGACCGTAAATGGATGACAGCATCACCACCGACAGCAAATCGCGACTGATCGCGATCCCTATCGCAGTGGCAATCAGCATACTGAGCAAACTGATATCAATAAGCAGTTCTATGACGTATTCCTCCTATACAGCTCGTTCACTCAGCGCCCATTCGACTTGTCGGTCAACGGCTGCAGCCCCGACTTCCAGGCCGCTTTGCCCAAGG
>NZ_JBFIGO010000082.1:0-12861 GCF_041602295.1 Spongiibacter sp. | reverse complement strand
TTGCAGCTCGGCGACCCGGAGCTAGCGGCGCGCCGCTTGCACCGCGCGGTGGCGCGCTGGGGAGGCAGTCAGGACAGCAGCCGCGATCTGCTGTTGTTCCTGGCGCTGGGGCTTGCCGGTCGCGGCCTGAGCGATAAAGTGCTGTTTGGCAGCGCCTCGCTGCTTGGCGTATCGGCGGCCAGTTCGCTGTATATGGCTCAGCAGGGCTGGTGGGGGGCGTGGTGGGCAAGTTGGTTCGGGGTGCCGGCGTGGGTGTCGGCCAGTGGCGCCGCTGCGGGGCTGGCGAGCATGCTGCTGCTGACCCCGCTGCTGTCGCCGTTTATCGAGTGCGGCTTGAACCGCCTGTGGCGGCGCCAGCGCCTGCACCGGCTGCTCGACGAGGTGCAGCGCCAGTTGGCACCGCCGCTGCGCGAACAGCTGTGGCAGTACGGTGGCTATTTGCAGTTTCTGCCCGACCTGCTGCTGTTACTGCGCCAGCTGCGTTAAAAAACGATGCCGCCGCCGGATTCTGGGTATACACTCCGAGCTTTTGGAGTGCCCGCCGTGCTCAGCCAGCCCTCAGTGCCCGACCTCGACGCGACCTTTGACCGGCTTGCCGATGCGCTGTCGGCGCGCGGCTATGCGGTATTGCCGGCGGCGCTGCCGGGCGAGATTGCCGAGCAGTTGCAGCGCCGCGTCGCCACGTTGGGCGACAGTGCATTTCGGCCGGCGGGGGTGGGGCGGCAGCAGGATTATCAAAAAATCGCGCGGTGCGCGGCGATGACATTCACTGGTTTACCGCGGGCGACCACAGCGAGTCGGCCTATTTGGCGTGGATGGAGCAATTTCGCCAAGCCCTCAACCGCCGGCTGTTCCTCGGCCTTTTTGATTACGAGTGCCATTTCGCCCGCTATGCGGCGGGCAGCTATTACAAAAAACACCTCGATGCCTTTCGCGGCCGCAGCAACCGGGTGCTGTCGACGGTGTTTTACCTCAATGAGGGCTGGGCGGCGGCGGATGGCGGACAACTGCTGATTTACAACGACAGCGATGAAGTGGTGGCGAGTGTCAATCCAGAGATGGGCACGCTGGTGGTGTTTCTCAGCGAAAACGTCCCCCATGAAGTGGCGGTCGCCCATCGCCAGCGCCACAGTGTGGCGGGCTGGTTCCGGGTAAACGCCAGTATTGGCGCGCACATTGACCCGCCGCTGTAGGCAGCGTTTAAATCCGCCGCAGGATACCCAAGCTGTTGACCCGCTCTACCGGCTCAAAGAGGCCGGAGGCCAGCGCCAGCCGATAGACGGCAATCGGCGCTTGACCGCCCTCTTCGGGGTTGGGGAACAGGTCGTGTATCGCCAGAATGCCGCCGCGCTGAATGTGTGCCGCCCAGCAGCGGTAGTCGCTCAGTGCCGCCGTCAGGCTGTGGCCGCCGTCGATAAACACCATCGCCAGCGGGGTTTGCCAGTGCCGGGCGCAGACTTCCGAGGGCGCCACCAGCGGCACGACCAGCTCTTCAAAACCGGCGCGGCGGATATTGCGGCGAAACTCGGCAAAGGTGTCAAAGTGCTCTTCTTTGGCGTTATACAGCTCGGGATCGTGAAACATTTCGCCGAGCTGGTGTTCTTCCGAGCCGATGTGGTGGTCCACCGCATAGACGACGGCGGAATCGGCGGCCGCATCCTGACAGGCCTGGGCCAGGTACAGGGTGGATTTGCCGCAGTAACTGCCCACTTCCAGCAGGGCGCCGCGCGGTGCCTGTTCGCGGCCGTGGCGGTAGAGGGCGTCGGCCTCGTCGTCGGCGAGGAAACCTTTTACAAGGGCGATGTCGATGGGCAGGGAAACTGGCATGGTGGCTACCGAAAAAAATGGAAGCGAAACCTTAGCCAAACTGCCGCGGCGGGGCAACTTACCATCCTGTCAGCTTTCACTATGTCGCTGGGCGTGCCTATACTCGGCGCTTGGCGATTAGCTTTACAAGAAACAATAACAGGGGAACAGCATGCTAAAGCTCTATGGTTTTGCGGTCAGCAACTACTTCAATATGGTCAAGCACTGCCTGCTGCACAAGGGTGTGAGCTTTGAGGAGGTGACCGTCTACCCGAATGCCGAACCGGAGTATTTGCGCAAAAGCCCGATGGGCAAGGTGCCCTGCATCGAGACCGAGCACGGTTTTCTGGCCGAGAGCAGTGTGATTCTCGACTACATCGAGGCCAGCTATCCGCAGCAGCCGCTGTATCCGGCCGATGAATGGCAGCGCGCCAAGTGTCGCGAGCTGATGAAAATTGCCGAGCTCTATCTCGAGCTGCCGGCGCGGCGGCTGTTGCCGGTGGTGTTGGGCGGCGCCCAGGCCGAGGAGGCGACCCTCGCCGAGATCAAAGAGCTGCTCGATAAGGGCGTGCGAGCGCTGGGTGCATTGGTGACGCCGGGCGCCTATTTACAGGGCGAGCAGTTGAATATGGCAGATATCGTCGTGCGCTATGCCCTGGTGGTCACCGAACTGGTCTGCGGCGCGGTGTATCAGCGCGACATTGTCGCCGAGGTGCCGGGCCTGAAAGCCTGGCAGGCGATGATGGCTGAGCTGCCTATCAGCCAACAGCTGGATGCTGCGGCCAACCAGGCGATGGAGGCGTTTATGGCCTCGCTAAAAGCCAAATAGTCCCGGTAGGGTGGCTGGGCGCGTCAGTCGTCCAGCGCCTCCAGTTGTTCCTGCAGTTCCAGCCAGGCTTCCTCGGCATCGTTGTTGGCGCTTTGCAGGCTGGCCTGCTCGCTCAGCAGGGTTTTGAGCTGCTGCTTGTTCGCCTCGTCGTAAAGACTGGTGTCTGCCAGTTGCGTCTCCAGCGCCTGCAGCTGGGTACTCAGTTGCTGCATCTGTTTTTCCAGCTTTTTAATTTCCTTGCTCAGCGGTGCCAGCCGGGCGCGTTTGGCGGCGGCGTCCTGGCGGGCTTTTTTCTTGTCGACAGCCGGCGCGGCGCCGGCGGTCGGCGGGGTGTCGCTGCTGTCTTTGCTGCGGCTGAGCAGCCACAGTCGGTAGTCGTCCAGGCTGCCGTCAAAGGGTACGACCTGGCCGTTGTCGACCAATAGCAGTTCGTCGACGGTGTTGCGCAGCAGGTGGCGGTCGTGGGAGACGACGATTACCGCGCCCTCGAACTCCTGCAGGGCGGTGGTCAGGGCGTGGCACATTTCCAGGTCGAGGTGGTTGGTCGGCTCGTCCAATAGCAGCACATTGGGGCGCTGCCAGACAATAATGGCCAGTGCGAGACGGGCTTTTTCGCCGCCGGAAAAATGCAGGCAGCTGCCCTCGGCGCGCTCGCCGCGAAAGTTAAAGCCGCCCAGAAAACTGCGGATGTCGGCCTCGCGGGCCTGGGGGCGCAGGCGTTGCAGTTGCAGCAGTGGGCTGGCATCGAGATCCAGTGATTCCAGCTGGTGCTGGTGGAAGTAGCCCATGTGCAGGTGTTCGCCGCGCTGGCGCTGGCCGCTTAGCGGCGCCAGGCTGCCCGCCAGGCTTTTCATCAGCGTGGACTTGCCGGCGCCATTGGCGCCGAGCAAGCCGATACGGCTGCCGGGGTGAATGCTCAGATTCACCCCGCGAAGCAGCGGCTGCTGGTAGCCGAGTTCGGCCTGACCGAGACTGAGCAGCGGGTCTGAAAACTGGCTGGGCGCATAAAAGCGGAAGCGAAACGGCGAGTCGACATGGGCCGGAGCGATTTCGCTCATCCGCTCCAGAGCTTTGATCCGACTCTGGGCCTGCTTGGCCTTGCTGGCTTTGGCGCGAAAGCGGCGCACAAAGTCTTCCATGTGGGCGCGTTCGGCCTGCTGTTTTTCGTAGGCCTGCTGTTGCTGGGCCAGGCGCTCGGCACGCTGGCGCTCGAAGGCGCTGTAGTTGCCGCGGTAGCGGTGCAGTCGGTGGTGCTCCAGATGCACCACAAAGTCGCAGCAGGCATCGATAAAGTCGCGGTCGTGAGAGATCAGCAGCAGGGTGCCCTCGTAACGGCGCAGCCACTGCTCCAGCCACAGGCTGGCGTCGAGATCCAAGTGGTTGGTGGGCTCGTCGAGCAGCAGCAGGTCAGAGGGACACATCAGCGCCTGGGCAAGGTTGAGGCGAATGCGCCAGCCGCCGGAAAAGTCGCTGACGGGCTTGTCGATTTCGTCTAGGCGAAAACCCAGCCCCTGCAACAGGCGCTCGGCGTCGCTGCGAATCTGGTAGGCGTGGATCAGCTCCATTTCCGCCAGCAGTTCAGCCAGGCGGTGGTCGTCGGTGCAATTGGCCATCTCCGCTTCGATGCGCCGGTAGCGCTGGTGGCCGTCAATGACATAGTCGATGGCGGGGCGGCTGCTGGCGTCCACTTCCTGACGCATCTGGGCAATCTGCCACTGCGACGGCAGTTGCAGGTCGCCGCTGTCGTAGCTGAGCTCCTTGCACAGCAGTTTAAACAGGCTGGACTTGCCGCTGCCATTGGCGCCGACCAGAGCCATGTGCTCGCCGGGATTCACCCGCAACGAGGCCTCCTCTAGCAGGGGCTTGCCGCCGCGTTGTAAGCTGAGATCTATCAGTTCAATCATGGGGCGCGATTATAGCGCGGGACTATGGACGAGTCGGCAGATTTTACACAGGGGCAGCAAGAAATTCCGCAGGCAGCGCCACTGTGGGACTACGCCGTGGCGCAATACCGGCGGCCGGGCGTGGCGGAGGCCTGTTTGGCCCTGCAGGATGACTACGGCGCCGATGTGCTGCTACTGCTTTGTGCTGCGTATATGGCGGCGCGAGGGGTGGCCTTGAGTGCCGAAGTTGCGGCGGAGCTTGAGGCTTGCGCCGCAGACTTGCGCAGTCAGTTGGTCGAGCCCCTGCGGCGGCTTAGGAAGGGCCAGCGGCCGCCGCCGGGGGCAGACGGGGAACAGCGAGCGGTCTACGAAGCGTTGAAAGCGGCGGAGTTGTTGGCAGAGCGCTGGCAGCTCTCCAGGCTGGCCGCGGCGCTGCCACCCGGCGTTGGCAATGCCTCTGCGGGAGAGACGTTGCTGGCTGACAATCTTGCGGCCATCGTTGGCCCCGGTGGGCGAGTGCCGGCAGAGAAGTTGGCGGCATTGGCCGAGCGGCTGGGCTGATCAGAAGTCATCGAACAGGCTGGCCAGGCGATCCTCGAGCTTTGTTGGATGGCTGGGGATATCGCTCATGCGGCGCTGCCGGCGCACGGGCGCTTTGGCCGTGCGGGGCTTTTTCGCGACGCTGGGCTCGGCAGGAGCGGCGCTGGTGGCTGTGGCCGGCGCAGCCTGGGTGCTGTGGCGATCAGGTTGTGTGCGCTTTGCCGTGGTCGCGGTTGACGGTGGGGCAGAGGGCTTGGCAGTTTTGGCTTTGGCCGGGGAGCTTGCCACAGCCTTGGTCTTTTTGGCGGGCGCTGTGGGCGATTGGGCGGCTGGTGGCGTTTTTGCGGTAGCTTTCGACGTTTTGGTGGCTTTTGGGGTGGCGCTGGTCGCCGTCCCTGGCTGGCTAGTGCTTGGCGGTTTTGGCTTTTTCAGGGCTTTTTCGGCGTCATTCATCGCTTTTGCCACCGCTTTTTCTCTGCGCAGCTGAAGTTTCAGGTTCAGGGCATCGCTGCGCAGCTCGGCGAGTCGGGCCTGGGCCTCGTCGGCCGCGGCCTGCGCTTTATTCAGGCTGTCTTCTGCGCGCTTTAACAGGCTGGGCTTGGCCCCTTGTTTGTCGCGCAGCCGCTGTTTGGCTTCGGCCACATTCTGGCGCGCTTTATCTGTCCGTTCTTTTTGTAAATTAACTGATTTTTCAATGGCTTGGAGTTGATTTTCGAGGGTGCTGAGCTGTTTGCTACGCAGGGCCTCAAGCTCATTTTGGAGGCGCTGTAGCTCGGCGATGGGCTTTTCTGTTGTTTTCTTTTTATTGAATACCATAGTTAGGGGCCCGCGGAATGATTAAAAAACCGACAAATTCCATTATACAAACTTGTTGCCGGGAAGCTATCGGCAAGCGGAGGGGGATTTAGCCTCTCGGTGGCTGTGTAACAGTGAACGCTTGTGGCAGACTATGGTCTGACATGGCGTTGCCAAGGCTGATTGGCGGCGCCCAATTCCTGTTCAGATAAGGTAGTTGCATGAAGAAGACAGTATTTAGTGCAGTGGTAATGAGTGGGCTGCTCGTTGCCTGCGGTGGTAACAATGCTGAGCCGTCACTCGATTCCGAAATTGCCAAGGTAAGCTACGGTATCGGTGCGAATATCGGTTCTCGCTTTGGTGAAGACCTGCCACTGGACGTCGATGCTTTCAGCGCGGGTGTGCGCGATGCCTTGGCCGGCGGTGAGCTAAAAATGAGTGAAGAGGACATTATGTCGACTCTGCAGGCTTATCAGCAAAAACAGTTAGCTGAGCGCCAGCAGGAATCACAGGCGGTTGGCGAGAAGAACAAGGCGGAAGCCGCGGCCTTTTTTGCGAAAAACGCTAGCGCCGAAGGCGTGGTGACCACCGACAGCGGTTTGCAGTACAAGGTACTGAGCAGTGGTGATGGCGCCAGCCCGAAGGCGGATGACACGGTGGAAGTTCACTACGAAGGCCGTCTGCTGAACGGTTCAGTCTTTGACAGCTCGTATCAGCGCAACGAAACGGTCAGCTTCCCGGTCAATGGCGTGATCCCCGGCTGGACGGAGGCCCTGCAGCTGATGACGGTCGGCTCCAAATGGCAGCTGTTTATTCCGCCCGAGCTGGCCTATGGTGCCGGTGGTGCAGGCCAGATGATTGGCCCCAACGCCGCGCTGTTGTTTGATGTGGAACTGGTTGCAATTAAAGACCAGTAAGCGCTGTATCGGCAGGTGGTGCCGAGTGGGTCCCGGTATGACGGCGACCCACACAAAAAAGCCCCGGCCAGAGGCCGGGGCGAATTTTTTGATCGGAGAATTAAGGTTGTTGAAAGCGCCTTTACCCTCACCGAGGCTGCGTGATCACTAGCTATGTGGCGGCGCTAGCGCGTCTTCCATTGACTCAGTAAAAAGCGCGGTTGGTGCAATACGTCCTTGTATGCACCTTGTCATCCTTGACACCTTTATCATAGCTAGCGCGGGCGCTGTCGCCAGTCGTTATCGCTACTGCACCTTGTGAGACATCGCCTAAGGCGTTTGCTGGACTGCTTGCAGGGCATCGTCTAGGGCGCTGTCGACGCTGGCAAAATCAAACTGGAATGCGGCATTGAGCAGGGCTGTGGGCACGACGCGCTGGGACTGGTAAAACAGTTCGCGCATTTCGCCAAACAGTAGGGCGGCCGCGGTTTCTGGGATACTGAGCAGCAGCGGTCGGTGCAGTTTGGCGGCCAGTTGTTCACTGAATTGGCGATTGCGCAGGGGCTCGGGGCAGCTCAGATTGAAGGTGCCGCTGAGGGCTGGCGTTTCGAGCAAAAAAATCAGTGCGCGCACGGCGTCTCGGCGGTGAATATAAGCCTGCCACTGTTGGCCGCTGCCAAAGCGGGCGCCCAGACCGAGGGAAAAGGGGAGGCGCATCTTGGCCAGCGCGCCGGCGTCGCGCTCGCGGTCCAGTACCACGGCCAGCCGCGCAATTACCCGGCGGGCCTGGCACTGCACGCTGTCTTCCCAGCGCTGGCAGAGTTCGGCGGCGAAGCCGCTGCCGGCCGCGGCCGACTCATTCAGCGGGCTGTCGCCGCCGTCGCCGTAATAGCCAATGGCCGAGGCGCTGATAAAGCTGTGCAGTGCCGGCCAGTGCTCGGCGGCCTCACAGAGGCGGCGGGTAGTGTTTAAACGGCTGTCGAGCAGGCGCTGTTTTTGCGCCGGCCGCCAGCGGCGCGCGGCAATATTTTCGCCGGCCAGATTGATCACCGCGGTGGGGTTCAGCGCCGCCAGCTCGCTGTAGTCGTGGCTGCTCAGCCCCGCTGGCAGGGAGGCAAAGCCGCGCTGCAGCGCCGACTTGTCGCGGCCCAGCGCCAGTACCTGATGGCCGCGTTCCAGCAGGCTGGCGCACAGGGCGCGGCCGATAAAACCGCTGGCGCCGCTTACCGCAACGCGCTGTGAATCGCTCATACCACCTCCAATTTATGCCGCAATGCCGGGCTGTGGACAGGCTTGCCGGTTGGTGTAGTTGAGTGTAGCTCAGCGTTGCGCGGGGCGGCGCGCTGCGCCGAGCGGGCGATCAGGCCGCGAGCGCGCCCAGCCATTCGATGGCGGGGTGGGATAGGCTCGTTAGCAGTGGCACCTGTATACACCAGCTCAGGCTCAGGCAGGCGCTGGCTTGCAGCCAGCCGCTGAGGCTGCTGCGCGCGGTGCAGCGGGCATCGGCCAGCGTGCGCAGGCGGCCGCGGGCGTCGCGATCAAGGGCGTCGGCGGCCGGCGACACGGCACTGGTGCGCGCGCTGAGCCGGGCGAGTTTGTTGACCACCGCGGCTACCCGGGCGGGGCTGGCCACCGCGCGCGCCGCCGCGATATCGCAGGCCTGCTCGGCATCGGCGTGCATATCGGTGCCAATCCGCTGGCCGAGCGCGGCGGGCCAGAACAGCGTGGCCCAGCGCAGTAACAGGGCGCAGACATTGTCGTTTCTGGCCATGTGGGCGCGCTCATGGGCCAGAACGATGCGCAATTCATCGGGGTTGAGTTGGTCGACCAGGCCGCGAGACAAGACAATTTTGGGTCGCCACAGGCCGACGCAGCAGGCCAGTAGGTCGTCGCTGTCGAGCAGCTGAAAGCCGCCGGTCGAGCGGCGGGCGAAGGCGCGCAGTAGCTTGGCTTGACGATGGCTGCGCCGCAGTGCCCACAGCAGTACCACTAAGGTGAGCAGGGCGCTGAGGCTGCCGGCGATCGCTAAACTGCTGAGCAGGGGGGACTCGCCGGGATACATGGGCAGGTGCGCGGTGCACTGTTGGCCGTGGCAGTGGGCGGGAATCAACAGGCCGGCGAGCTCGGGTCGGCTGACTAGAACGACGGCCAGCAGGGCGCAGGCCGGTGCTGACAGGGCATAGGCCAGGCGCAGACGGGCGCGCAAGGCCGGTGTTAACTGCGCCATCCAGCGGGCGGCGACCGGGTAGGCGGCGGCGCTGAGCAGGCTGGTAAGCACGGTGGCCATCAGCCACAGGGCAATAACTTTGAGCGGCCAGTCAGTCATGGCCGTCATCGCTGGCAGTATGGCCGGGGTCGTCGAGGCCCAGCGCCCTGGTCAATTCATCGGCCAACTCGGGTGACTGGGCGGAAATATAATTCACAAAGCCGGAAATCATCGGTGCCAGATCGCCGGCTGCCAGGTCTTCGGCCATGTCGCGCATCAGTCCGCTGATCAGCTGTGAGCGACTGAGAACGGCGCTGTAGTGGTAGGCGCGGCCGATCTTGCTGCGCGACACCAGTCGTTTGCGGTGCAGGCGCTCCAGCGTGCTCTGTACGGTCGACAGCGAGATCTCGGCGCCGGCCATATTGGCCAACACCTGCTGCGCACTCGCCTGACCGCCCTGCCAAAGCGCTTCCAGCGCCAGCATTTCGCGCTCGCCGAGATCGGGCAGGCGGCGGTGGCGCAGCGCGTCGAAGCTGCGCAGTAATTTCGGGAGTTTGGCTACCATCGCGCAATCATAGCGCGCTCGCCGCGCCTTGCCCACGCCCGCGTCAAAAGCTAACTGCGGGATAAAGGCCGAGGGCTTATCGGTGTTGGCCCGCGGTGGTAAAAACTCGCCGGATAACTGACAGGCCCCAGCGGGGCAATAATTATACGGATAGGACAATGGTCATTTTCTCACTGAAGTCGCGCCTTAACTGGCGCGCACGCGGCGCCGTGTTGCGCGCGGCAAAACCGGCGTTGCTGGCCGCCACACTCAGCGCAGGCGCGGCGCACAGCGACACGCAAATGGAAGAAATGCGGGTCAGCGGGCGCAGCGAAAACATGGTGGGCGAGGCGCGCTCGGCCTCGGAGGGGGTGATCGGCCAGTTCGATCTGGCACTGCGGCCACTGCTGCGCCCCGGCGATGTGCTGGAGTCGATTCCGGGCATGATCGTCACCCAGCACAGCGGTTCGGGTAAATCTAACCAGATGTTTATGCGCGGTTTTAATCTCGACCACGGCACCGATTTTGCCACCTGGATCGATGGCATGCCGCTGAATATGCGCAGCCACGGTCACGGCCAGGGCTATACCGATATCAATTTTCTGATTCCGGAAACCGTCGAGTCACTGCGCTTTGTCAAAGGCCCCTACCACGCCGAGCTGGGTGATTTCTCCTCTGCCGGCGGCAGCTTTATCAGCACCCTGACGCGCGCGCCGCAGCCGCAGGTGAAGCTGGGGCTGGGCACTAATGGCTACCGGCGACTGCTGGCCATGGGCGGCAGTCGCGCCGGCGAGGTCGAGGTGATGGCCGCGCTGGAGGGCCAGACCTACGACGGGCCGTGGACGGATATCGACGAAGACGTGGACAAGACCAACGGCCTGCTGAAAGTGAGTCGCGGCGACGGTGAACGCCACTGGCAGCTGACGGCGATGTACTACGACAATCGCTGGAACGCCGCCGACCAGATCCCCGCGCGGGCGGTGGCCAGCGGACAAGTGGACGAGCGCGGTTCGCTGGACGATACGCTGGGCGGGGCGTCTCGCCGGACCAGCCTGTCGGGCCAATACCGTGGCGGCGATGCCGCGAACGGCTGGCAGTGGAGCGCCTACACGATTGATTACCGCATGCAGCTGTGGTCCAACTTCACCTATTTTTTAGATGACCCTGTGCAGGGCGACCAGTTTGAACAGCGCGACGAGCGCACAATCCGGGGCGGCAGTGCTCAGTCCCACTGGACCTCGGGGGCGCGTCAGCAGGCGCTGCACCGGCTGGGCAGCGAGCTGCGCTACGACGATATCGACACCGTGGGTCTGTATCGCAGCCGCCAGCGCCAGCGGCTGGGCACGGTGCGCGAGGACAGTGTGCAGGAGGGCAGTGCCGCGCTGTTCTATGAACTGAACTACCAGTTCGACGCGCGCTGGCGCGGCGTTGTCGGCCTGCGGGCCGACCATTACCGCTTCGATGTTGACGCCGACAATGCCGCCAACGGCGGCCAAGGCTCTGCGCAGATCGTCAGCCCCAAGGGCAGCTTGATCTATACCCTGTCGGCGAGCAGTGAAGTGTATTTGAGTGCCGGTCGCGGCTTTCACTCCAACGACGCACGCGGCACCACCATCCGCGAGGAGCCGCTAATCGGCGGGCCCGCGCCGGCGGTTGACCCGCTGGTGGCCTCGCGCGGCGCCGAGTTGGGTTTTAAAACCGTATGGCTGGACGGCTGGCACAGCGCGGTGGCGCTGTGGAGCCTGGAGCTGGATTCGGAATTGCTGTTTGTCGGCGACGCCGGCACCACCGAGGCCAGTCGCCCCAGTCGCCGCCACGGCCTGGAAGTGAATAACTACTGGCTGCTCGACGAGGTGTGGACGCTGGAAATGGATCTGGCCTGGACCGAGGCGCGCTTCGACGACGCGGCGGCCGAGGGCAAACACATTCCCGGCGCAATTCCCTTTGTGGCCACGGCGGCGCTCAGCGCCGACTATCCTAGCGGGGCGTTTACCAGCTTGCGACTGCGCCACTTTGCCGGCTACCCGCTAAGCGAGGATGACCGTCAGCGCGCCGACGGCTCGACCATCGCCAGCCTGGCGGCGGGCTGGCGGGGCGCGCGCTGGAGTGTGCAGCTAGATGTGCTGAACCTGTTTGACGCCGACGACCACGACATCGACTACTACTACGCCTCGCGCTTGCCGGGCGAGCCGGCCGCGGGCATTGAAGACAATCACTACAAGGTGTTTGAGCCGCGTCAGTGGCGTTTGTATGTCGGCTACAGTTATTAATAGAAAGAAAGGCGCGGGCCATAAACAAAAAATCCCCGCTGCAGGCGAGGATCTTAATAAGTCTGTGGCCCGCCCGAGAGGATTCGAACCTCTGACCTTCGCCTCCGGAGGGCGACGCTCTATCCAGCTGAGCTACGGGCGGTTTTGCAGCGCGCAACTATAGCAGAGGCGTCCGGGACTCACAATTTCGAATTTGCCGTGGCGGCGTATCCGTCAGCAATGGTTACAAATTGGTAATGTTGTTCTCTTTTATTGAAATCGTTAGCCTTGCACCATACTTTTGAAGCGTACTTCCTAAAGTATAGTGACGCTATGTTGTCTACTGTTTTTCTTATCGACCGATTGAATGCCTTGTACTCGCTGGCCGCGAGTGTGCCTCAGCACAAGTATGAGGAGGAGTTTTGCCGACAGGTCTGTGAGGATTTTTCCTTGGCCTACTGCCAATGGTGGCTGGGCGAGCCCGAGGGGGGCGAGCGCTGTTTGGCCAAGCACGCTGTCGCTCCGGGCAGTGCTGAAGAGTCTTATCTTCTTGAGGATGCGGACGAAGGGGGCCAGCGCCTGGTGTTTGGCTGGCGAAAATCGTCCTTTGATATGCCACAGGAGGCCTGGCGCGCCCTTGCCCAGGGTATGGTAGCGGCGAAGAAAAATGCGCGGATGTTGAGCGAAAGCCGCTTGTTGTCAGTGCCAGCGGATACCGGTGTCGCGTGGCTGGATGCCACAGGCAGACTCAGCCGAAGTTGTGACGCCTTTGACGGCCATATTCTGTCGCAGTGGCCATCCTGGGATAAACGCTCGCTGCCATTTCAAATTCCCGAGGCGCCGGTGGAGGGCTTTGTGTGGCAGGGCCTGTTTATCCGCGTGCTGCGCTTTGATGACGGGATTCGCCTTGCGGCACATCGCGATAGGCGCAGCAGCGTGCTTACCGCGCGGGAAATGGAGGTCGCGCGCTGCGTGGCCAAAGGCTGCAGCTTTAAGGAAGTGGGCGCGGCGCTGGGTATATCGCCCTCTACAGCGTCCACCCACTTGTATAAGGTCTACGACAAGATCGGTGTGCGCGGGCGATCTGCGCTGGTGCAGTGGCTGCAGCAGCAC
>NZ_JBFIGO010000081.1:0-13331 GCF_041602295.1 Spongiibacter sp. | reverse complement strand
GCGGGGCGATTAGCTGCGCGCTGAGTCACTACTACTGTGAGATGGCCGAGCAGCATTTGGCCGAGGCTAATGAAGCCGCAGCGAGGCGCTGCTTGCAAAAAGCCAGGCAGAGCGATGGCAACAACGTCAGGGTTGTGCTGATGTTGGCGAGTTTGTCGCTGCGCGACCAGCCCGAGTACAGCCTCAATCTGTTACATCGCATTGCCGAGAGTCAGCCGGCGTTCGTGCCGGAAGTGCTGCCGTTGTTTCGCGAAGCCTTTATGCGTTTGCCTGAGGCGGCCTCCTATCTTGCTGCGCTGCGGCCGCTGGCGTCCGCCACCGATAGTTCGGCGGTGCATATCGAGGTGGCGGAGCAAATGGATGACCACGAGCTGGCATGCGGTTATCTGCGGGAAGTACTGAATAAACGCGCTACGCTTAAGCTGATGTTGGCCGCCTTAAGCCGCCAGCTGTATGCCGATGTGCACGCGCGGCCGTTGGTGCAAAGTCTGCAAGCCCTCTGCGCTGAGCAGCCAAGCTACTGTTGTCGACATTGCGGTTTTTCTGGCCGCAAGTTGCACTGGCTGTGTCCCAGTTGCGAACAGTGGGGTACCATTGCGCCCATCCGTGGTATCCAAGGCGATTAGAATATTCCCATGACTGTGACTTCACCAGTACTGGTTGCGCTAGACGTTGCAACCCAAGACCAGCTCCACGCTCTCGTCGATCAATTAGACCCAGCCCAGTGTCGTCTAAAGGTTGGCAAGGAATTGTTCACCTTGTTTGGCCCGCAGGTTCTCGACGAGCTGCATCAGCGCGGGTTTGAAGTGTTTCTTGATTTGAAGTTTCACGATATCCCCAACACGGTGGCCGCTGCCGTGCGCGCCGCTGCCGAGCGCGGCGTGTGGATGGTAAATGTGCACGCCAGTGGCGGCTCGAAAATGATGCGTGCGGCGCGTGAGGCCTTGCAGCCTTTTGGTGACAAGGCGCCGCTGTTGATAGCCGTCACGGTGCTGACCTCCATGCAAGACAGCGATCTGGCGGAGCAGGGGATTGGCCGCACTGCTGCCGAGCAGGTCAGCCACCTCGCCCAACTGGCTGAAGACAGCGGTATGGATGGCGTGGTTTGCTCTGCCCAGGAAGCGCCAATGTTGCGCGCGGAGCGCGGTGAAAACTTCGTGCTGGTGACGCCGGGAATTCGCCCGGCTAATAGCACCCGTGATGACCAGCAGCGAATTGCTACCCCCGCGGAGGCGATGGCACTGGGCAGTAACTATTTGGTTATCGGCAGGCCGATTAGTCGCGCCGAGCAGCCCTTGCAGGCGCTGCGCGACATCAATCGCGAGCTGGGTGTTTGAAGCGCATTAGGTCGGGCGTGGGTACATAACAAAAGCACAACAGGACAGGAAAAACATGGCAGTAATAGATGTATTTAATGGCGACGCTGACGGCCTGTGTGCGCTGTTGCAACTGCGTTTGGCCGACCCGCAAAGCAGTCAGTTAGTCAGTGGTGTGAAGCGCGATATTGCGCTATTGGATCGTGTAGATGCCAGCGCTGGCGATTGTATTACGGTGTTGGATGTTTCGCTGGACAAAAATCGAGAGGGCCTGCAAAAAGTGCTGGCGGCGGGCGCCGAGGTATTTTATGTCGATCATCACTTTGCCGGCGAGATCCCCGACCACCCTAAACTCAGTACGCGTATCAACACTGCTGCGGATGTCTGTACCAGCTTGTTGGTGAATGGCCATTTGCAAGGTGCCTATGCCGAGTGGGGGGTCGTCGGTGCCTTTGGCGATAATTTGCGCGTCAGCGCGCAGGCGCTGGCCAAGCAGTGCGACCTCAACGCGGCAGAGCTAGGCCGGCTGGAAAGCCTGGGCATCTATCTCAACTACAACGGCTACGGCGCCAGCTTAGACGATCTGCATTTTTCCCCCGTCGAGCTGTTTGCAAAGTTATTGCCCTACAGCAGTCCCCTGGCGTTTATGGATGAGGGGGCTGAAACCTTCGAACAGCTGGAGTCGGGCTATCACAACGATATGCGTGCGGCGGCCAAGTTGCCACCGGTGCATCGCAGCAGCGCGACAGCGGTCTATGTGTTGCCCAATGAGCGCTGGGCGCGGCGGGTCAGCGGCGTGTACAGCAATGATTTGGCCAATGCCTACGTGGATCGCGCCCATGCGGTACTGACTGAAAAGGCGAATGGCAACTATTTGGTCAGCATCCGCGCACCACTGAATAACAAATGTGGTGCCGATGAATTTTGCCGGCAGTTCCCCACCGGTGGTGGCCGCGCCGCCGCCGCGGGTATTAACGATTTAGCCGGGGATAGCCTCGATCATTTCTGCGAGCAATTCGACGCTTTTTATCGCGCATTGGCAGGCTGACTATGTTGACTATCGAGGCCTGGGTGACCCTGGCTGTGATCGGCGCTTGTCTCATCGCCCTGGCCTTCAGTCGCAAGCCCGCGGATATGGTGCTCTGCGGTGGCGTGACGGTGCTGCTGCTGCTGGGCATCCTCAGCCCAGAGGAGGCGCTGTCGGGTATGTCCAACGAGGGCATGGTGACGGTGGGGGTGTTGTTTATTGTTGCCCAATCACTGTCGGAAACCGGTGTAGTGAGCTGGATCTCTAACAATGTATTGGGAAGGCCGAAATCCGCGATGGCAGCGCAGCTGCGCCTGATGACCCCAGTGGCGGTGTTCAGCAGCATTCTCAATAACACGCCTGTGGTGGCGATGCTGATTCCGGCGGTGCGCGATTGGGCCAAGCGCAATCAGCTGTCGGTGTCGCAGTTGATGATTCCGCTGAGCTACGCCGCCATTGTGGGCGGTACTTGTACTCTGGTGGGCACCAGTACCAACCTTGTGGTCAATGGCATGTTGCTTAACTATGCGCCGGAACAGGGTTTGGGGATGTTTGACCTGGCGTGGGTCGGGGTGCCCTGTGTACTGCTGGTCATGCTCTTTGTGTTGTTGTTTTCCCGTTATCTACTGCCCAATCGCGGTGGCCGCGAAGAGCGTTTCGGCGATACCCGCCAGTATATTGTCGAAATGTTGGTGGAACCGGGCAGTCCAGTGGTAGGGCAGAGTATTGAAGAGGCTGGCTTGCGGCAGCTGCCGGGTATGTTCCTGGTAGAGATTGTGCGCAATGAGCAGATTATGACCGCTGTGTCGCCCCACGAAAAGCTGCGCGGCAGTGATCAGCTGGTGTTTGCCGGCGATGTGCGCTCGGTGGTGGATCTGAAAAATATTCACGGCCTCAAGCTGGCGGAAAAACAAGTGTTTAAGCTGGAGGCCGGCAATGTCAATCGCTGCTTGGTCGAGGTGGTGATTTCCCACAACTTTCCGCAATTGGGGCGGCGGGTGCGGGATATGCGGTTTCGCAATCACTATGGGGCGGTGGTTATTGCGGTGTCGCGCAATGGTGAGCAGCTCAAGGGTAAGCTCGGCGATATTGAACTGGAAGCCGGCGATACTCTGTTGCTGGAGGCGCATGAGGATTTCGTCAGCAATCAGCGCTATTCCAAAGATTTCTTGTTGGTGAGCGCCATTGAGAATTCGCGCCCGGTGCGCCACGAGCATCGCCTGCGCGCCTCGTTGATTATGTTGGCGATGGTGTTAAGCGTGGCATTTGGCTGGCTGTCGATGCTCAAGGCGGCGTTTCTGGCCGCTGGGCTGATGGTATTAAGCAATTGTATCCGCGCCAGTGAGGCGCGTCGCAGTGTCGACTGGCAGGTATTACTGGTGATTGCGGCGTCCATTGCCCTAGGCAGTGCGCTGGAAAAAACCGGCGCTGCCGATGTTATGGCCCAGGGTATTGTCGGGCTGGCGGCGGGTTCTCCGCTGGCGACGCTGGCCGCAATTTTCGTGGTGACGGCGCTGTTCTCAGCAGTCATCTCGAATCTCGCGGCGGCCGTGATTGTCTTTCCGGTTTCCTTGGCCGCCAGCCAGCAATTGGAGGTCAGTGTGCTGCCTTTTGCGGTAACGCTGATGATGGCGGCGTCGGCGAGCTTTGCGACACCGATTGGCTATCAGACCAACCTGATGGTTTATGGCCCCGGTAACTACCGTTTTTCGGATTTCTTGAAGATGGGGGTGCCGCTAACCTTTTTAGTGGGGGCTGCGACGGTCATTATCGTTCCCCAGGTTTGGCCGTTCTAAGCGGGGCTCAGCGCTCGCAGTAGCGCTCGGCCTCGCCGCTAAACTGATTGCCGTTGAGTAATTGACGGTGGTCGCTCACCGCCACGGCGACGTCAATGCGCACAAAGCCATTTTCCAATAAGCGTTTGCAGGCTATTTTTGCCAGTCTCTTGGCCTTTACACGACCAGTGTCGGCGCTGAGCAACAGGCGGTTGTAGCGAATCCATATGGCCTTGTGCGTAGCGAATTCGGGCGAATTTTCAAAATAGCGCTGCATTTCGCGGTGGCCGCGGCTGAAATCAGCTTCCGCTAATGTCGTGCCAGGCAGCAGCAGTGCCGCCGTCAGTAGTAAGTATTTCATTGCTCGCGCTCTACAGAATTTCTCCATGCAGTGTAGCGCTTTGCCGCTGGCTAGGGGGGGAGGATTAAATTTAAAGGGCTATTTTTTTAGGCGCGAATGACTGCGCTGACTGCTAGTGGGGCTGTGGCTTGCAGAAAGGCTGGCGCGGTTGTCACCCGGTGCCAGCCTTATTTCTACAGCGCGAGGTGTTTATTCGGCGGTGCAGGCGGCCAGTGTTTCCTTGTAGCTGTCGCTCAGACACTGCTGGTAAAACTCGGGGTCGGGCATAATTTCTCGGCAGCTCACGGCAGTGACCATCAGCATGTCTTCGTGACTGACCACGCTTTGGAAGAGTCCCGTGCCCGGCATGATCGGCCCCAGGGCCAATCCACCTACCGCTTTGGCGCCGAGCAAGTAATAGGGGATGGGGGAGCCGGGTACGTTGGTAATAATGCTGGTTGGCGCACTGGGCAGTAATGCTTTTAATCGCGGAGTACTTTCACCGTGGCGCACTTTAAGCACCGACTTGGTGATCCACGGCGGCATGATTTGGCTAAGCTCCGGCAGCAGATTGGGGCCGATGGTCTGAGCGTATTGCTTGGCATTTTTTGAGGCTTTCTGGATGGCTAACAGCCGTTCTTTGGCGTCGGCAATTTCCGAGCAAAGGGGGATGTTGATGGTGGTGATTTGGTTGCCGTCGGTCCCGTCGCTGTCGCTTACGCGCAGGTTAACCGGCGCCTGTGCTACCAGGCTGTCCTCGGGCAGCTCGCCTTTGGCTTCGAGGTACTGACGCATGGCGCCGCTGAATACCGCGAGCATAAACTCATTGAGCGTCACGCCGATTTTCTTGCGTGCAGCCTGTGTCTCTGACAGGGATAGCTGCAGCGAGGTAATCACCCGGTAGGGCGACGGTACATCGTTAAAGCGGGTTTTTGGCGTGCTTTTGGGTGCCTCCAGCTCGCCGGCTTTGACCGCTTTATTGACGGCGGCAATGCCCTTTGCCGCGGACTTTACCCCGTTGACCATTTTACCTGTTCGGCGGACGGTGTTGAGAGAGCTGCGCAGTAGCAGGTCGAGTTTAGACGGCTTATTTTCCGTAACGAAGGCTTGGCCGCTGTTGCTGAATTCACGTTTTGTCTCGGCGTCGAAGTCGTGAATCGTTGTAAATAATTTCGCGGCGGCAACGCCATCCATCGCGGCGTGGTGAATCTTGGTCATCACGGCAAAACTGCCCGCCGGAATGCCCTCGAGCTTATCCAGGCCTTCGATAACAGTCACCTCCCACAGTGGGCGACTGCGATCCATGGCGCGTGAGTGCAGACGCGCCAGCTGAATATGAAACTGGCGCCAGTCACCGGGTTTGGGCAGTGAAATATGACGCACATGAAACTCAATATCGAAATTGGGATCTTCTATCCAATACGGTTGGTCCAGTGACAGCGGCACTTCCACCAAGCGGCGAGTGAACAGCGGAACCTCGTGCATGGCGTCTTGAAAGAGATTGAGAATATCTTTAAAGCGCACATGACCGTTCGGCGTTGTGGATTGGTCGTAAATTGCCACAGAGGCAAAGTGCATCGGTAGTGAATGGGATTCGCCGAGTACAAAGGCGGCGTCCATGGCTGATAGCTGCTGCATAATTGATCCTTATTAGCAGAATGAAATAGGGCGGCTGTTGCCGCCCTCGTTAAATGCTGAATGGTTTGCTGCCGGCTATTTTGCTGTGCGGGACATCAGCCGCTGTCTGGCCGCGGCCATACGGTCGAGATAGGTCAGCATTTCCTGGGTATTGCTGGCCGGATCGAGCATGCGCGCCGTGTAGGCATCGATGACCAATTGCTGAACAGCGGCACTATTTGGCGCTGAATCAAACAGCCAGTCAGCAAAATGGCAGGCCAGCTTCAACTCACCGCTTGTCAGCAGTTGCTGCGTATAGTTCAACATTGCCTCAATGCCGCCGCCAAAGTCCGCAATGGCCTGCCCAACTTCTGCGCTGGTGGCCGGCGACCAGTTAGAGGGAATGTCATCCCACCAGCCAGTGTATTGCTTGAGTACCATTTTAACGATGTCTTGAGGGGTCACATATTGGACATTCAGGGTCGGATGGCTAGCTAGGTGTTCTGGCAGCTTGGCGTTGTGGTAGATATGGTCTTTGCGCGTGCCCTTGTTCAGCTCGGTAATGGTGTAATCCACCAAGTACTGCAGAGCCTCGGCGTGGGCGCCTAAGTTTTCCTGAATAACGGCTGGGTCGCTGAGCAGCTCTCCGTGGGCGGGCAGCACCACAGCGGGGTTTAGGGCGACCATCTCACGCAGGGCGGCGGCCCATTCTTCAACATAGCGCTGTACGCGTTTGCCATTGCCGGCATTGGGCAAAAAGCCTTGGTAGTAATCAGCCGAGGCAATCATGCGCCGCTCGGGCAGCCAGACAAACAACTGGTCATCGGTTTCGCCGGGGAAGTGGCGCAGTACGATGCGTTCACCACCAATCTCCAGCTCCAGAGTGTCGCCGCTGAAGGTGCGGGTTGGCCATACCAGATCGTTTTCACTGGCGGGCAACTGCTCCGTGGGCTGAGACATATAGGGGCCGATGCTGCCACGCAGGCGAATATAGCGGTTGAAGCGCGCCAGCAGTTTTTCATGGGCAATAATTTCAGGGGTCCAGCCGGCTTCCAGCAGTGCCCAGGTGCCGTAGGCGTGGTCGACGTGGCCGTGGGTATAAATAATGGTGTGCAGGGCTTTGTCGCTGACGCTTTTAATGGCGTCGACCAAGGCTGGCCCGGCGGGCCCCATGCCGGTGTCTACCAGTACCAGGCCGGCATCGGTTTCGAATAACGCCGCGTTAACGATGGGCATGCGGATCAGCCAACTGCGCGGGCCAGCGGGCACCACCGAGGTTTTGTCACTGACGTCGGCAGCGGCTTCAGGGTGGTCGTGGGCGAACATGTTCTGCGCGGCCAGGCGCGAGTACTGACCGCCAAAACTGCCGCCTTCAGAGAGGCGGGCCATCAGTGCGGGATTTTCCAGCAGCACCAGCGCTCGGGTGTCGAGGTCGGCGGCAGTGACGGCGGTTTCCAGCGCTGCTGTTTTTATATTTTTGGCGCTGCTGCGCAGCGAGTCGGCAGCCTGTTTGCCCGCGTCGCTGCGGCCTAATAACAAGCCTAGCGCCGTGAAAATAACGGCGAGGAATAAGTATTTAGCAAGGTTTCTCATGGTCTGCCCCTCGAAAAAGAATTGGATTAAACAGCGCTGCGTTCAGGGTCGAGATGCTGTTCCCAAAAGTCCCACAAAACGTTGGCGTAGTCTTCTAGGTCTGGCAGTGTTATAGCACTGTCGGCCAAGGCCCGCTGGGTTTCAGTGGAGTCGTATTGGGTATCCCACTGCATCATTTTTATCGCTTCTATCGGCAGCCCGGCGTTTTCAACCAGCCGGCTGCCCAGGCGCTGGAGGAGCTTAATGGTCAGCAGCTCTCGCAGAGGGGGCTTGTCGGGGTTGAGTTGAATGCGCTCACTTAGCGGTGTAGCCCCTGCTACTTTGGCAAAAATATTGGTCATTTCAGTCGCCGAGTATTGGCGGGTGTTCGTCAGCTGGAAGCAGCCGCCGTCTAAGTCGGGCTGGTGAGCGATGTGATCCATCGCGTCCACCACGTAGTCCACCGGAACTAGGTTTAGGCTGCCGGCGTTCACTCCCGGTAATCGGAGCCACGACGGTAGGCCGCGCAGTTTTTTTATCATCGGGAAGCTGTAATAGGGGCCGTCTATCTTGTCGATTTCGCCGCTAGCGGAATGACCGAGGATGCCGCTGGGGCGGTAGATCCGCCACGGCACTTGGCACTCCTTGCGGACAATCGCCTCGGAGGCGTGTTTGGTTCTGAAATAGGCGTTGTTCAGGTTTTCTGCTTCTTCAAACATGTCCTCGCGAAAGGTGCCCGAGTACATGCCTGACACCGCTGTTGAACTGACATGCTGAAAGCAGCCGGCTTGTAAAGCCTGTGCGCAGTCAATGGCATTGCGGGTGCCGTTAACATTGGCAAGCTGCTGCTCTTCTTCACTGGCGGTTAAATCGTAAATTGCCGCAACGTGAAAGAAATGGGCGATGGAGCCTCGCAGCTTGTCGATGTCGGCGTCCGAAAGTCCGAGGCGCGCGTCGCTCAGGTCACCAACAACGGCAACGAGCTGCTCACTACTGGCGTTCAGCAGATTCCGCAGTTTGTCGATTTTCGCGATAGAGGCTGCGCGTGTCAGCACATAAATCCGGCCGCCGCGGGCGAGCAGGCGCTCGATCAAAAACCGGCCGACAAAACCGGTGCCCCCGGTGACAAAGTAGTTGTTACTGTCCATAGTTTTACCTCTATATCAGCATTTTGTTTGGCGTTGCGTGTGGTTGCGCGACCAAGGTGGAATGCCTACGTCATTGGGAGAAGAATAAAAAAGGCCCTCCGCAGTGCAGAGCACTGCGTGGGTGCGGGCCAAGCCTGGAGGATAACCAGTAAAAATGATGAGACATTACCGCTGGCGTACGCGGCAAGGTCTTGCTCAAAGCGTTGTGACGTGTTGCGGCCGAGTTGCACGGCATTATTTTGTCCCCGCTGCGTGGGCCTTGTGCAGGGCATCGCTCAGGCGAAGCAGGGCCTTCCCGTAGGGGGCCAGCAGAGCTGCTGAGGTGACCACGGGGGTGTCGCCCGGGGTGTGGAAGAAATGGTGACTGCCGACCAGCCCCATTGCCGGGTAGCCGTGTTCAATGATCGCGCCCAGCTCCGAATGGCTGCGATTCAGTGCCTTACTGGGGAGAATTTCGATGTCGGGCACTGCCTGGAAGGCGGTGCTGGCGGCGGCGAGGGCCGCGGGAGCCGCGTAAAGGCGATTGTAACTGTGAATGCGTTCAAGGGGGATCAGTTGTCCACCTTCGTCTTGCCAGTCGCGTGCGCCAATAGATGCGCCGAGGTGTAACCACAGTGCGACCTCTTCAGGGGGAGGCATTTTCGTCAGGCTGAGCTGGGCGCCCATCATCCCCAGTTCGTGGCCGCTGTTGGCGACAAATAGCCAGTTGTAGGGGGTTGTTTGCTCGGCGATGTGTTCGGCTAGGCCCAGCCACAGCGCGACGCCGCCGCCGCGCTCGCCGGCGCATTGAAACCAGCCGCTACTGGGGGTGGAAATGACGACCCATGGGGCGCCGTCTATGGGGCTTGCCGGGAAGCGGCCGAGAATATTTTGGGCTGTTGCCGCTTGGTAGCGGCCGTTACTGGTCAATTCGACGCTTTGTTGCTGTTGCAGGGCTGCGGCCAAGACGGGGTGGTTCTTGGCGGCCACGGCAACGGTGGGGATGGCCAGCGGCTGCTGTTGCTCTGCATTGCTGGCGTAAATCTCTGAAGAGGGGTGAGGGGCGGCGATAATCAGCGCCAGCGCCCCTTTTTTGGCGGCCTGCTTGGCTAATTCCGCGGGGCGCAAACGGTACCAAGGTGAGGCCTCTGCGGGGGCCAGGTAGGCGATATGGCCTTCCAGTACTGGGCTGTCGAACGGCAGCAGCGCGGCGTTGATGGGCGCGTCAGTGGCTTGCGGGAACCAGTGGGGAAAGACTTCGATGTTGCGCCCGGCAATTGTCAGCTGCTGTTGTTCCGGGAAGAATTGCTCGACAGTAAAGTCCTGGCTGTCTACGGCAAAACCCGCCTGACGGAGCTTGTCGGCCAGCCACTGGCTGGTCTGTCGATCCGCCGCAGTGGCGGTGCGGTGGTCGCCTAAGGCGGCGTAGTGTTCTATCGATTGATAGAGTGCGCTGCCACTGAGGCTGCGTGGGTTCGCTAAGCTGGGTAATGTGCAAGTCGCCAGGGCTAGGCCGACTATCAAATTGCGCAACATTAGCACTCCTCGATCTTGGTTGGTGTTGTTATGAACACACCTTAGTCAGCGCGGCGGTTTTAGCCCAGCGAATGTGAAAGCGATGAAAGTCTGTGTTGGCGATTTTCTCCTAACCTTTTGAAAAATATTAAATATATTATTAAGTTTCAGCGAGTAAGAGGGCGGCGATGTGGCGTGGAAAGACGCCAACAAAGGTGATGCATACCGGCCTTTGGTGTTTTATCACTCGCCCTCGGATACCGCCTATTGGGCGAAATGACAGGCTTGAGATTGTCAAAACAGCGTTGCCCGTATCGCCAGCCCGGTTATACTCGGGGCGGCTAAAACACATAAAAATAAAATTGCCACGCGGAGTCTCTATGTTTGAACGTCGTAAACTGGCATTGCTCAGCAGTGCGTGTTGCCTTGCCCTATTGTCGGCGCCGTCACCGGGGTATGGGGCTACCCTCGAAGAGGTGATCGTCACCGCGCAGCTGCGCGAACAAAGTCTTCAGGATGTACCGGTTTCCGTCAATGCCATGTCCGGCGAAAAGTTGATGGAGGCGGGACTGAATAAAATCCAGGACCTGCAGGCCTATGTGCCTAATCTGACCATGTCGGAAAATGGCATCGGTACGGCTATCTATATCCGCGGTATTGGCTCGGGGATTAACCAGGGCTTTGAGCAGTCGGTGGGTATGTATGTTGACGGGGTTTACTACGGCCGCGCCCAGTTGGCGAGGGCGCCATTTCTCGATCTCGCCCGCGTTGAAGTATTGCGCGGGCCACAGAATATCCTCTACGGCAAAAACAGCATCGCCGGGGCTATAAGCATTATTACTGCCCGCCCCATCGACGAGTTTGAAGGCTCGGTGTCGGCGGTCTATGAGCCCGAATTCGATGAGCAGGTGTTTGACCTGGTGTTATCGGGGCCGGTTTCCGATAACGTCGGTGTGCGTTTTGCCGCCCGGAAACGGGAATTTGGTGGCTTTATCGAGAATCTGACCCTGGGCCGCGACGAACCTAACTATAAGGAAGAGACACTGCGGCTGAAACTGGTTTGGGATGCGGCCGATGATTTGACGCTGGCGTTTAAGGCCGAGTTGGGTACCTTCGATGTACTGGGTCGCCAGGTGGAGATCATCAATGATCGGCCCTCCACCAGTACCAACCCACTGTTTGCCGGCCGCACCTATGCTGAAATCGCCGATGAGACCCAAGTACCCGGAGTGCTGGACATCGATAGTCACGACTCGGTGCGCAATAATTACCAGGACTTCAAGCGCTCGTCTAATGGCGACCACAGTTACAACGATACGCTGAACTTCACCTTCAGTGCCGAATGGCTGCGCGACGAGCATGTGTTTAGCGCCACTACCGCCTATGTGGCCTACGAGTACGACGACCTCTGCGACTGTGATTTCACCGCCGCAGAGGGTTTTAAGCTGGTGCTGCAGGAGGACTACGAACAGATCAGCCAGGAATTTCGCTGGATGTCGCCGGCGGGGCGCGACTGGGAGTTTATTGCCGGGCTCTACTTCCAAAAAAACGAGCTGCATTTCTTTGACAGCATTATTGTCGACTCCGATTTGATCGTGCAGCTGATCAACGCCGCCGATGCGACCGAGGGCGGTGCGCGCGGTGACCGCGATCCCAACCCGCTGGCGACCTCACCCGAGGAAATTGCCGGTATTGGCGATGCCGGTAATGCCATCGCCAATCTGACCTCGCCGCGTGATTTCAACAGTGACTCATTGCTGGGCTCGGGGTTTTTGCAGGCCACCTGGAATATGCGGGAAGATCTGCGCCTGACACTCGGCGGGCGCTATAGCTACGAGAAAAAGACCGGCAGCCGGAAATTCCGCTTCGGTAACTTGGACTACAGCGACCGCCCCTTTGGCGAAACCGATACCGTTGCCGCTATCAGCTTCGCCGCCGAGCGCCACGACCTCAAAGGCAAGCGCAGCGAGTCGCAGTTGTCGCCGTCGATCAATCTGCAATTCGACGTCAATCCCGACATCATGACCTACCTCAGCTGGAGCCGCGGCTTTAAATCCGGTGGTTATGATGCCCGCTCCAATGCCTCGCCCAGCGCTGACCCGGTGCCGCGCAATCCTAATGCGCCGGCCGATAACACTCCGCGCCCGGTGTTAATTGGTACCTTCGAGTACGAGGAAGAAGAGGCCGAAAGCATCGAACTCGGCGCCAAAATGACCCTGCTGGAAGGGGCGGCGGAGTTCAATATTGCCGTGTTTAATACCCGCTACGACAATCTCCAGGTCAGTATCTTCGACGGTACGCTGGGCTTCAATGTCGGCAATGCGGCCAGCGCCGTTACCCAGGGTGTGGAACTCGATGGCCGCTGGCAGATCACCGACTCGCTGATGTTGGCCGGGGCCTTGGCCTTCCTCGATTTCGAGTTTAAAGACTATGAGAACGGCCAGTGTCTGGCTGGCCAAGCGCCGAACTCGCCCGATGGTATTAACTGCGATTACAGTGGCAAAACCAACCAATATGTCGCCGATTGGGCGGGTAATGTGTTGGCGGTGTGGCGCGCGCCCATCACCGATCGCCTGGGCATGGCCATCAGCCTGGATGCAATTTTTACCGACGACTACAACCCCTCGCAGAACCTCGACCCCGCGGTGGCCCAAGACGGCTATGTGAAGTGGAACGGCCGCATTGGTATTGGCGCCCTGGATGAGAGCTGGGATGTTGCCCTGGTGGGGAAAAATCTCACCGATGAAACCATCATCACCTACGCCAGCGATACCCCCACTTCATTCACCATCTTCGGTGCCAAGGGGCACTACGCCTTTCTCGAATCGCCGCGCAGCATAGCCTTGCAGGCTAACTACCACTGGTAGTGGGCAACAGTTAGCGCCTCGCATCGAGGCGCTAACTAGGGCGCGGCCCGGCTGAATGGCAGAGGCTAATCTCTAGGCAATAAAAAAGGCCGCATCCGAGGATGCGGCCTTTCCATGTTTGGCTCCGCCTGCTGGGCTCGAACCAGCGACCCAATGATTAACAGTCATTTGCTCT
>NZ_JBFIGO010000080.1:0-13767 GCF_041602295.1 Spongiibacter sp. | reverse complement strand
TTGGGGCCAAAGCCAACAAACAGCTGGGGGATGTCGGCGTCCAGCCAGTCAGCCATATGCAAATATGGAAAGCTTCCCAGCGCGCCGTCATAGCCCATCACTCGCTCGCCGCGCCACAGCTTCTTCATCATCTCGCTGAAGTCGCGCAGCTGGGCGTTGTTGATCTTGGGAATGCCCCACAGCTCTTGGCGAATGCCCACGCCGCGGGCGAGGCCCAGGGCAAAGCGGCCATTAGACAGGTGGTGGGCGGAGCTGGCCATGGCGGCGGTGCTCATGACATGGCGGGTGTTGATATTGGTGGCGGCGGTGCCGATGTGGATGCGCTCGGTAACGGCGGCAGCCGCGCCGACACTGACGCCGGCGTCTTTAACATCGAAGCGCTCGGAGATCCAGGCAGAGCCCAGGCCCAGTTGCTCGGCGGCGCGCACTTCGCCAATCAATTCGGCGGGCTGACGGCTGTGACCGGGCAGCAGATAGCAGCCCAGTTCCGGGTAGCTCGATGTGGGCATGGCATTGTCCTCGTTGCGGGCTTAATTTTCTAACACCGTTAATTTAATAGATAGTAGTTTATTAACATTGTTAAATAAGTCAATATTTGCCGCTCAAATTTTAGGCATTGTCAGATCCTATGTGCGCTAGCTCCGCGACCAAAACACGGCTCGGCCGCCCCAGTGCGACCAGTCATCAGGCCATTCTCGACGCTGCCCGCGAGCTGCTGCTCAGCGAGGGCGAACGCGCCTTGAGCATGCGCCGTATCGCCCAGCAGCTGGGGGTGACGCCGCCCAGCCTCTATGGCTACTTCGCCAATAAGGAACAGCTGCTGACTGCCCTGGCTGAGCAGCTGTACGACGGCTTTAGCGAGGGGCTGGACTGTTCCCGGCCCTGGCCGCAGGTGCTGGAGCAGTGGCTGAACAATTGGCGCAAGCGCCTGTCGGCGGCGCCTGAGTCTTTGTTTCTGGTCGGTATGATGGCCACCACCCCTAGGGGCTTGCGCGAATTAGAGGCGGTGGCCGAGTTGCTGCGGCCGGTGCTGGGCAGTGATGAGCAGGCGGTGTGCCAGGCCCAGTCGCTGTGGTGGACGGTATTGAGTTTTTGCAGTTTCGAGCAGGATGCCTGTCGGCCGGCGGTGCTCAAGCATTTGAAAAAGGCGCTGCCGCGCGGCGAGCGGGCGAGCTGGGTGCAGGGGCACTTGGCGGTGGAGAGTTACGAGCAGATGTGGCGGGCCACGGTGGCGCGCAATATTGCCGGCCTGCAAACGCTGGCCGGCACCGGCGCGTCGACTTAGACCTGCTGGCTGGCCAGGTATTCCTCGTAACTGCCCTGGAAGTCGTGCAGCTGCTGGTCTTTGATTTCCACCACGCGGGTCGCCAGCGAAGACACGAACTCGCGGTCGTGGCTGGCGAAAATCAGCGTGCCCTCGAAATGCTCCAGCGCCAGGTTGAGGGCCTCAATGGCTTCCATGTCCAGGTGGTTAGTGGGCTCGTCCATGATCAGCACATTGCAGTCCATCATCATTAACTTGCCGAACAACAGACGGTTTTTCTCGCCCCCTGAGCAGACCTTGACCTGCTTTTTAAAGTCGTCGGAGGAGAACAGCAGGCGGCCGAGGGTGGCGCGCACAATCTGGTCGTCGTGACTGGGCTTTTGCCACTGGGCCATCCAGTCGAACAGGTTGAGTTCGTTGTCGAAATCGTTGCTGCTGTCCTGCGGGCAGTAGCCCAGTGTGGCATTTTCCGCCCACTTCACATTGCCTTCATTGGCCTGCAGTTCTTTCATCAGGCAGCGCAGCAGGGTGGTTTTGCCGGCGCCGTTTTCGCCGATCACCGCCAGTCGACTGCCGGCCTCGAGGATCATCTGGCCATTGCGAAACAGCGGCTCGTCAAAGCCGTGGCCAAGGCTCTCCAGTGTCAGTGCCTGGCGGTGGAGCTTTTTGTCTTGTTTAAAGCGGATATAGGGCGAGACCCGGCTGGACGCCTTGATCTCGTCGAGCTGGATTTTGCTGATCTGCTTGGCCCGCGAGGTGGCCTGCTTGGCCTTGGAAGCATTAGCGGAGAAGCGGCTGACAAATTGCTGCAGCTCGGCGATCTGGGCGGATTTCTTCGCGTTTTGCGACTGCAGGCGCTCGCGGGCAGCGGTGGCCGCCGTCATGAAGTCGTCGTAGTTACCGGGGTAGACGCGCAGCTCACCGTAGTCGATGTCCGCCATATGGGTGCACACCGCGTTCAAAAAGTGGCGATCGTGAGAAATGATCACCATGGTGCTTTTGCGCTCGTTAAGCAGCTCTTCCAACCAGCGAATGGTATTGATGTCGAGGTTGTTAGTGGGCTCGTCCAGCAGCAAAATATCCGGATCGGAGAACAGGGCCTGGGCGAGTAGTACCCGCAGTTTCCAACCCGGTGCGACTTCGCTCATTGGACCAAAGTGCAGCGCTTGCTCAATGCCGGCGCCCAGCAATATTTCACCGGCGCGGCTCTCGGCGCTGTAGCCGTCCATTTCCATAAAGCGGGTTTCCAGCTCCGCCACTTTCATGCCGTCTTCTTCCGACATTTCCGCCAGCGCGTAGATGCGATCGCGCTCTTGCTTGACCTCCCACAGCTCGCTGTGACCCATGATGACAGTGTCGATCACCGAGTACTGCTCAAAGGCGAATTGGTCCTGATGGAGCTTGCCAATGCGCTCGTTGGGGTCGAGCGAGACATTGCCCGAGGTCGGCTTTAGGCTGCCGTCGAGAATTTTCATAAAGGTCGACTTGCCGCAGCCATTGGCACCGATCAGGCCGTAGCGGTTGCCGTTGCCGAACTTCACTGAGATGTTTTCAAACAGCGGCTTGGCACCAAATTGCATGGTGATATTTGCGGTAGAGATCAACAGAGTATCCTGAGCCTGCGCGTGGCAGTGCGTAAATCGATGAGCGGGGAGGCGCGCACTATAAGGGTTTAGCGTCTCGCCGTCGATGCTTGTGGTAAATAATGCCGCGCTGACAGGGCTTGCAAATACATGCAGATACATGTATGTTGTTGTCAAAATCCTTGCCCGTGGGGGTGATTATGGCGGCAAAAATACTGGTGTCTCTAGGGGTGGTGGTTTACGCGCTGGTGGTCCCACTGCTGGAAATTAACGCTTCGCATGTGTTCAACAGCGATTGGCCCCCCCACGCGCGCCTGCACGAAGTTTGGCAGTTGACGACCAACTGTGCGCTGGGCGTATTGAGCTTGTGGCTGGTGTGGCGGCGTAATGATATTCGCCTGGCCAGCGTGTTGGGCATTATCGTGATGGGCGCGGTGCTGTTTGCACATATGCTCGAGGACTACTACGGTGGCTCGCTGTTGTCGGGCAATATTGAAAGGACAATACTGGGTATTAATTTAGTGGCGCTTACGGCGGCTGTGGTGGTCTTTATGGCGCTGTTGGCGCTCGCTTTGGATGCCTTCCAGGGGCCGGCGAAGAGAGCAGAGCAATGAGCAAGGGGCGCGAAGTGAACGTGTTAGACGCGAGGGTGAAGGGAGTAGCGCCTTGTTTTAACTTGAAATTGCGCCAGGCCAGTCGGGTGCTGACCAAGTGCTACGACGACCAGCTGCGCGAACTGGGCATTACGGTGACGCAGTTTTCGATTCTCCGTTCCCTGTGGTATCTCAAGCGCTGTTCGCAAAAGCAGTTACAGGAAATACTGGTGCTGCAGCAGACGACTTTGACGCGCAATCTCAAGCCGCTGCTCAAGGCGGGATATATTACAACCTGTGCCGACCCTCAGGATCGGCGGGTGAGCTTGGTGTCGCTCAGTGACAACGGTCGCGAGCTGTTTGAGCGAGCGGAAACGCTTTGGGCACAAACGCAGCGGGAGATTGCCGGGCGCCTGGGCGAGGACTTGAGCCGGCAGCTGCTGGCGGTGACAGAGGCGATAGTGGCGCTCAGGTAGTGGCCTGGGCGGGGTGTGGTGGGCCGCGGGGCCCATTATTTTTCAGTAAATACATGTATATACATTAAATGTGTGTCGGGCAGGAGGTTACAGTGATGGAGCAGAGTCACAGCGGCGGTTGGACGCTATGGGGTGTCCGTCATCCCTATTGGACGGTGGTGTTGGCGGTCTTGTTGATGGCGGGCTTGGCGGCGGGTGTGGGCCGGGTGTACAAGGACACCCGCGCCGATGCGTTTTTGTCGGCGGACAATCCCGCATTGACCTACAAAAACAAGGTGAAGGAAATCTTTGGTCTCAGTGACCCCCTGGTCATCGCCATAGAGGACCACCGCGACGGTGGCATTTATCAGTCGGACACCCTGGCGCTGGTCGCGGGGCTGACTGAGGCGGTGAATGCCCTCGAGTGGGTTGACGAGGCGCGCACCATCAGTTTGGCAACGGAGAAGAACATCCGCGGCAATGACGAGGGCATGGTGGTCGAGCCCTTTCTGGAGGTTTTTGAGCGGGGCGGTGCGCGGGCTTTGCGCGCTGCAATCGCCGAATTTCCGCTGTACCAGGGCCTGCTGGTGTCGCGCGACGATGCGATGACGGTGATTGTCGTCGAGTTTTATGAAGACAGCATGGCCGAGCCTGCCTACCGGGCGATTGTCGAGCTGGTCGAGCGCTTTAATGATATCGATCAGCTGGACATCCATGTCGCTGGCGAGGGGGCCGTACTGGGCTTTCTCGGACACTATATTGACCGCGACGCCAGCCGGCTCAATCCGCTGGCAGGGCTGATTATTACCGTGATGCTTGTCGTTGCCTTTCGGCGACTTGCGCCGGCGTTAATGGGCAATGTGGTGATTGCGGCAACGGTGTTAATGACCGTGGGTTTCATGGCCTACTGCGGCGTGCCGTTCTTTGTGATCACCAACGCGATGCCGGTGATTCTGATTGGTATGGCGGTGGCGGATTCGATTCATATTTTCAGCCACTACTACGAGGCGCAGTTGCACCACCCAGAGTGGACGCCGCGCCAGTGTATCGCCGCCAGTGTCGGGGAAATGTTTCGCCCGGTGACGCTGACCACCCTCACCACCATGTCGGGCTTTCTCGGCCTGTGGGCCTCGGCCTATATGCCGCCGTTTGAATATTTTGGCTTGTTTACAGCCTTTGGTGTAGCGGTGGCCTGGCTGTATTCGGTGTTTGTGTTGCCGGCGATGATCGCGATTTTCCAGCCGCGCGTCAGCCCAGGGTGGCTGCGTCTGCAGCAGCGTCAAAGCGCCGATTTATTTAGTCGCGCGATGGCGCAGCTGGGGCGCCTTGCATTGTATCGACCGGCACTGACGGTGACGGCCTTTGCCGCGCTGGCGATTTTTGGCGCCTTGCAGGCCAGTCAGTTGCGGGTCAATGAAAATCGCATTAATACCTTTCACAAGAGCGAGGCGATATACCGGGCAGACCGCGCCATTAATCGGCATTTGGACGGCAGCAACACCCTGGATATTGTCGTGACGACAGCGCAGGCCGAGGGCGTTTTTGTATTGCCCTTGCTGCGTCGCATGGAGGCGCTACAGCGCTACGCCGAGTCGTTGCCCCATGTGAACGGTTCGGCGTCGGTGGTCGATTATTTGAAACAAATGCACAAGTCGCTCAACGAGGGGCGGCCTGAATACTACCGCTTGCCTGAGGACGGCGCACTGATACCGCAGTATTTTCTGTTGTATGACACCAGTGCTGACCCCAGCGATTTTGAGGAGGAGGTCGATTACGATTATCGGCTTGCCAATATTCGCCTGAATTTAGACACCGCTGATTTTGCCGCGACTCGGCCAGTGATCGAGGCCCTGCAGCAGTATATCGATGCCGAGTTCAACAGCGAGCTGGGCAGTGCGGCGCTCAGTGGTCGGGTGAATGTCAATTACCACTGGATTAAAGATATCGGCGTCAGTCATTTTGTCGGTGTCGGCATTTCCCTGCTGTGTGTGCTGCTGGTGTCGGCGTTGTTGTTCCGCTCTTTTGTGGCCGGCCTGCTTGCGGTGGCGCCGGTACTGTGCTCGATCTTGACGGTCTACGCGGCGATGGCGGTGCTGAATATTGACTTGGGCATCGGCACCTCTATGTTTGCCTCTGTGGCAATTGGCCTGGGTATCGACTTTGCCATTCACACTCTCGATAGGATCAAAAGCCTATACCAGGACGGCTATGAGGATTTGAGCGAGCTATTCAGTGCCTTGCTGGGATCCACCGGCCGCGCGTTGTTGTTTAACTATTTGGCGATCGCCTTTGGCTTTGGCGTGTTGATCAGCTCCAAGGTCGTGCCCCTCACTAACTTTGGCACGATTGTGGTGTTGTCGGTGACGATCAGCTTTGTTGCCGCAATGACCTTGTTGCCGGCCCTGGTGTGGTTGCTGCGTCCGAGGTTTTTGTTTGGCGCCGCAGACGCTGAACGCCCCGGTCTCAGTGCCACGGCAACCCTAACGCCGCTGCTGTTGGCCGCGACCCTGGCTGTTGCCGGCCTGTACGCGCCGCGCCTGATTGCCGAGGAGGCGCTGCCGGCAGGCGACTGGGTGGTCGCCCAGATCAACGCGGTGGACGACGGCGAGCAGCAGACCAGTGAGCTGCATATGCTGCTGCGCGACCGCCGTGGCAAGGAGCGTCAGCGGGAGGCGCTGAGTTATCGCCGCTATTTCGGCGAAGACAAAAAGACGGTGTTTTTCTACCGCAGTCCAGCCAATGTTCGCGACACGGCATTTTTGACTTACGACTATCGGGATGTCGCTGTCGATGACGATCAGTGGCTATACCTGCCGGCGCTGCGCAAGGTGCGCCGCATCTCTGCTGCGGATCGCGGTGACTACTTCATGGGCACCGATTTAAGTTACGAAGATATTAAGCAAAATGGGCGCTTTGACCTCGGCGATTATCATTTTCGCAGCATTGGTCGCGGTGAATGGGAGGTCGACGGTCAGCGCCGGCCGATGTTGGAGGTCGAGGCGCTGCCGCGAAGTGCAGAGATTGCTCAAGAGTTGGGCTATGGCCGCCTGCACTTTAAAGTCGATAGTGAGCGCTGGATCGTTACCGATATCGAGTTTTGGGATCCCAAGGGGCGACAGCTGAAAAGCTACCGCGCTAGAGATATCCGTCAGGTTGACGGCATCTGGACACGCCATCGCCTGGAGGTTCAGCATCATATCAACGGCCACTACACGGCCTTCACCTTTAGCAATGTCGATTACCGCAGCGCGGTGCCCGAGCGCCTGTTTACCACCAGTGCTTTGCGGCGGGGCTTGTAAGATGCGTAGCCTAATCGCATTGGCGGCGCTGCTGGCCAGCGGCGCCCTGGCTGAGTCCTGGCAGTGGCAGCTCGACAGCGAACTGGCCTATAGCCCCGAGGCGGTGGAGTCGGTGAGCAAGGCTGAAATGCGCCTGCGCGGTGACTGGGCAATGGCGCTGAGTGATGACGTCGCGCTGACACTGATGCCTGAACTGCGCTGGGATGCCGCCGACCGGCTGCGTCGCCGTGACCAACGGCCGGTCAGCGACGGCGCATTGAACGGCGCGGTTTGGCAAAATCGCCACGCTGAGCTGCGTGTGCGTGAGGCCTATCTCGACGTCAATCTGTCGTCGTTGGAAGTTCGCCTGGGGAAACAGCAGGTGGTGTGGGGGCAGGCCGATGGCTTGCGTTTGCTGGATGTGATTAACCCCCAGCAGTTGCGGGAATTCAACCTGCCCACCTTCGAAGACTCGCGCATTGCCACTTGGATGATCAATGCGGAATTGCCGCTGGGTGACGACGGCCGCCTGCAGTGGCTGGTGATACCCGATATCACCGTGAACGAGCAGGCCGACGCCGGCACCGAGTTTGCGATTAGTAGCCCGGAGTTGCGCCCGACATTGCCGCAGGGGCAGCCAGTGCGTGCGCAGCCGCTGAGGCGCCCCGATCGCAGTGAAGTGGAGATAGGGCTGCGTTACAGCCACTTTGTCGGCGGCTGGGATCTGAGTGCCAATTACTTTCATTTTTATCACGACAATCCGGTGCTGTACCGCCGCCAGCCACAGGGCGAGATCGTGTTGCAGCCGCGCCTGGAACGCGGTGAGTTGCTGGGTGGCAGTGCCAGCACGGCAATGGGTAACTGGGTGTTGCGTGCCGAGGCGGTTTATCAGCAGCGCGTCTACCTATTGCGCGATGACCTGCAGGACGGCGGTGTCACCGTCAGCGGTGAGCTGAAGGCCTTGCTGGGCTTGGATTACTACGGCTGGCGAGACAGCCATCTTAGTTATCAGCTTTTTTATAGCCGTTTAAGTGATACTGATCGCGCGGTAGTGCGTCGCCGCAACAGCCTGCGCCACACGCTGAGCATTAAGCGCTTTTTTTACAACGATACTGTGGAATTGCAGGTGTTTGCCTTGCTCAATGTCGATCACCGCGACGGCGAGTTGCGCACTAAGCTCAGTTACCAGTTCAGTGATCAGTGGCGCTGGTGGCTGGGCGTGGACCACTTTTTTGGCCGCCGCAGCGGTCCTTTTGGGCAGTTCCACGATGCCCGCCGGGCGGTCGTTGGTTGGCAGTACGCTTTTTAGCCCAGTCGCTTAAGCCTGCAGTGGCTGGGCCAGTATCCACAGTCCGGCGCCGGTAAACAGCAGCATGAGTAGCAACATCGGCAGTTGGCTCAATGCCGCGCGGCGCGGGTTGTTAAAGCTGCGCAATGCCTCCCTATGGGCGAGATAGACGCTGGCGACGTGACCGATCAGGATCAGCCACACCTGGCTGTCCCAGATAATGCCCATATCCAGCAGTATCGGCACGCGGCCGGTGATGGCGTTGCCGAACAGATTCCAGCCCCAGCCGAAGGGGTCGGAGAGCAATGCGCGTATTTTGATACCGTCGCTAAACAGCAGACTGTAGTAGTGGGTGATGTGGTAGACCAGTGCGATGGGCAGCAGGCTGTAGCCAAAGCGCAGTGCCAGCTCGCGCAGGCTGAGTGCGCTGCCCACCAATTGTTTGCCCAGCCACAGGAACAGCAAAAATAGCCCCAGATAGATCAGTGGCGACATCAGCAGCCACAGCACTTCGTAGGCGATGTACCAGGGGCGCAGCTCGATATAGGCGTGCAGCGGGTGTTTGCCCAGCAGCGGGCTGAGCACACCGAAGGGGTCTGCCCAAAACAGATTGAACCACAGGCTGGTTTCGCGCAGGCCGTCAAAGGCGGTGGACGACAGCATAAACAGTAAAAAAATCAGCAGGCTGGGGTGTTCAACGCGTTGATTTAGCAGGCCGCTAAAGGGCCAGCGCAGCTGCCACTGGCCGTTGTCGTTATCGCGCTGCAGCGGCGCCATCATCGCCATCAGCCGAAACATCACTGCGAACAATTCGCCGTAGTGAAACCAGGCGCGGGCGCCCCACAGGAAGGTGGCCAGCAGATTGATCGCGCTGTAGATCAGCAGCCATACCGACAGGGACAAGGGGCGGATATCGGCAAACAGTTCCAGGCTGATAAAGCCCATATACAGGGCCAGCGCCGGCCAATAGGCAAGCGCTTGGGGATAGCTGAAGCGGCCGCGGCAAAAGCCGGCGTGCAGGGTGTCCACGCCTTGGCACAACAGCTGCCAGGGGTTGAGCGCGGCGTACCAGTTGCCGAGCAGGGCGCTGGCATAACTGGCGCCCAGGGCAAAGACAATCCAAAAGAAGGTCATATTGAAGTTGCGGTAGCTGTCCTGACTGCCGAGCAGGCCGCTGGCGATGGCCAGGCCGAAGCCGGCCAGCATCAGGCCCTGCAGCAAGGGCTTGAGCAGCCGTGTGCAGTGCGGCGGGGAAAAACTCCACGCGGGCGGGGGCTGATGGCTGCGTTCGGCGCGCAGCAGCCAGGCCAGTACCACAAAAGACAATAACAGTGCCGCCATGGCCCCGTAGATATACATCCAGTAGGGCATGGGCAGCTGATAGGGGCGGCCAAAGGAGTGGGCGCAGAGCGTGCCCGGTAGCAGGCTGGTCAGTATGACCAGCAGGCGCGGAGGACTCACTGGCGGGGATAGACCTCGAGGGTGGCGAGCTGCAATTCGTTGCCGTGCAGCTCCAGGGCGTGGCGACCGCCGAGTTCAGCGCTGAATTCCAGCACCGCCGTTTGGCCGGCGCTGAGTTCCAGATGTTTTTCGTAGCCGTGGACGTGCATGGCGTCGTCGTGGTTGCTCAGCACCTCAAAACGCAGTTGATCGCCGCGGTAGGCGATCAACTTTTCTGGCCCCTGATACTGGCCATCGATAATGCTCAGCCGGTACAGCCGCTGCTGCGGCCCGTCACTTTGGGTGGCGGGTTTTAGCAGCAGCCACAGTCCGCAGAGAATCAGTACGCTGAGAAAAACCAGTAAGCCCTGTCGCATAGCGGCGCCCTCGGCTATTGGTCGTTGGCGCTGTAATAGGCGCGCTCCCACATCTGCACATAATCCTCGGCGGAGTTGTACAGGGCTTCCAGGGCTTCGCGCCCGCCTTCCAGACGCACTTCTTCAACAAAGTCGGCCACCAGACCGTAGTGGGCCATGCCGACTTCGTCGATATGCCAGAATTTACCACTTTCGGGAATCTGCAGCAGGTCGACTTTTAGCGGTGCAATACCCTTGAACATCGGCCCCCAGTCATCGCCGCTGAACAGCGTGAAGGGGTAGTTCACCGGCGTCGCATCGCCGCCGCGCGGGCCGCTGTGGCCGCCAAAGCCATTGGCGTCGGCGCCATAGCCCAGCGCGAGCACGCGCTCCTCGCCAACGCCGGCTTCGTTGCGCCAGAACTTGAGTTTTTCAATGAACGCGGTGTGGTCGCCGCCGTGGCCCTTATAGGGGTAAATGGTGCCGCCGGCTTTGAGCATGCGCACCGCCTGGTCGCTGGTGAGGCCACCGTGGGCATTGTGCGACGAGGCCATTGGATAGGCGGGGCTGCGCTTTTCCGCCTCGTCGAGCATGATGTCCTTGCTGTGGTAGGCGGCGTGATCGATGTCGATCACCATGCCTCTATCCATCAGCGCATTGAGGGCGTATTTGCCCAGATCCGTCACGTCGCGGGCGTTGCAGCGGCGACCGGGCGGGTAGAGGGGCAGGGTGCCGCCACCGGCGGCGAAGAAGGCCTGGCTGAGCGGGTCGTCGCCGCTGCCGGGGATGGCGGTGGCCATCTCGGCGCCGGGCTGGCGGACCATCGGCTTGTCAGCGTCGTATTCGCGGCACTCGGTGGTTTTCCAGAACGCGCCGGTGTCCATGAAGTTGAGCATGTTCATCACGTCGCCGGAGAAAATGCCGGCACCGCCCAGCGAGCTGTCGATGTCGTGGTAGGGATAGACGTGGCGCACCCCCATGTCCCACAGCCGCTGGATTTCCGCGTCGATCTGCGCCTGGTCGCAGCGGCGCTGTTCCTGGCCGCCGGGCAGCATGGTCACGCCGCAGTCAAAGACCTGGGCGACTTCCACGCCCAGTACCACGGCGAGTTTGCCGTCATTGGCCACTTCGCGGGCTTCTGCCGGGCTTTTAACAATGCGGTACCAGCCCTTGCCGGGGCCGCCGTGCTGGGCGTCGACATAGTCCTGTACCTCGTAGAGGTATTGGACCTGTTTAACGGCAACGCTCATGTCCTCGCAGTCGGCGTCGGGGCGCAGGGCGTTGATCTGGCCAACCCGGCACAGCGCGGCGATATTGGTGCCGTGGTTGACCATCAGGCGCAGGCCGGCCTTCCAGGCGCGCTCTACCCATTTGTAATACATCACTTGGTGGGTAAGGTAGTCGCGGCGTGGCCAGTCAACAAAGCTGGGCCAGCCCTGGGTGTCGTGATTATCGGTGGGATTGGCGCTGATGACGTTGTTACCGTCGCGGATGCCGTTGGGGCCGTGAAAATCTGCGCAGTCTTTCAGTGCGTGGCTAACGCCAAAGCGGTGAACCACCTCGCCGTATAAAGCGCCGCCAGCCGAGGGGCCAACGTCACCGGCCAGCGACATTTCGCTGCTCATGCCCATATGGGTATGCACATCGGCAAAACCGACAATGGCTTGGTCAACGCCACGGCCCTTATAGGTCGCATCGGCAATGCCGGTGGGCATTTCCGGGTAGTCGCTGCAGTCTTGTGCCGGCACAAAGCGGAACTGGCTAGCGGCGCCGCTGGCATCGCCGGTGCTCAGCTGGCCGTCGCTGTCGACGATCAGGGTTTGGCCGTTGTGGCTTTGCAGACTGAAGGTTTTGCTGCTCGCATCGCGCGCTACGGTCCAGATGGCATTGTCGCTGGCTTCGGTCGCGGCAATCACCGCGCCGCCGTTTTCGCTGACGAGTCGCTGGTCACGGCTCTGCAAGAGGTAGCGGCCCAAGCCTGCGGCTTGCATGAAAAAGCCCTCCGCACTGTTTTTGCTGGCGCCGATGCGCAGGCTGTCACCGTCGATCAGCGCGTATTGCTGGGTGGCGCTGGATTGCAGTGCGTAGCAGCCATTGGCCATGGCAAAACGGGTTTGCGGCGCACCCTGAACACCGGCGTCGCTGTGGCTGCTGGTTGAGGATGAGCTCGAACCGCCGCAGGCGGACAGCAGGGCTGCGGTGGTGAGAAATAGAGCTGAGAGCTGGGCCTTCATAGTCGTACCTAATTGTTATCGTGGTTAGCCTTCCTGGCGTGCAGCGCCCCACGGGACGCCGTTGGCGATAACTCGCCGGGGCGTTAGTGTGCAATAGTATGTTGTCACTGTCACCAATCTAACAGTAATTTAAAGTTTGTCCGCTCAGCGCCCGCGCAGGGCGGCGGTTTTCATCTCGCTGGCCAGGGGTTCACCGAGGTAGCGGTCGATCAGATAGTGCACCGCGTAGATCACCGGGGTGAGCAGTATCGCCATGGTGAACTTATAGAGGTAGTTGACCACGCCGATCGCCAGCACCAGTGACAGGCCCCAGTCGGCGCCGAGGTAAAAGGCGATAAACAGCACCACAAAGCTGTCGATAAATTGGCTGATTAAGGTCGAGCCGGTGGCGCGCAGCCAGATATAGCGCTCGCCGGTCAGTTGCTTGATGCGGTGAAAGACGGTGACGTCGATGATCTGGCCGATCAAAAAGGCGACCAGGGAGCCGATGATAATCCACAGCCCCTGGCCGAAGACCAGTCGGTAGGCGTAGTCGTAGTCGCCCACTTTGTCGGCAATGGCCTGCTGCTCTGCGGCGGGCAGGGCGGGGTTGATGTGCGACTGCGGCCAAAAATCAGCGGGGCTGAGCTCAATGCCGGCATAGAACATGGCGAAGGCGTAGAGAATTAAACCGGCCGTCAGGTAGGACAGCAGCTGCACCCCGCGGCGGCCGTAATACTCGTTAATCAAATCGGTGAGCACGAAGACAAAGGGCCACAGCAGCACCCCTGCGGTGAGGTTGAACGACAAATTGTCGATGCCGAACAGACTCAGTGACAGCGGCGACAGGCCGAGGGTCTGCTCCAGCGAGAAAATCTTGACGCCAATAAATTCGGCAATCAGGGCATTGGCGACAAAAAAGCCCGCCATGACAATGAAGAGCTTGATAGCTTTGTTATTGATAATATTGTCGATCATTTAAGGCCTGTCGTCGCTGTGGGATTGACCATGCCGGGCCGGGCAGCCAAGCAGGAAATAACATGACAGGAAGCAATAGTGAGAACAAGCCGCCACGGGTACTGATTAGCGGTGCCTCGCAGGGAATCGGTGCAGCGATTGCCCGCCAGTTTAGCCAGGCAAACCCCGCCCTGCGGCTGGCGCTGGTGGCGCGCAATGCGGACAAGTTGGCCGAGGTGGCGGCGCAGTGCGCGGGCGCGGCGGAGGTGGCGGTGTATCCCTGCGATGTCAGCGACGCCGACGCGGTGCAGCGCTTGGCCGGCCAGGTCGGCGAGGTCGA
>NZ_JBFIGO010000079.1:0-13997 GCF_041602295.1 Spongiibacter sp. | reverse complement strand
TACCCGTCATATTCTCGCGGATTTTGCCGAGAAAGGCCTGGGTGTCGAGGCTGAATTGCTCGCTGGGCAGCCAGCGCGTCTGCACCAGCAGGGCCTGACGGTCATTGGTCGGGCTGTTTTCGCCGGTGGCGACGTTCTCAGAATAGCCGTCATCTTTGGTGATGTTAATGGCAGCACTGGCGTAAAAGTGGTCGTTGATTGGCACGTTGACGCCGGCTTTGAGGCGCCGCTGGGCGTAGTTGCCGACGCCGACTTCGACATAGGCGTCGTTGCTGTCGTCGGGTTTGCGCAGGCTGACCACCATGGCGCCGCCGGTGGTGTTTTTGCCGAACAGCGTACCCTGTGGGCCGCGCAGCACCTGAATGCTGTCAATGTCGACGGTGTCGAGCAGTTGGCCGTCGGAGCGGGGCAGGAATAAGTCGTCCAGATAGACCCCCACGGTGGGGTCAACCCGGGCGAAACCGGTGCGCTCGCCAATGCCGCGGATATAAATCTGGTTGGCCTGACCCTTGCGGATTTCCAGGCTGGGTACCGACTTGGTCAGTTCGCTGGTATTGCTGATGCCGCGTTCGCGCAGCGACTCGGCGCTGATTGCCGTTACGGCGATGGGGATGTCCTGCATGCTTTCGCTGCGCTTCCTTGCGGTGACTAAGACTTCTTCCAGAACGGCCCTGTTCTGAGTTGCTGCGGGTGTTGTCTCGTCAGCGTGCAGCGCGTTGCTAGTTGCGCAGACGGTGGCAAGGGCGAAAAGGCCGAGGCGTTGCACGGAGCGAACGCGGTCGTGTCTTGCGGTCTTGGTCAAGGGGCACCTCTCTAGCTAGCCGCTGGGCGGCAGTCATTATTGTTATAGAGATTGAGAGTTGATCATCGTCAACCTACGGGTATTTTTACACTATGGTGTAAAAATAATATAGGCGCTGACACTATAATTTTTTGTCATGATTGCTTGCCGGGCGGGGGAGCTGCGCCGCTGCGCGCGCTCGCTGGGGGCTAGCGAAGGTTTTGTGGTGCGCTGAGCCGTGGATAATGCTGCAGGCTTTGTCGGGTCAGTGCCTGGAGCTGCTCACGCGCTGAGCTTCCTTGGTGCCGACGGTCGGCGCGGCGGTACAGGGCGTTGGCGGTTTTCAGCGTGTTGAACAGCAGTCGGTCGCGCCAGGGCGCGCGGTAGAGGGGGCGCAGAGGGCCGGCGCTGTAGTGTCTTATATAGTCGTCCAGTAGCGGGCTGTGGTTATTGTTCCAGCTGGGGGGCAATTCACGGAATGCGGTTTCACGGTGCAGGGCCTGAATAATATGGCCATTCTCTCCCCAGCCGACGTCGTCGGCGCTGGGCAGTGCTTGGCCCTGTGCGGCGATGACGCGGTCGAGAAACTGCAGGCTGGCGGCGCTGCGTCGCAGCAACAGCACCCCGGAGTTCACCCTGCCGCTGTAGCCACGCGCCGCGTAAATGCTGTGCTGCTGGTCTAACACCTCGCGCAGTGGCGGACAGCTGCTGCGGATCTCCGCGTCGGCGTCGACGAACAGCAGTTGCTGGTAGCCGCTGCGCAGGGCGTGGCGGGCCAAATAGAGCTTTAGCCAGGCGACCTCCCAGCCCAGAGGTGAATAGATCGGCTGGGTGACCGCGACATAGTGGTAGCCGTGGCGCTGAGCGTAGGCGCGCTGGCTGGCAATGTTGCGGCGGTACAGCAAGTGATAGCCGTTGATGGCAACAGTAAAAACCAGGGTTGCAGGCGTTGCCGACATCGCGCTCACTTATCCGGGGGCAGTGACGGCTCATAGTAGAAGTAATTGGCATGACTGACAAACCCTTAAGCGGGTGTTCAGTTGCGGGGGGCTAAGGTTTAGTGACACTAAGGTTTAGTGACACTAAGAGGAGACCGCCATGAGCAGTCACGTTGTAGCAAGCAAGCCCCGTCGCGCCGCCGCTCTGGCCTTGGCGTCAGCGCTGATAGCGGCGTTCAGTATGTCGCCCCAGCAAGCGCGGGCTGACAATGCCGAGGTCGCGGTGGCGGTAATGCTGGGGGCGGCGATGATCTACGCCGCCCACGAATCCGAGCCGCGTTACCCACATCCCCACCGACATCACGCTCACTGCGGACACCGTGCGCCGGGTGGTGGCTATTACCACTCAGGCTATCGGCAGGGCTATCGCGATGGTCATCGCTACGATGATCATCACGGTTACCACCAGCGCCCTTATTACGGTGCTGAGCAGCATCATTGGCGCGATAAGCATCACGTGAAAGGTCATCGCAAGGCCGCCAAACATCAGTACCAGTATCGCGAGGAGCGCCATGGGCATTCCCGTGCCGGCAAGCACTGGCGCGAGGGCAAGCAGGCCCACCAGGCCTGGAATACGCGGGTGCGCATTCGCGACTACTAGCGCGGAGGCATGCCTGCGGCGGCAGCGCCGCATCGCGCAAGCGGTGCGGCGTTTTGCCTTTTGCTACGGGCCGAGCAGGCCGGTATATAGCTGCTAGACTCAACAGTGTTGGCGGCCTGGGGAGGCGGTCTATTAGCAGGGCAGCAGGGGTATGACAAAACTCAGTGTGAGGCAGCAGCTGCTAAAGCGGGTGGCAAGGGTGGCTGCGGCGCAGTTGGCTGGTGATGAGGCAAGCCTGTTCAGGCAGTTTATCGATCAGGTGATGCACGTTCATCCAGACGAAGACCAGCTACACTGGGAGCCCGAAGCCAATTTCGGGTTGTTTTACGGTCTGTTTCGCTATGTTGCTCAGCGTCATCACGACAGCCCTCTCGTTAAGGTGTTTAACCCCGACCTGGAAACAGACGGCTGGCTAAGCAAGCACACCCTTATCTATTACTGCCAGAAAGACCGTCCTTTTTTGGTCGACTCCCTACGCATCGCTCTCAATCGCTCCAAACTCAATATCCACCTGTTTGAAAGTAGCCTGATGTGGCTGAGGCGCAGCGCCGAGGGACACATTGAGGCCTTTGCCGGAAAACAGCGCGACGGTGCGCAATGCGAGAGTATCGGCTACATACTGGTGGATGCCAGTAGTGACAGGGCGGAGTTAGGCAATTTAACGTCGGCCTTGAAAGACGCCACTGCCGATGTGACGCTGGTGGTCGATGATTTTCCCCGGATGCTATCTCGGCTGGAGGAGTGTATCGCCGAAAGCTTGCGGCATGTTGGCGAAGGCAATGAAGAGGCCAGTTTTCTGCAGTGGTTGCGCGACGGCAATTTTACTTTCTTGGGAATGTCGGACTTTGTGCTGCGCCGAGAGGGCGGCAGCACTTATATCGCCGAATGCAGCGATGCCCAGCTAGGCTTGATGCGCAAGCGCGCGCCACTCGCTGAAGCCGATTTGGACGACTTGTGCGATGGCTTTGCCGATTTTTACCGGCAGCGCCCGGCACTGGCGTTTACTAAAACCTCGCAAAAATCCACCGTCCACCGCCATGTCTATGCCGATTACATCGTGATCAAGCGCTTTAATGACCGTGGCGAGGTCGTTGGTGAAACCCGCGTGCTGGGTTTGTATACCGCCGGGATGTACTACCAGGGGGTGGAGCGCGTGCCCTTGCTGCGCAGTAAGGCCCATTGGCTGCAAGAGCGTTCGCAGCTCGATGGTGCCAGCCACAACGGTAAAACCTTTGCGCTAATTGTCGAGCGCCACCCGCGCGACGAGCTTATTCAGGCCGACAATGCCCCGCTGCTGGAGACCTTGCTGGGTATTTGGAAAATATACGAGCGCCGCGCGGTGAAGTTATTTATGAGGGTGGATCGCTTCGAAAAGTTTGTCAGTTGTATTGTTTACCTGCCCCGCGAAGCGGTGAAAATGGAGCGTCAAATAGAACGCCTGTTGGGTGCGGCCATAGGCAGTAGCGATTGTGAGGTGTCTACGCAATTTCTGTCGGAGTCGGTATTGGCGCGTATTCACTTGGTGTTCAGGGTGGGCAATCAGCAATTTCACGATGTGGATCGCGAAGCGCTGGAAGCGGAAATTGTCGAGCTGACTCACGACTGGGTGCAGCGTTTTGCCGAACTTTGCGTCGAGCGCCTGGGCGAGGAGCGGGGCAGGGTGATGGCGCTGCAATATCAAGAGGCATTTTCCACGGCCTACCGCGATCGTTTTTCGCCATCATTAGCGGTGAGTGATATTGAGCTGTGTCGCGAGCTCAGTGACGACAGTGATATCAGTATTAGTCTGTTCCATGAAATTGGCAGTGCTGATCGCAGTCTACGGTTAAAGTTATTTCACCGTGAAGAATCGCTACAGCTATCGGACATACTTCCGCTGTTAGAAAATCTGGGGTCGCGGGTGCTGGTGGAGCACCCCTATTTGATTAAGCCGCAGGATGATAGCGAAATCTGGATGCATGACTTCACTCTGGAGCACCAGCTGGGGAGTGGTCGCCGTCTCAATCTCGATACGGTGCGCAGCAGTTACCAGGAGGCGCTGCGCGCGGTTTGGCTGGGGAAGGCGGAAAATGACAGTTTTAACCGTCTGGTGCTTGGTGCGCGCCTCGACTGGCGCTCGGTCGCGCTAATTCGAGCGTATGCGCGTTATCTGAAGCAGCTGGGTACGCTGCTCAGCATGGATTTCATTGCCTCGGTATTGTGTAGCAATGTCGATATCACTCGCGACCTGATGGCGCTGTTCCGCTGCTTGTTCGACCCGCGGCGGGCTTCGCAGAAGCGCAGCGATGAGCGCGCGGCCAAGCTGCGCAGCGGCATTTTAAGTGCTTTGGAAGAAGTGCAAAACCTCAATGAAGATCAGGTGTTGCGCCAGTATCTAGCCTGTATTGAAGCAACCTTGCGCTGTAACTTTTTTCAGCAGAACGAGGCGGGCGAATACCGCGAATGTATCGCCCTGAAGATCAGTACCCGGAAGTTGGATTTTGCACCGGAGCCGCGGCCCGAGTATGAGGTATTTGTGTTTTCGCCGCGGGTGGAGGGGGTCCACCTGCGCGGCGGCAAGGTGGCCCGTGGGGGGATTCGTTGGTCAGACCGGCTGGAAGATTTTCGCACCGAAGTGTTGGGCCTGGTTAAGGCGCAACAGGTTAAAAATGCGGTGATCGTGCCCACTGGCGCCAAGGGCGGTTTTGTGGCGCGTCGCAGTGCGAATCTGGAAAGTCGCGAAGAGGTGTTTGCTGAGGGCGTGGCCTGCTACAAACTGTTTATTGGCAGTCTGCTGGATATCAGTGACAACCGTGAGGGTGATGTGATCCGACATCCCGAGTCGGTGTTGTGCCGCGACGACGATGACCCTTATTTGGTGGTGGCGGCAGACAAGGGGACCGCCAGTTTCTCGGACATTGCCAACGACATCGCTATTGATCGCAAGTTTTGGTTGGGTGACGCCTTTGCCTCGGGTGGCAGTAATGGCTACGACCACAAGGCAATGGGGATTACTGCGCGAGGTGCCTGGGTGGCGGTGCAGCGCCATTTTCGCGAGTTGGACGTCGATGTGCAGCGCGATGCGGTGACGGTGATCGGTATCGGCGATATGGGCGGCGATGTGTTTGGCAATGGCATGCTGCTGTCCAAGACCCTGAAGCTGCGCGCGGCGTTCAATCACCTGCATATTTTTATTGATCCAGAGCCCGATGCCGAGGTCGCCTGGTTGGAGCGCAAGCGTTTGTTTGAGCGTCCGCGCTCCAGCTGGGCTGACTACAATGGCGACTTGATCTCCGAGGGCGGTGGGGTGTTCTCACGCAGTGCCAAGCAGATTTCGCTGTCGCCACAGCTGCGCGAGATGATTGCTAGCGAAGACGCCGTATTGACGCCCAATGCCTTGATTCGCCGTTTGCTGCAAGCTGAGGTCGATCTGATTTGGAATGGCGGAATTGGCACCTATGTGAAGGCCGCCGAAGAGAGTCATGCCGATGTCGGCGACCGCAATAATGACGCACTGCGCGTTAATGGTCGCGATTTGCGCTGCAAGGTGTTTGGGGAAGGGGGCAACCTGGGGCTGACCCAGCTTGGGCGCTTGGAATACTGTCGAAATGGCGGTATCTGTAATACTGACTTCATCGATAACGCCGCCGGTGTCGACTGCTCGGATCATGAGGTCAATATTAAAATCCTGCTCAACACACAGTTGGCATCAGAGGATCTTACGGTCAAGCAGCGCAATCAACTGCTCGCCGATATGACCGATGATGTCGCCGAGCTGGTGTTGCACAACTGTTACCGGCAGACCCTGGCGATCAGCCTGGCGCGTTTTAAGCGCGATAAACATCATCACGATTACCTGCGCTTTGTCGAACACTTGGAAGAAAGTGGCGCGCTGAACCGCGAGCTGGAGTTTTTGCCCGACAACGAGCGTATTCACGAGTTGTACAGTGAGGGGCGCAGCTGGACGCGTCCGGAGCTGGCGCTGTTGGTGTCCTATGCCAAGGTGGAACTTAAGGAAGGGCTGTTAGAGGTTGGTGCGGCTGACGACCCCTGGTTGCAGGAGCGGGTGTATGCTGCCTTCCCTGCGCGATTGCGGGAGAGCTATGCACAGCAGATCTGCGGGCACCGTTTGAGCCGTGAAATTGTCGCGACGCAGCTGGCCAATGAAATGGTCAATATCATGGGCTTTACTTACCCGCTGCGCCAGGATCTGTCGCTGGGTGCCAGTGCGGCTGATACCGCGCGCGCCTTTGTGACCATTGTCGAACTGTTTGAGCTGGATCGCTTGTGGCGCGAAGTGGAGGCGCTGGACTATGTGATAGCGACAGACTTGCAGTACGAACTATTCCACCAGATTATGCGCCTCGGTCGGCGCAGTACGCGGTGGTTTTTGCGCAATAAGCACGCCCTGCAACCCGCCGCGATGATTGCGCGCATGCAGCCGGCCTTCCAGGAGTTGATGCCGAACCTGGGTGCCCTGCAGTGCAATGGCTGGGCGGAGGATTTTGTTAGTCAGTGTCAGCGTTGGTCCGAGGCCGGTGTGCCGGCCTCGCTGGCAACCCGGATCGCGTCGTTCGATGCGTATTTCCTGTTGCCCGGCTGCGTTGATGCGGCTCTGGACATTGATTGTTCGCCGCTGCGTTTTAGCGAGTTATTGTTTGCGTTACTCGATACCTTGCAGATGGACTGGGCGCTGCAGCGCCTGATTGCCTGGCAGCCGGAAGGCCGCTGGCAGGATTTGGCCCGAGAGTCCTATGTGGATAACCTGGAAGCATTGCTGCGCCAGCTCAGTATCGGCTTGTTGTGCCGCGGTTCAAGCCCGTCACAGCCGCTGGCTGAGTTAGTCAGTTCCTGGCAGGCTGATAATGCGACTAGGTTCGCTCGTTATCAGACGACGATCAGTAGTCTGCACACGGCGGCGAATCAGGATTTGTCGGTGTTTACGGTAGTGTTGCGTGAACTGCAGGATTTGGTTGAGGTATCGTTGGCGCGTTTGCCCTAGGCTGTTGTGGCTCAGGTGGTCGCGGCCCCTTTATAGGATAGTTGTTTTGAAACGTTTTCTTACCCTGTTGTTGGCCGGCTTGCTGTTGTGTGGGCTGCTGCTGTTGGCGCTGCCGTTCGCACTGATCCAATTTGGTTCGCCGGGCATGGCCGCAGCATCGCGGGCATTGCTGCACGCAGCGGTGGGTTATAGTGATGCCCCTTCGACAGAAAATTTACCGGTATTGCAGTTGGCGCCTGGTTACCAACTGCAGGTCTATGCGGCTGATTTGGGCAATGTGCGTTTTATGGCGATGACCGCTGGTGATGATTTGCTGATCAGTCGGCCGCGCAGTGGCGAAGTCCTGTTGCTCAGTCGCGATGGCAATGGCGATGGTCGTGCTGATGAACAGCGGGTGCTGCTGAGTGAATTGCGCCGCCCCCATGGTCTGGCCTTGCACGATGGCTGGCTGTATGTCGCCGAGTCTAATGCAGTGGGCAAAATTGCCTTTGACGAGCTTAGTGGCATGACGCGCGGGCGTTACCAGCGCATTGTCGAGGGCTTGGGTGACGCCGGAAATCACTGGACTAAGACCATCGGTTTTGGGCCCGATGGCTGGCTGTATCTTAGTTCGGGCTCCACTTGTAATGCCTGTGAAGAGGCAGACCCGCAGCGCGCGACGCTGATGCGGCTGCGCGGCGATGGCAGCGGTCTGGAGATTGTCGCCCGCGGCCTGCGCAACAGTGTAGGTTTTGATTGGGCGCCTTGGGACGGCGCTTTGTATGCCACAGATAACGGTCGCGACCTATTGGGGGACGACTTCCCTCCCTGTGAACTGAATCGTATCGAAGCGGGAGAGTTTTACGGTTGGCCCTATTTCAATGCCCGTCGCCCCGACCCGGACTGGGGGGCGCGCCGCCCCTCGGCGCTGCCTGATAACCGCCCGCCCGTTCACGAGTTTGGGGCACATCAGGCGCCACTGGGCATGACGTTTTTGCGCCACCAGGGAGAGGGCTACCGCAAGGCTGCACTGGTGGCACTGCACGGCTCTTGGAACCGCAGTGAGCCGGCGGGTTACAAGGTGGTGTCGCTGCTCTGGCAGGCAGACGGCAGTATTGTCGAGCGGGATTTTGTCAGTGGCTTTTTGCAGTCGCGGCAGCTGCTCGGGCGGCCGGTCGATGTGCTTGAGAGCCGCGATGGCAGTATTTTTGTCTCCGATGACTACAGTGGCCGAGTTTATCGTATCAGCCGAGGGGCCGGCGGCGCTGCCGAGGTCCTCCGGCCGGCAGTGGCAGGTGGCGGCAAGCCCGCTGACTCGAACTATCCTGTCGGGCGACTTGCCGAGCTGAGTGCCCTGGGGCAGTCCTTGTATGGCCAGCACGGCTGTGACAGCTGTCACCGGCAACAGGGCATGCGACCGCTCACTAACTTGACGGCGCGCTACTCAGTGGCTGAGTTAGCGGATTTCTTTGTCAGCCCGACGCCACCGATGCCGCAGTTTGAGTTGAGTGCTGGGCAGCGCGAGGCCCTGGCGGTGTATCTATTGAACGTAGTTGACCAGCCTTCTGCGTCTCTCGAGTAACACCCGTTCGCGTTCGAGGCGCCGCAGTCCGGCCTGTAGGCGTGCGCGTAATTCTTCACCGGCTGCGGGTTTGCTAATAAAGTCATCGGCGCCGGCATCGATGGCGGCAATGACGTCGCTGCGTTCGCGGCGACCGGTAAGCATAATGAAATAGGGATCGCCCATTGCCGGGCTGCGGTTAATGGTTTTGCAGAGTTCAAGGCCGCTCATATCGGGCATTCGCCAGTCGCAGAGCACAATATCGATATGTTCTGCCAAGAGAATTTGCAGGGCGTCACTGGGTTGGCTGCAGCTGATGGTGTCAAATTGAAAGCCTTTGAGTAGCGCCTCTAGGCGGTACAGCTCTAGGCGGCTGTCCTCAACCAAGAGAATTCTCGCCGACTCGACGGGGTTGGGGTATTTATCAAGGTCTCTCATTGTCCGCGTTCTCATGTTTGCAGTTGGGCCTACTAGGACTGGAGCAAACACTGTGCCTTTTTCGTAATGTATTGAAAATTTTGGGTTTTTTGTTGTTTTTCGGGCTGTCGTCCGACGCTTTTCGCAGTTTGCAGTGCATTGCGCGATGCCAGCTGCGAGGCGCTGCTGGGGGCGGTGGACTTTGCTACTATGCGCGGCAGGCCCGCCGCTGCTTGTGTTATTTATTTTGTGATTGGCGCCATTCATATGTAGAATGTGTCGCGCCGGCGATCTTGCCCCTTCCCGTTTATTAAAGAGTGTTGCATGAATTCCGATAAGCCCCTGTATATTGCCTACGCCGGTCCGATGCTGCTGGAGACGCCCCTGCTGAACAAGGGCTCGGCGTTTACTGAGGACGAACGCCGCAGTTTTAATTTGATGGGCTTGTTGCCGCCGCGCTATGAGAACATCGACGAGCAGGTCGAGCGGGCGTATTTGCAGTACTGCAGCTTTGATGAGCCGATCAACAAGCATATTTATCTGCGCGCCGTGCAGGACAACAACGAGACCTTGTTTTACCGCCTCCTCAATGACCACCTTGAAGAAATGCTGCCGATTATTTATACGCCGACGGTGGGCGAGGCCTGTGAACATTTTTCCGATATTTATCGCAGCGCGCGGGGCATTTTTGTGTCTTACGAAGATCGCGATTACATGGACGATATTCTGCACAGCGTCAGCAAGGACCGGGTCAAAGTACTGGTGGTCACCGACGGCGAACGGGTGTTGGGGCTGGGAGACCAGGGGATTGGCGGCATGGGCATTCCGATCGGCAAGCTGTCGCTGTACACCGCCTGTGGCGGCATCAGTCCGGCCTATACCCTGCCAGTGGTATTGGATGTGGGCACCAATAATCAAACTTTGCTAGACGACCCCATGTATATGGGCATGCGTCACCCGCGTATTGGCCGCGAGGAGTACGACGCCTTTGTCGACCAGTTTATCGAGGCGGCGCAGCGGCGCTGGCCGGGGGTGTTGATACAGTTTGAAGATTTTGCCCAGCCCAATGCCATGCCGATTTTGCAGCGCCATAAAGACAATGTGTGTTGTTTCAATGACGATATCCAGGGCACGGCGGCGGTCACGCTCGGCACGGTGTTGTCGGCCTGTCAGCGCAAAGGTGAGCGCCTGCGCGATCAGAACATTGTCTTTGTGGGCGCCGGTTCGGCGGGCTGTGGTATCGCCGAGCAGCTGATCCGGGCAATGGTGGAAGAGGGACTCAGCGACGCAGAGGCGCGCTCGCAGCTGTATATGGTCGACCGCTTTGGCCTAGTGAGTCAGGGCATGGACGGCTTGCTGGATTTTCAGGCGGCGCTGGCGCAGCCCGCGGCGGTGTATTCACAGTGGCGCTGTGGTGCTGGCGACTACCCCAGCTTGTTAGATGTGGTGAGCAACGTCGATGTCGGCGTGTTGATCGGCGTATCGGGCAAGCCGGGCTTGTTTACTGAAGAGGTGATTCGCCAGCTGCATAGTCGCTGTGCCCAGCCGATCGTATTGCCGCTGAGCAACCCCTCCCGCCATGTGGAAGCGCGGCCCGAGCAGATACTGCAGTGGACGGATGGTCAGGCGATTGTTGCCACCGGCAGTCCCTTTGCCGCGGTGGATTATGCGGGCGAGCGCTATGAGATTTCGCAGTGCAACAACAGTTATATTTTTCCCGGCATTGGTCTGGGCGTGGTGGCCAGCAAGGCGAGTCGTGTCAGCGATGAGATGCTGATGGCTGCCAGCCGCTGCTTGGCCGAGGCCGCCAGTGCCCATCACCAGCGCCGCAATGTGCTGCTGCCGCCGCTGACTGAATTGGCGGCGCTGAGCAAGGCCATCGCCTTTGCCGTAGCCAGCGTGGCGATGGCTCAGGGCTTGGCGGTTGAGCGCAGTGATGAGGAGCTGCGCGCGGATATCGAGCGCAATTTCTGGACGCCCCAGTATCGGGAATACCGCCGCATTGCCGCTCGCGCGCGTTGAGAGACGCTAGCGAGCGGCAGGGCTGCGCGCTTCAATGGCCCTGTAGATAGGCGAGTAGTAACTGCAGCAGTTCCTCGCGGAATGCGTCGTCAGCTAACAGTTCGGGGCGTTGTTGCAGGGCGATGCGCAAATTGCCTTGCAGGGTTTGGCGCAGCAATAGGCCGCGCAGCGCCGGGTTGCCGCCGCAGCCCTGTTCGCTCAGCCAATTGTCCAGCCAGGCTTCCCAGGAGGGGTTGTTCAGCGACTGGGTCAGCTGGTCGATCCGCTGGTGAACGTCGAAGTCTTGTTGATACTCCTGAAAAAACGCCGGCTCCAATTTTTGCAGCGCCAGCAGTTGTTCGCACTCCATATCGATAATGGCCGCCAGACCGTCGCGCAGCGACGAACTCGCCTGTGCTTGAATCTCGCCGAAGCGCTGGCTGGCTAACTGCGCCAAGTCATCTAGTGCCGCGTCGTAAATGTCTGACAGTATCGCCTCCTTGCAGGGAAAATATTGATACAGCGAGGCGATATTGACGCCGGCGACGTCGGCGATGTGCTGGGTGGTCAATTTGTCGGCGCCCTCGTTGTGCAGGATTTGCAGACAGGCCTGCTGGATCGCGCTGACGGTAAATTGCGAGCGGCTCTGTTTGGGGCGCTTGCGGGCGCGAGGCGGTGCTTTGTCGGCCATAATGTGGGGCTCACAAAAATATAAGTGCTGCTGGCTTGCGCTTAAGTTTCTCTATTAAATTATTTTAAATCAATATGTTGCAAGCTTGTTGTGGCGACTGAAATGCCAGTTGTTTAAGGTTGGCTGGCTAGCCTAGTCTGTCAGTTCTCTCGGCAGATTAGGAGCCCCTCCCGTGTACTTCGATATCGCTTATTACTTTCGCGTGCTGCGCCATGTCTGGTCCCTAAAGCAGTGGCCGGGTAAGCGGGGCATGTTATTTCGCCTGCTGCTGGTTGTGCCACTGGTCAGTGCCTTTCACGCCCTGTGTTTTCTGCTCGACTATGTGTTTTTTCCGCGCCTGTGGCGCCAGACCGTCGAGCGGCCGGTATTTATTATTGGTCACGCGCGCAGTGGCACCACCTTAGCGCATCGGCTGTTGGCTGCCGACGGTAATCAATTTAGTTATTTTTTGTATTGGGAGCTGTTTTTCCCGTCACTGCTGCAAAAGAAACTGATCCGTGCCCTGGGGCGTTTGGACGCCCTGCTGGGCAGCCCCTGTTTAACACGTCTGCAGCGCTGGGACGACAAAACCTTCGGCCCTACGCGCCATATTCACCACATGAGTTTATGGAATGCCGAGGAAGATCAGTTTGTGATGCGCGCCGCTTTTGTCACTCAGCAATGGGCGCTCGATGTGCCCATGATGGACAAGATCGATTTATTTCACCTTGACCAAATGTCGGACAAAAAGCGCCGCCGGTGGCTGCACCATTACCGTGAGTGTGTGAAGCGCCAACTACTGCTCAATGGTGGCGAGCGCACGCATCTGAGCAAAAACCCATTGATGTGCGGTTGGGTGGCGGCGCTGCAAGAGACCTTTCCCGATGCCCGCTTTGTGGTCATGTTGCGCAACCCCAATGAGTGTATCCCCAGCACATTGCGCCTGCTGGAGCTGAGTTGGAAGGGGCGGGGCTGGCAGCCTGAGCAATATCGCGAGTCCCTGCGGGTGATGACGGAAATTTCATTTGAGTCGATTCGTCACCCCCGAGAGGTATTGGCAGGGCACGATCAAGCGGTCTTCGTCGATTACCGCAAGCTGGTTGCTGAGCCGCGCGATACCGTGCATGAGGTCTATGCTGCGCTGGGGCTGACGGTGTCTCCGTCATTCGACGCCTACCTGCGCGCTCAGCAAGACCGGGAGCGCAACCACCAGTCTCGTTTCACTTACAACATCGATGACTATGCCGTGTCGGTTGACGACATAGAGGGTGAATTGTCCGAGTTGTTTGATGAGTATCAGTGGCCGCGCCTGAGTCGCCGCAGCGACCTGGTGAAATCCGTTGGGCCCTAACGGCGCTTGCCGGCACACGACGGCCATGTGCGCTGGCGGCAAGTCGGCGACTTAATGACAGGAGAAGATTGTGATGAGCGATGTGAATCAATGCCCGCCGGTGGAACAAAGTCAGGCGCTGTTGCGGGAAGCCTGGGACAGTTTTATGGCCGACTTGCAGCTGGCACGCGATGCGATTGATCAGCGGCAGTACTGCCCCCCGCAAGCTGACGACCGCACTCTGGCCGAGGGCTATCGTTATCTGTCCGGGTTTATGCACAGTGCCGTGGAAAGGGCCTTTCATGAAGATGTCGATTTTCCCGCCTTTCGCAACGGCATTTCGGTGTACAACAAATCGACCATCGACAATGCCGACGCCATATATTTCTATGCGCCCATCGATGGTCGCCAGTATTACCGGGTGCAGGCGCAGTTGGCGGACAACCGGCACTGGCGCGGTCAGGCGCGCGCTAATACGGGGGCCCTGGCTCCTCAGTATCTGATTTTTGAAGTGCACAGCGGGCCGATGGCTGGCGACACGGGCGACCTGCGGGAGTTGGCGCCGGGCAGTCGCACGGGCTTTGGCAGCTTGGACAGCTCAAGTTTACTGGTCGGCGAAAACGGTGAGCTGGAGTTGTTGTTGGGGCCGGAAAAACCGCAGGGCTACAACGGTAATTT
>NZ_JBFIGO010000078.1:0-14139 GCF_041602295.1 Spongiibacter sp. | reverse complement strand
GTGCCGGTGTCAGTGAGTGCCATTGACGGCGGCAAGATGATGGAGGCGGGCATCAACCGGCTGGAAGACCTGACGGCCTACGTACCCAACCTTACCGTTACCGAGAGCGGCATTAGCACCGACATCTATATTCGCGGTATCGGCACCGGCATGAATCAGGGCTTTGAGCAGAGCGTGGGCATGTACGTGGACGGCATTCACTACGGCCGCGCGCAGCTGGCGCGAGCGCCGTTTTTGGATCTGGCACGGGCGGAAGTGCTGCGCGGCCCACAGAATATCCTGCAGGGTAAGAACAGCATTGCCGGCGCGGTAAACCTGATCACCGCCAACCCTGCCGAAGAGTTTGAGGGGTTGCTCTCGGTATTGTACGAGCCGGAATTTGGCGAGCAGGTATTTGACTTGGTGTTGTCGGGGCCGGTCACTGACACACTGGGCGTGCGCTTTGCGGCGCGGCTGCGTGAATACGACGGCTATATGACCAACCTGACTCTGGATCAGAAAGAGCCCCAGCTGGACGAGGAGACCTACCGGCTGAAATTTGCCTGGCAGGCCACTGACAATATGCTGGTCAGTCTTAAATTAGAGACTGGTTCCTTCGATGCCATCGGTCGGCGCGGGGAGATTATCAGCGACTTGCCATCCACCTCCGACACGCAAATTTTCACCGGCCGCACCGAGGCGGAAATTCTCGATCGCACGTATTTGCCGCCACTGGTCGATGTCGACAGTCATGACTCGGTGGCCAATAACTACCAAGATTATCAGCGTTCCTCTAACGGCGATTACAGTTTTAACGACACCCGTAATATCACCTTCAACGTGGACTGGTTTAACGAGGCGGGCCATCAGTTTACCGCTATCACCGGTTATATGGCCTACGAGTACGACGAGCTTTGCGACTGCGATGCCACCGGCGCGCCGCTGTTCAAGCTGGCGTTGGCGGAAGACTACGACCAGTACAGCCAGGAACTGCGCTGGCTGTCGCCGGCGGCTGAAGAGCTGGAGTTTATTGGCGGGCTCTACGTCCAGCGCAATGAGCTGCACTTTTTCGACGAGCTGATTCAGGACTCGCCGGTGGTGGTACAGCTGCTCAATGCCGCTGACGCGCAAGACATGGGCGCGCGCGGCGATATTGACCCCAACCCTTTGGGCGGTTCACCGGAAGAGGTGCTGGGCATTGGCGATGCTGGCAACGCGGTGGCCAATATCAAGGCGCCGCGGGACTTTATCAGCACCACCAATATTGCTTCCGCCTTTTTGCAATCGACCTGGAATGCGTCGGATACCTTCCGCCTGACCCTGGGTGGACGCTACACCTACGAGCATAAAGAGGCCAGTCGCCGGCTGGTGTTCACCGACCTGGCCGGCGAGCTGCTGCCCATCAGCGAGACCGACACGGTGGCGGCTGTGATGTTTGGCGCCGAACGCCACGACCTCAAAGGCGAGCGCACCGAGCGGCATTTCTCGCCGCTGGTCAATGCGCAGTGGGACTTCTCCGGTGACGGTATGGCCTATTTCACCGCGACCAAAGGGGTCAAGGCCGGTGGTTTTGATGCGCGCTCCAATGCCACTCCCGAGGCCGAGCTGACGCCGATCAACCCCGGTGCCACGGTGCCCAATCGCACGGTGCTGCTGGGCACCTTCGAGTATGACGAAGAGGAGGCGCTGAGTTACGAGCTGGGTGTGAAGACCGGCCTGCTGGACGGCGCGGCAGAGCTGAACATCGCGGTGTTTTACACCGAGTACAGCAACTTGCAGGTGAGCATCTTCGACGGCGTGGTCGGTTTCAAGGTGGGCAATGCCAAAGAGGCGGTGACTCAGGGTATTGAGCTCGACGGCCGCTGGCAGCTTACCGATTACCTGACCCTGGGCGGCGCGCTGTCGGTGATGGATTTTGAGTTCACCGATTTTACCAATGGTCAGTGCCGGCAGGACGAGGCGCCCAACGCCGGTGATGGTGTCCACTGCGACTATACCGGGCGCAGCAATCAGTACGTCGCCGACTGGTCCGGCACGTTGATACTGGGCTATCTGCGGCCAATCAGTAACACGCTGGGCATGGGCGTTTCAGTCGATGCGGTATTTACCGACGACTACAACCCCTCATCCAACCTAGACCCGATTGTGGATCAGGAGGGCTTTGTTATGGTCAATGGCCGCCTCGGTGTTGGCGCCATTGACCGGCATTGGGAGTTGTCGCTGGTGGGTAAGAATCTGACCGACGAAGTGGTTATTGCTTACGCAGTGGATACGCCCTTGAGCAAGCGTATTTTTGGCGCGACTACGCATACCGGCGGGGTGGGTGCGCCGCGCAGCGTGGCCATGCAGTTTAGCTATCGCTGGTGATGTTCCGTCCCACCGCAAGGGGAGCTGCGGTGCGCGGCGCCGGCATGCTTGATCAAGGCGCTGAACAAGCGGCGCGATGTGCCGGGGCGTCGCGTTTTAGATCGATTAAATCGCAGTGGGTGCTGTGCGCACCTAATTGCCTATCTCAACCGCGGTGCGCGCAGCGCACTCTACGAGGACCATTAACATGAGCAAACAGTCAGACTTGGCAGAGAGCGATCTGCAGCGCTTCCGCGAGGTTCAGCAACTGGCTTACCGATGTGCCGAAACCATTGCCGCAGATATGCGCCCGGGCATGACCGAAAATCAGGTCGCGCGGCGTATGAAGGAGTTTTTGGTCGATAACGGCGCCGACGACTGCCTGCACCAGCCCTTTGCCTGGTTTGGCGATCGCACCGCCTTTACCGGCTTTACTGGCCTTAAGCATATGGCGGGCTACAACCTGGCGTTCTTTCCCGGCAGCCGGCGACTGGAAGAGGGCATGCCTTTCATTCTCGACTGCGCGCCATCCGTTAAAGGCTATACCGCCGATATTGGTTACAGCGCTGTGGTGGGTGAAAACAAGGTACTCGATCAGCTGATGGACGATCTGCTGGAGTACCGGCAGCTGATCGTGGCGCAAGTGAAGGCGCGGCGGCCGCTGGCTGAGGTGAGTCGCGAGGTCGATGCCTTGTGTGCCCGTCACGGTTATGAGCCGCGTCACAAGGCCTATCCCTTTCAGGTGTTGGCCCATCGAGTAGAACCGTTGCAAGACGATGGCAAATCCAGCCACGCCAGCGTGATGCGTTTTGGGTTGCGCAGCGTGATGGCGTTGCAGCGCAGCCGCTGGCAGGGCCGGCGTCAGGGCTGGTCGCCACTGTGGAACAGTGGCCGCGGCTCCGAGCACGCGCCAACACCGGGGCTGTGGGCGGTTGAGCCACATTTGGGTTTTCGTGGCGTTGGTGCCAAGTGGGAGGAGCTGCTGGTGGTGACCGAGGACGATGCCTACTGGCTGGACGACAATGTACCCCATGTGCGCCGCTGGGCAGAGCGCGGACTGTGGCCCGCCCGTAGCGAGAGTCCGGAGGTGGCAGCATGAATGCAGTGATGTCGGCAAGCGATGTGCGGCGGCTGCGCGTGCAGTCGGGCGGTGTCAATTTGGCTGTAAGCTGTCGCGGCGACGCCAGTAAGCCCACGGTAGTACTGGTGCACGGCTACCCCGATAACAGCAGTGTCTGGCAGGGCGTCGCCGAGGACTTGGTGAGCGATTATCACGTGGTGAGCTACGACGTGCGCGGCGCCGGTGACTCCGATATCCCCAAGCGCACTTCTGACTATCGGCTTGAGCTGTTGGCGGCGGACCTGAAAGCCGTCACCGATGCGGTGTGTCCACATCGCACATTCCATTTGGTGGCCCACGACTGGGGCTCGCTGCAAAGCTGGGAATCGGTGACTGACCCCGATTTTCAGCAGCGCATTGCCTCCTATACCAGTATTTCCGGACCCTGCCTGGATCACGCCGGCCACTGGTTGCGCCGCCGCCTGAGTCGGCCGACCCTCGCCAACGTAAAGCCGGCGCTGGGCCAGTATCTGTGCTCCTGGTACGTATTGCTGTTTCACCTGCCGTTAGTGGCACCCTTGCTGTGGCGCCTGGGTTTGGGGCGTCTCTGGCCGCACCTATTGGCCTGGCTGGAGGGCGTGCCGGCGGTGCGCAGCGCCAGCCAGAGCCGCGATGGCGTGCACGGTATCAAGCTTTACCGGGCCAATTTTTTTCCGCGGATATACGCTCCCAGGCAGCGTCGCACCGAGGTGCCGGTGCAGTTGTTAGTACCCAGTCGCGAGCGCTTTATGCGGCGCGAGATCTTCGACGATTTGCCTCAGTGGGCTCCGAAGCTGTGGCGCCGCGATATCGTTGCCGGTCACTGGGCGCCCCTCAGTCACCCGCGGCGGGTCGCGGCCTGTATTCGCGAGTTTGTTGCCTTCCAAGAGGGGGGGGAAGAGGGGGTTGAGCTGCGTCGCGCGCGCTTGGCCGCAGTTAAAAAGTCCGACAAACCCTACGCCGGTAAACTGGTGGTGGTGACCGGTGCCGGCTCGGGTATTGGTCGCGAGAGCGTGCTGGACTTCGCCGAGCGGGGCGCCGCCGTGATTGCGGTGGATATCAATGCCGAGGCCGCGGCGCGCACCGCCGAGTTGGCGCGCCTGCTCGGTGCTGAGGCGGATTCACAAGCCGTCGATGTGGGTAGCAGCGAAGCAATGGAAGCTTTCGCTGCCGAGGTCCAGCAGCGCTGGGGCGTGGCCGATATTGTGGTCAACAATGCCGGCATTGGTATGGCGGGCCCAGTGCTGGAGACTTCGGTGGAGGACTGGGAGCGCATTCTCAAGGTGAATCTCTGGGGGCCCATTCACGGCGCTCGCCTGTTTGCTGCGCAGATGGTCGCCGCCAATAAGCCTGGCCATATCGTCAATACGTCCTCGGGTTTGGCCTTCTTTCCCACCCGCAGTACCCCGGCCTATGCCACCACCAAAGCCGCAGTGCAAATGTTTAGCGAGTGCCTGCGCGCGGAACTGGCCGACCAGGGTATTGGCGTTAGCGCGGTGTATCCCGGCGTGGTGAATACCGGCATTGTCACCCGTACCCGTTTTGTCGGCACTGGCGACGGCGAGCAGGCGCGCCGCCAGGCGGCGGTGCAACAACTGTATGCGCTGCGCAATTTGGGGCCACAGGCGGTTTCTGCCGGGGTGCGCAGAGCGGTGGAGAAAAACCTGCCGGAGGTGCGAGTGGGTCTTGAGGTGCATCTGATACGTTGGATCTCACGACTGACACCGGGTATCGGCCGCCGTCTGGCACGTATCGACGCGACGCCGTAAGTGAACTGAATCTTTAGCTAACAAAATTGGGGATGAGCATTATGACAACGCACTCGTCAACGACGCACGATTTGGCGCAGCGCAAAGTACAGTTTGACTGGAGTCAGACACCGTTGCACTGGATTCCCGGCGACGCCTCCGCCAGTCACCTGGTTAATGAGATTAACCTGATTCTCCCGGCCGGTGAGTTCTGGTTTTGCAAGGTGTTCAATCGCGCGCGGCCGCTGATTACCGACGATAAGCTGAGCGAGGACGTCAAGGGTTTTGTCGGTCAGGAGGCGATGCACGCCCGGGCCCACGACAGTGCAACGGTTGAGTATCTGCAGGCAAGCGGTATTGAGACCTCCGGCCATATCCGGCGTGTGCAGTGGTTGTTTGACAAGCCCTTGGGCGACAGCCCCTGGGGCGTGTCGCTGCCCGAGTTTTTGCAGCGCCCGTGGTTGGTGCTGCGCTTGGGGGCGATTGCGGCGATCGAACATTTTACCTGTGTGATGGGTAAGTTCGCGTTGGAAAACTCTGCCTGGGAGGCCGCGGGCGCCGACGCCAATATGGTGGACCTGCTGCGCTGGCACGGGGCGGAGGAGGTGGAGCATCGCTGCGTGGCCTTCGATCTCTATCGCCATTTGTGCCGATTGCCTGCACCGCTGCGTTACCTGCTCGATATGTTGCTTATTATGCTGGTGGTGCCGGTGATGCTGTTTATTTGGAACAGCGGCGCGGCATATATGATGCGTCAGGATCCGCAGCTGCGCAGTTATCACCCCAGTGTGTGGCGCCCCTGGATCTGGCGCGAGTGGCGTCGGGCGGCGGCTGCGGGCTTTATACCGTCGGTGGGTTGGCTGTTGTGGCAGGCGCTGCGCTATTTGCGACCGGGCTACCACCCGACCGATGAAGCCGATACCGAGCCGGCCCTGCTCTACTTGGCATCGTCGCCGGCCACTTTGCGGGCTGAGTCGGTCTGATTCCTTGTTCAGCGCGGGATTGTCGGGCGATCGCTGCTGTGTGGACGCGTTAGCGGCGCCTGCATGCGGGGCGTTTTCCCTGGGCGAGAGCTGCTGCCCAGCGCTATAGCGCGCTGAGGCAGCGGCTTGAGTTGGTAGCGCTTTTCCGCGCATTTTCGGCCTGCCTGTGGCGGCCTTGCTCGGCGTTTATCTGCCGGCCTCTCGGGATGCTCTCCGTGAGTTTTGTTGGAGGGCAGGCGATAGGCTAAGTGTCCGTGGTTGAGGCCGCACGTATCCGCGCTGATGCGGCGGGGGGCTGTCTGCGGACGGTTTGTAGGACGTATCTGACATTGTGCTAACTGGGTCAGCTTTTTCCATCGGCGTTACGCGAAATTGTGGCGCTGGTATTGACAATAACAAGACATCCCTTTATGTTTCATTAAATAATGTTACATAATAGGGTGTGTTGTAATGGGTAGTTCTAGCATATTTCGCGTGGGTGGTCTGGCACTTACCTGCGTCATTCCGGTTGCTGGGTGGGCGGCAAAGCTTGAAGAGGTGGTGGTTACTGCCCAGCATCGCGCTCAGAGTCTGCAAGATGTTCCTGTGTCGGTCAGCGCCATTGGCGGCGACAAGATGATGGAGGCGGGCATCAACCGCATGGAAGACCTGCAGGCTTACGTGCCGAACTTGACGGTGACCGAGAGCGGTATCAGCACAGATATTTATGTGCGCGGTATCGGCACCGGTATGAACCAAGGCTTTGAGCAGTCGGTGGGGATGTATGTCGATGGCATTCATTACGGCCGTGCACAGCTCGCCAGGGCGCCATTTTTGGACTTGGAGCGGGTAGAAGTGCTGCGCGGCCCACAGAATATTCTGCAGGGTAAGAACAGTATTGCCGGCGCGCTGAACATTATTACCGCCTCCCCTGGGGAGGAGATAGAGGGTCTGTTTTCAGCGCTATATGAGCCCGAGTTTGACGAGAAGGTGGTTGACTTGATGGTGTCGGGTCCGGTTACCGATACCTTCGGTTTGCGATTTGCTGCCCGCCTGCGCGAATTTGGCGGCTACATGGAAGATCTCAATATGGGCACCACGGGGCCGCAGTACGACCAGGCGACCTTCCGTGTGAAAGGGGTGTGGGATGTTACTGACCAACTGCGCGCCGAGCTGAAATTTGAGAAGGGCAAGTTCGACACCGTGGGTCGCCACGGCGAGGTGATTAACGACGAGCCTTCCACGTCCTCCAACCCCATTTTGGCTGGCCGCACCCAGGCGGAAATTCTGGATCGCAGCTACTATCCGCCGTTCCTGGATGTCGATACCGACGAGTCGGTGCGCAATAACTATCAAGACTACAAGACTTCGTCCAACGGTAATTACAGCAATAACGACACCAATAACCTCACGCTCAAAATGAGCTGGGTCAGTCCGGAGGGTCACGAGTTCAGCGCGATTACTGGCTTGCTCAAGTATGAGTACGACGACCTCTGCGACTGTGATGCGACGGCGGCGGAGCTGTTTAAGTTCGTCATGCAGGAAGATTACCAGCAGCTGAGCCAAGAGTTTCGCTGGGTGTCGCCCGGTGGTGAAACAATCGATTATATCGCCGGCCTGTATTTTCAGCAGAACGATCTTAACTTTCACGACGAACTGGTTCAGGACTCGAACTTAGTGGTCGAGTTATTGAATGCAGCTGACTTTATCGAAGGCGGTGCGCGGGGTGACCTCGATCCGCTGGGCTTGGCTGCCGACCCCTATGAGGTGCTGGGTTTTGGCGATGCCGGTAATGCGATTGCAGATATTAAAGGGCCGCGTGAATTTACCAGTAAGTCAAAAATTGCCTCGGCATTTTTGCAGTCAACCATCAATGTTGCCGATACCCTGCGCCTGACATTGGGCGGCCGCTATACCTATGAGAACAAACGAGGCAGTCGCCATCTGACCATTACCGACCTCGAGGGCAATGAGCTGCCGATGGGTGAGGTGGATACGGTAGCTGCGATCACTTTTGGGATGGAGCGGCACAACCTCAAGGGCGAGCGCAGCGAGACCCAGTTTTCCCCGCTGGTGAATGTGCAGTGGGACTATTCCGACGAGGGAATGGCCTACTTTACGGCGACCAAGGGCTTCAAGGCCGGCGGCTTTGATGCGCGCTCCAACGCGACACCTGACGACGAGCTCACTTTCCGCAACCCCAATGCGGTTGTCGCTAATCAAACGGTGTTAGTAGGTACCTTCGAATATGACGAAGAAGAGGCGGTCAGCTATGAGTTGGGCTTGAAGACCGGCCTGCTGGATGGCGCCGCAGAATTGAATGTGGCGGCGTTTTATACCGAGTACAGCAATCTGCAGATCAGTATTTTCGACGGTACGATCGGCTTCCAGGTAGGTAATGCGGAGGAAGCCGTGACCATGGGTATTGAAATGGACGGTCGCTGGCAGGTTACCGACTATCTGACCCTGGGGGGTGCCCTGGCGCTGCTGGATTTTGAGTTTAAAGACTTTAAGAACGGTCAGTGCCGACAAGACCAGGAGCCGAATGCGGCCAACGGCCGCGACTGCGATTACAGCGGTATGTCTAACCAGTATGTGGCCGACTGGTCGGGGACCTTTATCCTGGGTTATATGCGCCCGATTAGTTCGACCCTGGGCATTGGTGCCTCACTGGATGTGATCTTCACCGATAAATACAACCCCTCTAGCAACCTCGACCCCCGCGTTGAGCAGGACGGCTTCTACAAAGTGAATGGCCGCTTGGGTCTGGGTGCGATAGACCACAGCTGGGAGGTGGCGCTGATCGGCAAAAATCTCACCGATGAAGTCATCGTGGTGTACGCCGCGGACACGCCACTGGCAAAAACCTTATTCGGCACCACCGGGCATACCGGTTTCATTGAGGCGCCGCGCTCAGTTGCCCTGCAGTTTACCTACCGTATGTGATGTTTGACGCGGCGCCGGGGGCGTCGCTTTTGCCAATAAGCAATAAGGAGAGGCAGATGAAGCTGTTAGCTGTGTTGTTAAAGCAGTGCTCGGTATTTTGGCTTGCGCTGGTGTTTGCTGGGGCGGGCTACGCTGAGCCCAGTGAGTGGCGCGAGGAAAAAAATAAGGCGGGGATTGCCGTGTATACCCGGGCGGTGGACGGGTCTGCGGTTCGGGAATTTCGCGGTGAAACGGTGATTGACGCGGAGATTAACCAGTTGATGGCGGTGTTGGACGATACGGCGGCCTTCGTCAGCTGGATGCATAACTGTCGCGAGGCGCAGCTGCTGTACAAGCCGTCATTGCTGGATCGCTATCAGTATCTGGTCAATGACTTTCCCTGGCCGGCGGCTGACCGCGTGTTGCTGCTGCGCAATCAGATCAGTCAGGACGCCGATACCCGGGTGACGCGCATCAGCTTGCAGAGTTTTGATGAGCAGCAGTTGCCGGCCGCCAAGCGCGCGCTGATTCCCGAGGCAGAAGGGGCCAAGCGGGTGCCGGCGCTTAAGGGGTATTTTGAGCTGAGCCCTCAGGCTGACAATCGCACTGCGGTGATCTTTCAGTTGCACTTGGACCCGGGCGGAGCGCTGCCTGCCAGCCTGGTCAATAGCCTGATTGTCGACAACCCCTATGAGACGCTGAAGCGGCTTCGAGAGGTGGTAGCGCGGCCGGAATATCGGAATTTCAATCCTTTTTAGTAGTGAAGTTTCAGTTCAGCGTTTATTAGCGAAAGTTAATTTGACATTAAACGATGTAACGTTAAATATAACACCATAAGATGTAACATAGATTAATGACTCAGTTGAGGGATCGGACTATGAAAACAGAAGTGATGCCAGTACGCCGTAATCTAGAGTTTCACCTTCCCGAGGAGCGGGTCGGTGATTGGCATGGCAAAGGTGTACATGTCAGCCATTTTTTCAATGCCATGTCGCTGTTTTTCCCCGATGGCGAGCGATTTTTTATCGACAGTGTTCGCGCCTATCGCGACGAGGTTAAAGACCCTGAGCTGAAGGAGGCGGTGCGCGCTTTTATCGGTCAGGAGGCCATGCACGGTCGCGAGCACGAAGAGTATAACGATGCGCTGGAGAAGCGCGGCATGCCGGCGGCGCGCAATTCGCGGATCATTCTCGGGCTGCTGAATTTTACCCGCAAGGTGGAAAGTCGCGCGGGTCAGCTGGCCATTACCATTGCCCTAGAACACCTGACGGCGATTCTGGCCGATTCCCTGCTGAAAGAGCCGCGCTCTCTGGCGGGTTCGGAGCCGCGTTTTTCTGCGATGTGGCGCTGGCATGCGCTGGAGGAAACCGAGCACAAGGCGGTGGCGTTTGATGTCTATGAACAAACGGTTGGCCGTGGCCCCATCGCGTACTTCCGTCGCTGTTTAGCCCTGCTCTTGGCGACCATGGTGTTTTGGGTGATGGTCATTCCCATTCACATCGGCATGGTGGCTCGCGAAGGTAAGCTTTTCAGCCTGACGGGCTGGTTGGGTACGATGAACTTCCTGTGGGGTTCGCCAGGCATGTTGCGACGGGTTATCCCCGATTGGCTGGATTTCTTTAAGCCCAGTTTCCACCCCTGGGACCACGACAATCGCCGCTTCCTCGACGGCGTTGATGAGTTGGTGAGCGAAGTAGAGTCTTACGAGAAGCTGGCGGGAGCGGGCGCGTGAATGCGCCGCTGTCTGCGCAGGCGGACGCTGGTGCGATGCTAGACCAGATGCATCAGCAGTTTTTGGCGGGCCCGCTGGCCCGCTATGACGCCGCTGCACTGCAGGCCTGGCGGCCGCTGCGCCACTCCTTGTGGCGCCGGCTGCAGCCGCTGATGAGCCTGCAGGCCGGCATGCGCAGTGCCAGTGTGCGCATCGATGACCACCAGCTGAGCTATTGGCAGGGCGGTAACCTCAGCGGTCCAACCTTGTTGTTGTTGCACGGGTTTGGCGCCAGTCGAGAGAATTGGGCGTTTATTGCGCCCCATTTGGCCAGCCAGTTTCGCTTGCTAGTGCCCGATTTGCCCGGTTTCGGCGGCAGTGAGTTCCGCTTTGGCGCCGACTATGCCCTGGGTGCTCAGGTGGATCGCTTGGCGGCTCTTATCCAGACCCTGAACTGTGGTCCGGTATTTGTCGCCGGAAGCTCGATGGGCGGAGCGATTGCCGCGCAACTGGCGGCTCGCCACCCGGATTGCGTCAGCGCGGTATGCCTGATGAACGCCGCCGGAGCCCCGGGCCGACGCATGAGTGTATTGGAAAGTGGCGTGGCGGCGGGCCGCAATTACTTAGCGCCGCAGCGGCGTGGCGACGCGGCGATGGTATTTCAGATCTGCCTGCACCGTCGTCACCGCTTGCTGGGCATGGGCCTGTCTTGGGTAATGGCCGGGGAGATGTGTCATCGCCACCCGGTTAATCACTACCTGTTTGGTCATTTGGTGGCCTCGCTACAGGATACCTGGCAGCGTCTTGTCGATATTCAGGCCCCTACCTTTGTGTTGTGGGGAGATAGCGATCGAGTTTTGGACCCCAGTTGCAGCGATGTCTTTGCCGAGCGGATTGCCGACTGTCAGGTGATGGTTATGCCAGGGGTTGGCCATTTGCCGATGCTTGAGGAACCGGCGGAGACAGCGCGGTTGTTGCGCGATTTTTGGATCAGCAAAACGGAATATTCAGTATGAATACAGACAATAATAGCCGCCAGCAGGCGGGCGTTCTCGATGTGGCAATAGTTGGTGCCGGATTTGGTGGCATCGGTTTGGCTATCCAGCTGCAGAAAAGCGGCATAGATAACTACCGTATTTTTGAACAAGCTGAAGATGTGGGGGGAGTGTGGCGAGATAATCTCTATCCGGGCGCGGCCTGTGATGTGCCCTCGCACCTGTATTCTTTTTCTTTCGAGCCCAACCCAAACTGGGGGCGGCTGTTCAGCCCGCAACAGGAAATCCATCGCTATCTGCGCCACTGCGCCGATAAATACCTGTTGCGCCGCAAGATTCGTTTTTCTAGCCAAGTCACGGCCGCGAATTACTGTGAGCGAAGCGGTGAGTGGCACATCGAGCTGGCTGGCGGTGAGGTGCAGCGCGCCCGTGCCTTGGTAATGGCCATCGGGGCGCTCAATGTTCCGCAGTACCCCAATATCGATGGCATGGATCGCTTTAAAGGCAAGGTGATGCACACCGCTGAATGGCAGACCGATTACGAACTGCGCGGCAAGCGTGTCGCGGTAGTGGGTACCGGTGCCAGTGCGATACAAGTGATTCCGTCGATTCAGCCGAAAGTGGCTGAGTTGACCGTGTTTCAGCGGACGCCGCCCTGGGTGTTGCCCAAGCACGACCGTGAATTGCGCGCCACAGAGCAACTGCGTTTTAAGCGTTGGCCGATATTGCAGAAGCTGATTCGTCGCTTGCAGTACATCAAGATGGAGAGCGTGCTGCCAGCGTTTATCTGGGATAGCGTATTTACCCGCATTGGCGAGTGGGCGGGGCGCAGCTACCTGCGCAGTGTTGTTAAAGATCCGGCGCTGCGCAGCAAGCTGACGCCCAACTATTCCATGGGCTGTAAGCGTGTACTGCTGTCGGATGATTACTATCCGGCCCTGTGTAAGTCGAACGTTGAGGTGATCGCCGACGGCGTTGCACGGATGGATGAGACGGCAATTTATAGTCGCGATGGTGAGCGCCGCGAGGTCGACGCCGTAGTCTTGGCCACCGGCTTTAAGGTGCCAGTGGCTGGCGCGCCGATGCCCATTCGCGGTATCAACGGTCGCTTGCTGGCAGATGACTGGTCGGTCGCGGCCGAAGCCTATAAGGGAATCACCGTGTCGGGTTATCCGAACATGCTCTACCTGATGGGGCCGAACACCGGTCCGGGTAATACGTCGGTGATCTTTTATATCGAGTCGCAAATCCGCTACGTCTTGCAATATTTGCAGCAGCTTCGTAAACGCCCCGGCAGCAGTCTGGATGTGAGCCCCGAGGTGCATCGCGCCTTTAATGAACGCATTCAGAAAATGTTTCAGGGCACCACCTGGACCTCGGGCTGTAACAGCTGGTATCTCACCGAGGATGGTCGCAATTCTACTTTGTGGCCCGGATTTTCCTGGCGCTACCGTCTGATGACCCGCCATTTCTCCCTAGGGGATTACCGTTTAATTCAGGCCGAGGAAGAGCAAGCGGTGGCCGAGTTAAACGAGTCGGTGTCAGTAGGCTAATCGCAAAACGCTTAAGGATAGATGTTATGTCGCATAACAAAGAAGTTTACGCCGTCACTGGCGCTGCCTCGGGTATTGGCCTGGCACTGGTAAAACAGTTGTTGCGAGAGGGCTACGGTGTGGCGGCGTCGGATATCTCCGAGGGCCAGTTACAGGCACTGCGTGAGCTGGCCGTGGAGGAGCAGCTGCTGCTGACCCGTGTAGATGTGGCCGACCGCTCCGCAGTGGAGGATTGGGCGGCAGAGATTGTTAAGCACTTCGGCAGAGTAGACGCCATTATTAACAATGCCGGGGTATCGCTGAGCTGTCACGCAGGGGAGCAGCCGCGCGAGCATTTCGAATGGCTGATGAATATTAATTTCTGGGGTGTGGTCAATGGTTGTGAGGCGTTTCTGCCCCACCTGCTGAAACAGGGGGGCTGTATTGTCAATCTGTCCAGTTTGTTTGGCTTGATGTCGATACCGTCGCAGTCGGCCTACAACGCGGCCAAGTTTGCGGTGCGCGGTTATTCTGAGTCGCTGCGCCAGGACCTAAAGGACAGCGGTGTGCGAGTGCTGACAGTGCATCCTGGCGGCATTAAAACCAATATTGCCCGCAACGGTCGTCACTTTCACGATTTACAGGGTAAGGCCAGAGATCTAGAGGCGACCGCGGCAAGCTTCGACAAGGTCGCCCGCACTACTCCCGAGCAGGCTGCGGCGAGTATTCTCGGCGCGGTACAGCGTCGCCGTCGCCGCTTGCTGATCGGTATGGATGCGAAGTTTTTGGATCTCTTTCAGCGGTTTTTCCCAGCCAGCTACGACCGCTTGCTGGCACCATTT
>NZ_JBFIGO010000077.1:0-14161 GCF_041602295.1 Spongiibacter sp. | reverse complement strand
CGTGGCTCTCCTCAAAGCCAGAGCGTTCGTCCGCGGTGATTCTGGGGGCCCAGCCGAGGGCGGAAAAGGCATTTTTATACCTCGAATTGACAATGAAATGATGAAATTCTTCGCGGCTTACGAAATTGCTCGAAGTGATAAAATTCGCGGTGAATTCCAGCGGCAATAACATCTCACTGATCGATCGGCTGAACTCTTTTTGGATGTTCTCGGCGAATGTGCGGCTGGCATCGTTCAGCTCTTCGCGCTGGTGATGATTCAGCGCCAGATGCCCGAAGCTGATAAACAGCAGCATGAATGCCACGGGTACAACGTGGATAGCAAAGAATCGAGACGTGATTCTTACGCGGGAAAAAAGAAATAACACGAGGGGGCAAACCATGGCGATGCCGACGGCGTCACCGGCCCACCACGATAGCCACTCAAAGGGGACTTGTTGCCAGTTAATGAGATCCAAGCCCAGTATGCCGGCGGTGGTGATGCTGGCGGTGAGGGTGGTCGGAATAATGGCGGCGTAGAACAGGAAAGACCAGACCGAGCCCTCGGTGCTTAACAGCATTGCTCTGGTAAAGTAGCGTCGCGTTAAGGTGGCGGCTAGCCAGCACTCAAGGGCTGCGCCGGAGGCAATGATAATGTTGAGTACTACATTATCCTGAGAGGATGCCTCGCCGGCGTTTGCCAGTATCGAACCCAGAAAGACCCAGGGCCAGGCGGATCGTCCAAGCAGCAGGCAGCCCGCCACCGCGACGCCGGCAGCGGGCCAAAAGGCGGATGCATAGCCTGGGGGTACGGCCATGGCGTGGCCGAGCAGGCTGAGCAGAATATACGCAAGCGTCAGTGCCAGCCCACCGGCGCTGCGGCGGGCGAGTGGGCTTTGGTCGAGCCAGTGCTTGAGTAGTGCGTCCTGGTACATAAGCGTCCGAGCCGTGCAGGCTGTTAAACTCAGTATAACAATGACACATTCTAGACGGCTTGCGCGGTTGTGCGACCTGTTTTGGTGCGCTTTTGGGGCCTAGTCGAGCAGCGCCGGGTCTTCGTCGTCTTCTTCAAATTTGGTGGTCAGCCACACATCGAGTTGTTCGCGCAAGTCCTCCAGGCCGTCACCGCGCGGCGCCGAAAACAGCTGGGCGCTAACCAGGCCGCCGTAGGGCTCTAGGGCCTTGCGCACTTTCAGCAGGGTGGCCATGGCCGGGCCGCGCTTGAGCTTGTCGGTTTTGGTCAGCAGGATGCGCACCGGCATGCTGGCCTGGTGGGCCCAGTTGAGCATGGTAGTGTCGAACTCGGTGAGGGGGTGGCGGATGTCCATCATCAACACCAGACCGCGCAGCGACTGGCGGTGCTGGAGATAGTATTCCAGGTTTCGCTCCCACTCCTGTTTGACCTTGAGTGGCACTTTCGCGAAGCCGTAGCCGGGCAGATCCACCAGCCGCATGCTGTCGTGTTCGTCGACCGAGAAAAAGTTGATCAGCTGGGTGCGGCCGGGTGTTTTGCTGGTTTTGGCCATCTTGCTGTTTTCGGTGAGGCGGTTGATGGCGCTGGATTTGCCGGCATTGGAGCGGCCGGCAAAGGCGACTTCCGCGCCCGTGTCCTCGGGGCATTGGGCGAGCTTGGGGGCGCTTTTCATATAGACGGCGCGACGGTAGTTAACAGAGTTGGCCTTGGACATAGGGGATCCGGAGAATATTGCAGTGCGGGGCGGGTCAGAGGGCCAAAAAATGGCCCCGACTCGGGCTTGTTGTGTATAATGCCGCAGTTTTTACGGGGGGTCATCACCTCGTGTATATAAGTCTTTCAGCGTGCGCGCCGAGCAGGGTAGAGGGTAAATCATGAAAAAATGCTTATTTGCAGTACTTCTCGCTATGACTAGCGTTGTTGCCAGTGCGAGCGTTGATGTTGAAGCGCGCTACAAAAAATCCTGCTACGCCTGCCATGGCTTTGGTGCCAACGGTGCGCCGAAAACCGGCGATGTTGCCGGCTGGGCACCGCGCATGGAAAAAGGCATGGAAACGCTGGTGAAAAATGCCCGCGAAGGCATTAACACCATGCCGCCGATGGGCCTGTGCTTTGACTGTAGCGATGCCGACTTCCAGGCGCTGATCGAATATATGTCGACTGCCAAGTAGAGCGCGACAGAATTTCCGTCTTTGAAAGAGTAAGTGATCATGAACAAATCTCTGCTAGTTTTTCTGACCTCCCTGCTGCTCAGCAATGCCGCGGTGGCACTGGAAGGCAACGCCGCTGCCGGCAAGGCTAAATCAGCCCCCTGTGCAGCCTGCCACGGCAACGATGGCAACAGCCCGGCGCCCGCCTTCCCCAAGCTGGCGGGTCAAGGTGAGCGCTACCTGATCAAGCAGATCAACGACATTAAATCGGGTGCCCGCGCGGTGCCGATGATGGCCGGCCAGACCGATAATCTGAGTGAGCAAGATATCGCCGATATCGCCGCTTACTACGCCAGCAAGACCTCAACCGTGGGTCAGGCCGATCCCGCTCTGGTTGCCAAGGGCGCAGCCATCTACCGCGGCGGTATTGCCGATCGTGGCGTACCGGCGTGTTCGGGGTGTCACTCGCCCACTGGCGCCGGCATGGCTGCCGCGGGCTTCCCGTCACTGGCGGGTCAGTACGCGGAGTACACCGTGGCCCAGTTGAAGGCCTTCCGCGCCGCGATGGACGGTCGTGAAGGTCGCAATAACGACGGCGAGGGTAAGATGATGCGGATGATCGCTTTCAAAATGAGCGATGCCGAGATCGACGCCGTAGCTAGCTTTATTCAGGGCCTGCATAATTAAGCGCGGGCTTGGGTAAAAAGGCGGCTGCGGCCGCCTTTTTTGTGCCGCAGAGATTGCGTGGCGTGAAGCGGAACCGCGCACAAGCGCGCGGGTCTGATACACTCTGTGCGCATTGCCAAAACGAATACCAAGGGGAAACTATGATTAGAAGAAGCCTTTCACTGTGTTTGCTGGCCCTGATGACCGTGTCGATGTCGGCCTGTAGTAATGGTGAAGAAAGCGTCAATGCCTCCGCCAATGTGTCCGCTAAGGCGGCTACTGAACAGCGCGCGTCTCCCCCCGCCAGTGCGGTCAATGGCGAAGGCTTTGTGCGTATTGCCCAGCCGGTGCGCACCTCCGACCCCGATAAAATCGAAGTCAGCGAGGTGTTCTGGTACGGCTGCAGCCACTGCTTTGATTTTGAGCCCATGGTGCACGCCTGGTCCAAGCAGCTGCCAGACGATGTGGTATTTGTGCCGTCCCCGGCGATGTGGAATGACTTGATGGTCTTGCATGCCCAGGCTTTTTACACTGCCAAGGCTTTGAACATTTTGGACCAGGTGCATCAGCCCCTGTTTGACGAGATTAATCTGAAGAAAAACCCCCTGCGCGATCGCGATGCGATTGAACAGGTATTTTTGGCGCACAGCAATGTGTCCGCAGAGACCTTCCGCAAAACCTTCGACTCCTTTGGCGTGAAGAGCCAGGTGCGCCAGGCCGATGCCCGTGCGCGCAGCTACGGCATTGCCGGTACTCCGGAGCTGATCGTCAACGGTAAATACCGCGTGACTGGTCGCGCAGCGGGCAGCAAGGCCAATATGCTGAAAGTGGCCGAGCAGCTGATTGAGCAGGAGCGCGCGGCCCGCTAAGTGAGGCTGCGCGACGAAAAAGCGCGGCTTTTGCCGCGCTTTTTTTTTGCCCTGACTCTGGGCCTCAGCGGAAAATCATGCCCTCGATCATCGCCACATAGACATCCATGGCCTCGCGCAGCGAGCCATTGTTCTGCAGGCCGTACTGAAACAGTGCCACCCCTACACCGCCCCCTAAAAACGCCGTCACCAGATTGTCCAGTGTGGCCTCACAGCGCAGCTCGCCGCGCTGCTGGGCATTGGCGAAGCCCTGTTTGAGAACATCCATCACCGCATTGTTCTGGCCGCTAAGCGCGTCGTGGAGTTCGCGGTGCCGGCGCATTTCTATCGGCACGGCGGCCAGCAGGCCGGTGATCGCACTGTCGCGGTCGTGGGCATCTGCGGAGGCGAGCAACACGCCGATAATTTGCTCGCGCAGCGTGTCGGCACTGCTCAGCGCCTGCTCGTAGGCGGGCAGCAACAGCGCCTGGGTATCGGCCAGGGTGGCCAGATAGAGCTCGGTTTTGGAGGGGAAGTAGCTGTACAGCGCGGCGTGGCTAATGCCGATCGCCTTGCCGACATCCTTGAAGGTGGTTTGCGCATAACCCTTCTCGGCGAACAGCTGTCGGGCGGCGGGCAGCAGCTTGGCCAGGGTGTCTTCGCGGCTGCTGCCGCGGGGGCGGCCGGCGCCGCTTTGCATGGGAGGGGTAGCTTCTGTCGACATAATTCGGCGCAATAAACAAAAGCCCTATGGTAACGCAGTAAATTACAGATCTGTAAATTACTTGTAAAAGTCGGCGCGCCGTATTAATTTACACTCACGTAACTTACTTGTGTGTAAATTAATGGCGCGCGGCGCGCCGGGGAGAGTATGGCCATGCAACTGGGCCTGCAGGTTTGGCAGTATATTTTGATCGGCGTGGTCGGCGGCAATGCCCTCTACGCCGGTCTGGGTGGCTTGGTGCACTGGTGGTATTACCGCCGCAACCGCGAGCACAGCCGCCGCTGGAAGATTCAGCCGGAACGCTTTCTGGCCAAACGCCTAGACCGTGAAGCCATGTGGCTGGGCCTGTTCAACTTCAACTTGGCCACGGTGGTGATGGCGACACTGGCTTGGGGGGTATTTGAGCACGGCTGGTCGCGGCTGTACTTTGACTTTTCGGCCTACGGCTGGGACTACACCCTACTCAGCCTGTTCCTGTGCTGGTTGTTTATAGAGGCAGCCGCCTACTACATGCACGCCGGCGGTCACCTGCCGTGGTTTTATAAGCGCTTTCACCATATTCACCACCGCTATAGCACGCCCACGTTTTGGACCATTTCCGCCATGCACCCGCTGGAGTGGATTGCCCACGCCTCGTATATCGCCCTGCCGGCGTTCATTATTCCCATGCATATCGGCGTGTATATGACGGTGGTCGGCATGACCTTTGTGCTGGGCTACTGGGACCACTGCGGCATCAAGTTTCCGCGCATCCCCCTGCACGGCTCGAATAAATTCCACGACGATCACCACAAATACTTCCATGTGAATTTTGGTTTCACCTGTAGCCTGTTTGATCGCCTGCACGACACCGCGCGCCGCGAGGGCCACCACTACGACGAGCTGACCTTCAACGGCGGCAAGGGCCGGTTGCGCAAACCCGAGGCCTTGGGCGAGCAGGTACAGGGGCCGCTGGTTGAATACTAAGCCGGCATTTACCGACAACAATAAGACGAGCTGATCATGAACGAGCATATTGCCTACGCCATGCGCAATGAGGCGGCGACCGAGAGTTTTATCTATTTTAATGCGCCGTCGGCGCTGCAGGACTGGAGTTTTCTGGCCGTGGAGTGGCTGCTGATCATCGGCTTTGTGCTGACGGTCGTCCACGCGATTCGCCACAGCCGCGCCAGCGGCAGTCCGTCTGCCCTCTACACGCTATTGGGCGCCTTCCTCTACGGTTTGGCGATGGACATTATTTCCTATTACACCGTGGAGAACTTCTGGCACGGCGAGTTCTCGGTGATGTTCCTCTACAACCGCTTGCCGCTGTATATCGCCCTGTTTTATCCGACCTTTATGTACCACGCCTTTATGACGATCCGCCGCTACGACTTCACGCCGCTGGTGGAGGCAATCAGCGTCGGCTTTTTTGCCGGGCTCAGCTATTTGATTTTCGACAATATGGGGCCCCAGCTCGGCTGGTGGATCTGGGATCGCACGGACCCGACGACCTGGCCCTATGTCAGCAGTGTGCCGCTGACCAGCTACCACTGGTTCTTCCTGTTTACCGGCGCCTTTGCCTTGCTGGCGCGCAAGATCTGCTGGGACTGGCCGGCCCAGGGCAAGTCGACGGCGGCCATTTACAGCGGCATTGCCACCCTGCCGGTGACGACGATAGTTTTCGGCGCCCTGCTGTTCATTCCCTACAATATTTTCTCCAAGAACATGCCGCCCTGGGACATGGCGCCGTGGACGGCCGACTTTGCGTTGGCGTCGCTGGTACACGCCGTCGCTTTCTTTGCCGCCGGCATGGTGTTCCTATTTAACTTTCGCCGCCCGGCCCAGCCCCGAGATGGGCTGTTAATGCTGTTCCCCATGGCTTATTTAACGACCCATCTCTACCTCTACATCGCCAAGTTTGAATTGTTCTTTTCGGTCAGCGCCGACGGCCTGACGCAGGCGGGCCTGGCCGCCGGCAATCTCGTGGCGGCAGTGGTGGCGATAGTGGCCTCCGCGGCGCTGGTGTTGCTGAGCCATCCAGTGCCGAATCGGCGCTAGCCGCGTCGTGTAAAGTCGCGGCTGGCTGGGCCGCGGCGCGTTTCGACCAAGGTCGCCTGGGGTTGCGGCGGGCGCTGCCCTATAATGCCCGGCTACATACTCGCTTGGGTTAGCCCGATGTCTCCGCTCCGCCTTGCTGTTTTCACCGGCTTGTCGATGCTGGCCTTTACCGGTAACGCGCTCATCTGCCGGGCGGCGCTGCTCGGCGGCAGCATCGATGCCGCCAGTTTTACCGCGCTGCGCCTGTTGTCGGGCGCGCTGATGCTGTGGCTGATTGTTTGGCTGCGCGGCCTTCAGCGCCGGGCCGCAGCGCCCTCGCCCCGCGCCAGCTGCTTGTCGGGCCTGGTGTTGTTTGCCTACGCCGCGGCCTTTTCCTACGCCTATGCAAGGGTGCCCGCCGGCGCCGGTGCATTGATTTTGTTTGCCGCGGTACAAACGGTGATGATCGGCTATGGCTTCTATCGCGGCGAGCGTTTTATCCCGCTGCAGTGGCTGGGTTTATTGCTGGCCTATGGCGGCCTGTTGGCGCTGATGTTGCCCCGCGCTGGGGCGGCTTCAGCAAGCAGCCCGACACCGTTTGCCTATGCCATGATGCTGCTGTCGGGCGGCGCCTGGGGGGTGTACTCCCTGCTCGGGCGGCGCGGCGGCGATCCGCGGCTGGTATCGGCGCATAATTTTCTCTATGCCCTGCCCTTTGCCCTGTTGCTCAGCCTGGTCATGTTGTGGCTGGAGGCGCCCCAGTGGGGACGCGAGGGTGTGCTCTATGCCCTGTTGTCGGGGGCCGGTGCCTCGGCGCTGGGTTACATCGTGTGGTATTCGGCGCTGCCGGCGCTCAAGGCGACAACGGCGGCCAGTGTTCAGCTGAGCGTGCCGCTGATGACGGCGCTGGGCGGCATCGTGCTGCTGTCGGAGCCCTTTACCCTGCACTTCCTGCTGGTGTCGCTGGCCATTGTCGGCGGGCTGGCACTGGTGATCTTCAGCAAATCCCGACGCGTGGCGAAAAGCGGTCTGCGGCCCTAGGGCTTAGAGCTAGGCGGACAGACTGCGCGGCGCCTGTTTGAAGTGGCGCTTGAATTCGCGGCTGAACTGCGAGGGACTGCTGTAGCCGACCATACGCGCCGCCTCGTTGGCACGGCGGCCCTCGGCGAGGATGAGTTCGCGGGCCTTGCTCAATCGCAACTTTTTAAGGTATTGCAGTGGCGACTCCCTGGTTACCTGCCGAAAGGCGCGGTGAAAGGCCGACACACTCATTGCCGCCTGCTCGGCCAGGGCTTCTACGCTGAGGGTGTCGGCGTAATCGCGGTGGATATGCACCAGCACCTTGGCGATGCGCGCATAGTGGCTGTCGTGCTGGGCGAGTTCAAACAGGATATGGCCCTTGGGCCCGGTCAGTACCCGGAAGATCAGTTCGCGGACAATCGACGCGCCCAGTATGGCCGCCTCGCTGTCGCTGAGCAGTGCGTTGAGCAGTCGCTGGGTGGCATCGAGCATCGCCGCGCTGAGGTCATCGGCGGTGAGGCCGCAGTCGTCGCGCGGGCGTTCTGCCGGACAGCTTTTCAGGGCCTGGAGTTGGCTGACCAAATCCTGCAGCAGGGCGGCATCTACGGCAATGGAAATGCCCAGCAGGGGCTGGTTGCCGTCGCTGTGCGACTCGCACTCCAGTGGCAGGGGGACGCCCTGCACTAGATACTGCCCGGGGCCGTAGTCCAGCTGCTGGCCGTTGAGGTAAATGCGCTTGCGGCCCTGCGCCATAATGATGATGCCGGATTGATAGACAAAGGGCTGTCGCGGGCTGCCGTGGCTGGCGCGGTAAAAATGCACGCCGGGAATGGCGGTGCGGGCACTGCCCTCCAGCTGTTCCAAGGCCTTCGCCTCGACATAGGCGTTCATCAGAGCCGCGAGTGCCGACATGGGGGATCTCCTATACTAAGCTCGCAAGATAGGGGTTTAGGCATAAATAGGCAAGTAATAGCCAGTTATATTGGTTTTTAGATGGCTGATTTGCCAGTAATATGCATATTGTCTTGTCGTCGATAGTGCGGCGACCGGTAACCAGATAGCGAGGCCTGCAATGAAATTCTCCTTTGTTAACCCCACCCAGATCCATTTTGGCCAGGGCCAGATTGCGCGCATCGCCAAGGCGATTCCCGCCGATAGCAAGGTCTTGCTGCTCTACGGCGGTGGCTCGATCAAGCGCAATGGCGTGTACCAGCAGACTGCTGCGGCGCTGGCTGGGCACCAGTGGCAGGAGTTCGGCGGCGTCGAGCCCAACCCCACGGTAGAAACCCTGGATCAGGCCGTTGCCCAGGTTAAAGAGCAGGGCTTGGATTATATTCTCGCGGTGGGCGGCGGCTCGGTGATTGACGGCGCCAAATACGTGGCGGCAGCGGCCCTTTACGACGGCGACGGCTGGGATATCTTGCTGGGCAAATACCGCGTCGCACAGGCGCTGCCCATCGGCGCTATCTTGACCTTGCCGGCCACCGGCTCGGAGTCCAATGGCGGCTCGGTCATTACTAAAAAGGCCACGCGCGACAAATTGAATTTCATGTCGCCGCTGGTCCAGCCGGCCTTTGCGGTGCTCGATCCAGACGTGATGAAAACCCTGCCTGAGCGCCAGCTGGCCAACGGCCTGGTGGACGCCTGGATGCACACCTGCGAGCAGTACCTCACCCTGCCCACCGACGCGATGGTGCAGGAAGGCTATGCGGAAACCCTGCTGCGAACGCTGAAAACCCTGGGCGACAATTACGCCCAGCGCGACAGTGACAGCTGGCGGGCGAACTTAATGCTGGCCGCCAACCAGGCATTGAACGGCTTTATCGGCAGCGGTGTTCCCCAGGACTGGGCCACCCATATGATCGGCCACGAGCTGACCGCCCTGTACGGTGTCGATCACGGCCGCTCTCTGGCCATTGTCCAGCCCTGGCTGCTGCGCCATCAGATCGAGGTGAAACGGCCCAAGCTGGAACAGATGGCGCGCAATGTGTTTGCGCTGGCGCCGGCAGAGGATTTGGCCGAGCGCTGTATCGACGCCATCGAAGCCTTCTACCACAGTCTCGATGTGGCGACGCAGCTGACCGAACACGGCGGCGACAAGGCAGCGGCGATCGATAGCATTGTCGCGCAGCTGGAGGCTCACGGCATGGTGAAGCTGGGCGAGCATCGCGCCATCACGCCCAAGGAGGCGCGCGAAATTCTCGAGCAGGCGGTGGCCTGATGAGTTAGCGCTTGTTGTCGGCGTCGTTCGGATCGCGAAGCTGAATGCCGGCATCGACCGAGGGGTCATCGGCTGCCGGCTTGCTGGCGGCGACAATGGCGGCCTCTTCTTCGGCGGCCTGCCGTGCGGCCTGTTCGGCGGCGCGTTGCTGGGCCAGCGCGGCGCATTCGGCGTTGGCAAACTGGCGCTGGCAAAATTGCAGACGTTTTTCCGGCGGCGGCGAGTGGATGCCCTTGCGCGCCAGGCGCTCTATTTCGGCCTCCACGCTGCGACAGCGCGCCGACAGGCCGGTGTCGTTGGCAATCTGAATATTCAGGCCGGGCCGGGCGTTGAGTTCCAGCATCATTGGCCCGAGGTCTTTGTCGAGCACCATGTCGACGCCGATATAGCCCAGCCCGGTGAGTTCGTAGCAGCGCGTCGCCAGTGAGATAAAGCCCTCCCAGAACGGCAGTTGTACGCCGCGCACCGGGTTGGTGGTGTCGGGGTGGCTTTGAATTTTTTTATTCAGCCAGGTGCCATCCAGGGTAATGCCGGTGGCCAGATCCACACCCACGCCGATCGCCCCCTGGTGGAGGTTGGCCTTGCCGCCCGACTGGCGGGTGGGCAGGCGCAGCATCGCCAGCACCGGGTAGCCCTTGAGGACGATAATGCGAATGTCGGGCACGCCCTCGTAGCTGATGGCGCTGAAGATGGGGTCGGGAATGACCCGGTATTCGATCAGTGCGCGGTCGCGATGGCCGCCCAGTGAATAGATGCCGGAGAGGATGCCCGACAGGTGGAATTCCAGATCTTCGGCGCTGAGCAGGCGGCCGCCGGCACTGCGGTAATAGCCTTCAAATTGGTCGGCGATGACCATAATGCCATCGCCGCCGGCGCCCTGTGCCGGCTTGATTACGAAGTCGCGGTGGCCGCCGATAGTGTCTTTGAACTGGCCGATCTGTTTTTCCGAGTCGATGATGCCGTACATCGGCGGCACGTGAATGCCGTTGTCGATCGCCTTCTGCTTGGTCAGGATCTTGTCGTCCACCAAGGGGTATAGGTGGCGGGCGTTGTAGCGCAGCACATAGTCGGAGTTGCGCTCATTGATGCCCATAATGCCTTTCTGGCGCAGCGTCCGCCAAGTGTTCAGCAGCGAGATCATTGGCCTTCCTTCAGCATGGCTTTGAAGCGGAACAATTCACTGATGCGATAGCCGCGGTAGTGGCCCATGGCCAGCATAATGGCCATTAGCACCAGCAGTACCCCGGGGAAGGTGAATACGAAGTAGATCCACGGCGCGTAGCTCATCATTAAATGCGCCAGCGTCGCTGCGATCAGTGTGCCGATGCCGACCTTCATGCTGTGCAGGCCGCCGCGTTCCTCCCAGACAATAGACAGTCGCTCGATGGACATGGTGAGGATGACCATCGGGAACAGGGCGATGGACAGGCCGCGATCCAGCCCCAGCTGGTGGCCGAGCACGCTGATCAGCGCCATGACAATCACTACAAAGGTCAGCACCACCGACAGCCGCGACAGCAGCTGTAAGTGCAAGTGTTCCAGGTAGGAGCGCAGCCCCAGGCCCAGTGCGGAGATGGTGGTGAACAAAATAATGCCCCATACCACCTGGGTTTCGCGGAACGCCAGGCCGATCAACACCGGCGTAAAAGTGCCCAGCGTTTCGATGCCGACGATGTTGCGCAGAAACAGAATCAGCATCACCCCAATAGGAATCATCAAGATGATTTCAAAGGTTTGCTGGGACTGCAGTGGCAGGCTGTACATCGACAGTGCCCAGCTTTTCTGCTGGCGACTGTCGTTAATGGTCTGGGCCAGCATGATGGAATTCATGGTCTGGCGGGTGGAGTTAATTTCTACCTTAAGGTGATGGCCGCCCTCGATAGTGACCAGCGGTGCGTTGCCCGTCCACCACACCACGCGGTCATCGGGCAGGCCGAAGATACCGGTCTCGGTATTGAAGTAAAGCCAGCGCTGGCCGTTGTAACTGCGCATCCACAACTCGGGTGTTTGGCTGATGCCGCTGACCAGACGCAGGGTGTGTACCTGTTCAACGGGGATATGAGCCGAGGACAATAGCAGCTCCAACACCCGCGACTTGCTGCGCTGTGAGTAGTCATTGCCCAGCAGCAGGCGGGCGTTGTCGTTGTTGCTGTCGTTGATCAGCTTGATGGCTTCGCGGATAAAGGTTTCGATATCGGCGGAGTGTTCGCGAATCGGTTTAAGCAACGCCTCGACAGCGACCTTCTCTACGCCTTGAAGTTTGGGGCTTTCGCGAAATTGCGGGCCGGGCTCCTCGCTGGAAAAACGGGTATTGCTGCGCTGGGTAAGCATCAGCCGGTAAAACAGTTGCTGCTGGCCTTCGGCGCGGCGTGCCGACCACACCGCGCGGCGGTTTTGGGCCAATTCGTCGATATTCACCCCGTAATTGCGCGAGATAAAACTTTCGTCCAGGGTAATAAACTTGCTCCAGCTCGGCGGCAGGTGCATCTGCACCTTCACCGGGCTGCGTTCGCGGGCGACAAAGCTCAGCTTGGTGTCGATGACCCATACCGGTTCGGTGGTTTCGGCACTGACCGGGATATTCAGCGCAAAAATCTGCCATGCCGTGCTGCCAGCGCCAATCAGCAATAGCGCCAGAGCCAGTATTTTTACATGCAGCTTTACGCCCTTCATTCGGCGCTCTCCTTGTCAGATGGTGGCCTTGGTTTGCCGCAACTTCGGCTGTCTTGTAGATATTTTGCGCTGGGGTCGACCACGGCGTTAAAAGCGATAAGAGGCTCAGAGCCGACCAGCATGGCCTTGGAAAATTGTCGGCGATCGGCGAGATTGACCTCCACCTTGCGCGACTGTCCGCCGACACACAGGGTCAGTTCCAGAACCGGGCGGCGGTGGTAGTATTTGTCGCCTTCATCGATATCGCCGGCGCGGCGAATAATGCGGATGTGCTTTTCCAGCGGCAGTGACGTGGAGCGCAGTTCGCCACTGGGTAGCACCAAATCAAAGTGCACGATATCCGGCTTGTCGCCGACGCCTTTTTCTACCTTGGCGTTAATGGCATTAATGGAAGCGCTTTCGGCCCCCGTGTCGATTTTGGCTTGGTACTGCACGCCCAGTTCTTCGATATAGACATACTCACTGATACCGAACACGGTTTTTTCCGCCGCTACTGGCGTGGCGCTGGACATAGCGGTGGCAGACAGGGCGATGGTGGCCGCGACTGCCAATACGCTGTTTTGAAGTACTTTCACCTCTCCTCCCGGTTATATAGCTATTGCGACGGCGTCGGATTGCTAGCATAGACACCGTGCGTCGGCGGCGCCAGCGCTAAAATGGCCGCGCGATGCCGTGCCTGCCGGGCTTTAGTCCCTGATTTCCTGAAAAAGTGCGAGGCAAGTTTCGCGGCTCTGGCGGTGATCGACAATCGGCGCCGGGTAATTTTCCACATCCCGCGGTTGGTGCAGAGCCTTGCCCGACAGGGCCGACAACTCGGGGACATAGCGTTTGATAAAGGCGCCGTCGGCGTCGAAGCGCTGTCCCTGGGTGGTGGGGTTGAAGATGCGGAAATAAGGCACGGCATCGGTGCCGGTGGAGGCCGCCCACTGCCAGCCGCCATTGTTTGAGGCGAAGTCGGCGTCGATCAAATTTTCCAGAAAATGCCGTTCGCCCCAGCGCCAGTCAATGTGCAGGTGCTTGCACAGAAAAGACGCGGTGACCATGCGCAGGCGATTGTGCATCCAGCCGCTCTGGGCCAGCTGGCGCATGCCGGCGTCGACAATGGGGTAGCCGGTTTCACCGCGCTGCCAGGCGCGAAACTGTGACGGCTCGTTGCGCCAGCGCAGGCGCTCGGTGTCGGGCTGAAAGGCGCGGCCTTTGACCACGCGTGGAAAATGGAAGGCCACCTGCCGATAAAACTCCCGCCACAGCAGTTCATTGAACCAGTTGCCGGCGCCGGACTTGGCGTCCCAGATCGCGTCGCCGCATTCCAGTTGCAGGCGAGCCAGGCACTGGCGGGGGCTGAGCAGGCCCAGTGCCAGGGCCGCCGACAGTTTTGATGTGCCGTCTTCGGCGGGCAGGTCGCGGCGAACGCTGTAGTCGGGCGCGCGCTCGGCGCAGAACTGCCGCAGCTGCTCCAGTAATGCGTTTTCATCGACCGCCCAGCTGCTGGAGTCGGCCTCTTCGCCAAACGCTGGCGCCTGCGCCGGGCTGAGGGGGGGCTGAGTCGCGCTTGGGCGCGGCAGGCACTGTGGAAAATGCTCGCGCAGACGGCGGCGGACGCGGCGCGAGTAGGGGGTGAATACCTTGTAGGGGCTGCCGTCGTCTTTGGCCCCGAGTGTCGGGTGAACGAGGCAGTCATCCAGCAGGGTTAGCGGAATGTCGAGGGCCGCCCGGCAGGCCTGGTCGCGATGGATCTCGTCGAGCAGTAGTTCTTCGTGGGCGTACACCGTGCGAATGCGCTGCTGTCGGCAGTATTGCGCGAGCGCGGCGGGCACGTTGTGGAAGTGGCCGGCGTCGAGGATGTCAAAGGGGATGCCCAGTGCGGCAAGCTGCTCGGCCAGTGCAT
>NZ_JBFIGO010000076.1:0-14213 GCF_041602295.1 Spongiibacter sp. | reverse complement strand
CCGCGGCGGCGTCGACTCATATTGTGGTGGGCCACGGCGCTGAGCAGGTAAAGGCAGGGGTGACCGGCGACAATTTGCAGTGGGCCCTGCAGGCCGAGCAAAAGGGCACCGGCCATGCGGTTGCCCAGGCGCTGGGGCAGGTGGCCGACGATGCCATGGTGCTGATCACCTACGGCGATGTGCCGCTGATCAGTCCCGACACTCTCAAGGCGATGCTGGCCCGCGGCGGCGATAAGTTGGTGCTGCTGACCGCCACGCTGGAAGACCCCAGCGGCTACGGCCGCATTATTCGCAACGATCGGGGTGAGGTGATCGCGATCGTCGAGCAGAAGGATGCCAGTATCGAGCAGCTGGCAGTGCGGGAAGTGAACACCGGGATGATGGCGCTGCCCGTCAACTACCTGCGCGAGTGGCTACCCAAGCTGTCGGCAAATAATGCCCAGGGTGAATACTACCTGACCGATATTATTGCCATGGCGGTGGCTGCCGGTGTGCCGGTGGTGGTGGAGCAGCCGGCGGCGCTGTGGGAAGTCGAGGGGGTGAATAACCGCTTGCAGCTCAATGCCCTGGAGCGCCAGTACCAGCGGCTGCTGGCCGAGCAGTTGATGACTGACGGTGCCAGTCTCGCTGACGCCGCGCGCATTGATATCCGCGGTCAGTTGAGTGTCGGTCAGGATGTCAGCATCGATGTTAATTGTGTCTTTGAGGGTGAGGTAGAGCTGGCCGATGGCGTCAGCGTGGGCCCCAACTGCATGATCCGCAACAGCCGCATTGCGGCCGGTGCGGTGATTCATGCCAACTCGGTGATCGACGAGGCCGAGGTGGGTATTGATTGCAATGTCGGCCCCTTTGCACGGCTGCGGCCCGGTACGGTGCTGGCGGCAAGGGCGCGAGTTGGTAACTTTGTCGAAACCAAAAACACTCGGGTGGGTGAGGGCAGCAAGATCAACCACCTTAGCTACGTGGGGGATGCTAGCCTGGGCGCCGCCGTCAATGTCGGCGCCGGCACCATCACCTGTAACTACGACGGGGTGAACAAATTCCGCACCGAGATTGGCGATCGCGCCTTTATTGGCTCGAACACCTCCCTGGTCGCGCCGGTTGAGGTGGGCTGTGAGGCCACCGTGGCGGCGGGCTCAACGATCACTGGCAATATTGCCGACGGCGAGCTTGGGGTTGCCCGCGGCCGTCAACGTAATATCAAGGGCTGGATTCGGCCAAAGAAAAAAGCGTAATTTTCTGAACATTCAAGCTCAAGGTTAACCTGTATATGTGTGGAATTGTCGGTGCTGTTGCCCAACGTGAAGTGGCTGGGATCTTGTTAGAGGGGCTGCGCAGATTAGAGTATCGCGGTTACGACTCCGCGGGGATGGTAGTGGTGTCACCGACGGGCGACAATGACTGTCGCAAGCGTGTTGGCAAGGTCGAGGCCCTGGCGCGCGCACTGGATGAGCAGGCGCTGCCCGGCACGACGGGTATTGCCCACACCCGCTGGGCCACCCACGGTGAGCCCTCTGAAGTAAACGCCCATCCGCACAATTCTGAAAAGCTGTCGTTGGAACACAATGGCATTATCGAAAACCACGAGGCGCTGCGCAGCAAGCTCAGCGGTCTCGGCTATGAGTTTCAGTCATCCACTGACACCGAGACCATAGTTCATCTTATTCACTATTATTTTCAGCAGCAGCGCGATCTGCTGGGCGCGGTCAAATTAGCCATTTCTGAGCTGGAAGGTGCCTACGGATTGGCGGTGATACACGCCGACCGTCCAGACAAATTGGTGTGCGCCCGCAAGGGCAGCCCGCTGGTGATTGGCGTCGGCATCGGTGAGAACTTTATCGCTTCCGACCAATTGGCCCTGCGCCAGGTCACCGACCGCTTTGTCTACCTGGAGGAGGGTGATGTTGCGGAAATTAGCGCAGGTCACTACCGGATTTGGGATCAGGCGCAGCAGCCGGTCACCCGCCCGGTGACCCAGATCGATACCGCTGCCGAATCCGCCGACAAAGGCGCCTATCGCCACTATATGCTCAAGGAAATTTACGAGCAGCCGGCGGTGATTGAGCGCTCCTTGGCCGCGCGGCTTGGCAACAAAAAAGTGCTGGCCGAAACCCTGGGGGCGCGCGCCAACGATATCCTTAAAACGATTTCGTCGGTGCAGATTGTTGCCTGTGGTACCAGCTATCACGCTGGGATGGTGGCCAAATACTGGATAGAGGGCGTGGCCGGTGTGCCGTGCCGTGTCGAAGTGGCCAGCGAGTTTCGCTATCGCAAATTTAAAGTTCAGGACAACACGCTGTTTGTCACCATCAGCCAGTCCGGTGAAACGGCCGACACCCTGGCCGCACTGCGCTTGGCGAAAACCTTGGGCTATGCCGCCAGTCTGGCAATTTGCAATGTGGCGCTGAGCTCCCTGGTGCGTGAATCCGACCTATTCCTGATGACGGAAGCCGGGCCGGAAATCGGTGTGGCCTCGACCAAGGCCTTTACCACGCAACTGGTTGCGCTGTTGTTGCTGACCGTTGCCCTGGGGCGGCAGCACGACCTCAGTGAGGACGATGAGGCGGAGATTGTGAGTGCTCTGCAGCAGCTGCCCGCCAGGCTGACGGAGGCACTGACCCTGGACAAGGCGATCCAGAAAATGTCGGAGGCCTTCGCCGACAAGTATCACGCGCTGTTTTTGGGTCGCGGCGCGCAGTGGCCGGTGGCGATGGAGGGGGCGTTAAAGCTCAAGGAAATTTCCTATATTCACGCCGAGAGCTACCCCGCCGGAGAGCTTAAGCACGGTCCGCTGGCCTTGGTGGACAGCGAGATGCCGGTGATTGCGGTGGCGCCCAACGACGAGTTGCTGGAAAAATTGAAGTCCAATCTTCAGGAAGTCCAGGCCCGAGGGGGGCAGTTGTTTGTGTTTGCCGACGGTGCGGCGGGCTTTAGTGCAGAGCAGGGGCTGAGCATTATTGAGCTGCCCCATGTCAGCGATATTGTCGCGCCGATTCTCTACACCATTCCGCTGCAGTTGCTCAGCTATCACGTGGCCATTCTCAAGGGCACCGACGTCGATCAGCCGCGCAACCTGGCCAAGTCGGTGACTGTCGAGTAGTTCATTGCGGCCTGTTCGCCCACCGTTTTGTCCACCCCGGCGCGGCAGTCGTGTCGGCCGGGGGTCGCCACTCGGCGCGCCAGAACGGTGCTAGCGCCCTGTCCTGGCAAGCGATAAAAACGTGCTGTTCGGGTTTTTTAGTGCGTAGTTTTGCTTGTTTCTGTTTTTTAATCAGCGCGTGGTTTTTGCTGTTATCGCCATTAACTGGCGCCATTTCCCCGCATTTCTCCAGCTAGTTCCCCGGTGTCCCGTGCCCCCATGAGTGGAAGTACGTATCCAAAATATGGTTACAGACCTTTAACTTTGCGGCCGCTAACAATCTAAATCTTAAAAAAATTTAGCGACACTAAATGATTACTGGCCGGAGAGTGATTTTGATAACACATAGCAATTGGAAGAAGCGCCAGCTACTGGCGGCAGTATTGGCTGTGCCCACAGCGATGGCGCAAGCCGCCGACAAGCCCGGCTTTGCCCTGGAAGAGGTGGTGGTAACCGCGCAGAAGAAGGCGGAGTCGCTGCAGGATGCGCCCATTTCACTGACCGCCTTTGGTCAGCAGGAACTGGAAAACAAGGGTATTAATAGCCTGGCAGACATCGGCGCCAAAGTGCCGAGCATGAGTATCGAACCCTTTCCCATTAACAATGCCACCCTGCGTATCTTTATTCGCGGCATCGGCATTTCCGATGCGCAAATTACCCAGGACCCGCCAGTGGGCATTTACATGGACGGGGTGTATATCGCCCGCTCCACCGGCACCGCTTTGGATGTGGCCGACCTTGAGCGTATCGAGATTCTGCGCGGTCCCCAGGGCACACTCTACGGACGCAATACTACCGGAGGTGCCATCAATCTGGTGACTAAGCGCCCGAGCAGTGAGGCCTTTGAGTTCGAGCAAAAATTCACCGCGGGCAGCCGGAATTTGTTTACCTCCAAAACGTCAGCGAATATTCCGTTGGGTGACCGCGTGGCGGCTAAGCTCGCCTTTATGCACACCGAAAACGACGGCTTTATCGACAATACCGGGCCGGGGGGTGACTTTGGTGACCGCCAGGTGCAGGGCTACCGCGCGGATTTGCGTTGGGACATCAGCGACCGGCTCACCTTGGACTACGCCTACGACCATTCCGAGTTGGACTACTACAACTCCATGTACCAGGCGATTACCCCACCGCTAAGTGATAAGGGTCAGGCCGAAGCGATCAAGGAGCACGCCCAGGAGCAGAGCGTATACAGCAAGACCCGGCTCGACCGCTTGGCGACGGGTGCGCCGCTGGAGGAATCCAATACTGAAATCAGCGGCCACGCGCTGACGCTGACCGCTGATTTTGACAGCTGGCAGCTGAAATATATCGGCGCCTATCGCGAGCTGAGCGATGCCTCTTACGCAGACCTCGGCGGCGGCGCCGGATCAACCGCGTTCCGCCTCGACAGCCACGCCTATGACGGCCCGGCGGCCGATGCCGCCAACGGCGGCCCCACGCCTCAGACCCAGCCCTTGGTGACTCAGGAGCAGCGCTCTCACGAGCTGCAATTCAGCGGCGAGGCCCTGGCCGGTCGTCTGGAGTATCTGGCCGGTGCTTACTACTTTGAGGAGTCGGCGGTAGAGGATAACTCACCGCTGCACCACCAGCTCAGTGCCGACGCCCGTGTGCCCTTTGTGCCGTTTCGCACCCACGCGGTAAACCTGCTGTCCCAGCACTACCAAATCGACAATGAGGCGCTGGCCTTTTTTGGCCAGACAAGCTGGACGCCGGCAGTATTGGACGACCGCCTGCACCTGACCTTTGGTGCCCGCCACTCGCGAGACAAGCGCGCGGCCATTAAAAACCAGACCGACTTGAATATCATCGAGCTTTACGGTCTGGCCTTCGACTTGTTCTGGGGCACCATGGACCAGAGCGATCCGTCCCGGCAGTTTGTCGACGTGAAGGCCGAGAAGACCTTTACCGACAACTCCTTTAGCTTTGTGGCTGAATACGACCTCACCGACAGCATTAATGTCTACGGCAAAATCAACGAGGCCTATAAAAGCGGTGGCTTTAACACCCGTGATCCGCAGCGTGACGGCAAGCAGGGCGCGGCCAGTGATGGCGTGGACTACGGCTTTGGCTTTGCCGAGGGCTTCGACGAGGAAAAAGTACGCTCGGTGGAGCTGGGCATAAAAAGCGAGCTGATGGATCGCCGTCTGCGTATCAACGCCGATATTTTTAGAAGCTATTACCGCGATATGCAGCTCAACTTCATTCTCGCCGGCACCGTTGCCGACACCAAAATCACCAATGCCGGCGAGGCGCAAATGCAGGGCTTTGAGGCCGATGTGACCTTTATGGCAACGCGCAATCTGCTGCTGATGCTCAACTACGCCTATCTGGACACTGAAGTGACCGAGGCTCGGGATGTTAACGGCAATGATGTCAGCGACGAATTTGTGTTCTTTGCGGCGCCCAAACAATCCTATACCGCGTCGGTCGACTGGACGCTGATGGACGCGGACTGGGGGCGCACTGCGCTGAATGTTAGCTACAACTACATGGACGAGCGCAACGGCGGCTCGCGCGCCGAAAACGTCAAGAACACCCGCCTGGACGCCTATGGCCTGTGGAATGCCCGCTTGGGCGTCAGCGATATCGCCGTTGCCGGTGGCAGTTTGACGGTGGCGGCTTGGGCTAAGAACTTGGCCGACGAGGAATACGCCATCACCGCCATCGATAACCAGCCCCAGGCTGATCGCTCAGTGTTGTGGGGCGAGCCGCGCAGCTATGGCCTGGACCTGATCTATCGCTATTAATTCCCACCCATCACCCTTGGCCGCCTCCGGGCGGCCTTTTTTTGCCTGTCGCTGTCGTCCTGGCTTGGCGGTTCAATAATATTGGCCTGTCGGGGGTTTTTTGCCGTCGTGAAGGCCCGCGGCCGCGCGGTGTTTGACCCGCATTTCAAATAAAAATACAGTGCAGCAGAGCATTTTTTTGGTGTTGTGACGCCTGCTGTCCGCCGCCCAACTTTATTAGCCAATAAGAAAAACACTGGAGACAACTTATGTACCTGGGCTTTAGCTCGATGAATACCGTTCACGACCCCCGCCCGGCGGAGTTGGCCAAGGTATTGGAGGAGGCCGGTTTTGAATCGCTGTGGTATGGCGAGCACAGCCATATTCCCATGTCCCGCAAAACCCCCTACCCCCCCGGTGGCGAGCTGCCAGAGCCCTACAAGGAAATGATGGACCCCTATATTTCATTGATGGAGGCCGCTGCCGCGACGACCTCACTGAAGTTGGGAACGGGTATTGCCCTGCTGTTAGAGCGCGAGCTGATCTCCCAGGCCAAAACCATTGCCACCCTGGACCGCTTGTCCGGCGGGCGGGTGATTATCGGCACCGGCGTCGGCTGGAATGAAGAGGAGTTCGACAATGCGACCGCACTGCCCTGGAAGCGGCGCTACAGCGCTTTGCGGGAAACGGTGGAAGCGACCCGAGTATTATTCAATGAGCCGGCGCCTGAATATCACGGTGAGCTGATTGACTTTGATGCCATGTGGTTTGAGCCCAAGCCGGTGCAGAACAAGGGGCCGAAATTTTTGTTTGGCGCGATGGGCCCGCTGGGTGTTAAACACGCGGCGCAGTGGGCCGATGGTTGGATGCCTGTAGACGTGGTGATGGGCGATGTCGCTGACACCATTAAAAAGTTTCGCCAGGCGGTGAGCGACCAGGGTCGCAAGCCCGATGATGTCGAAATCACCATGGTGGCGATGGGTGAACTCAGCGCCGACTTGTTGAAGCACTATCGAGACCTCGGTATTACGCGGGTGAATATTGGTGTCGGCATGGACAACTGGAACAAGCCTGACATTGTGATGCCGATGATCGAGACCTTCTCCAAGATTATTCCCCAGTTGTAGGCTGGCTTGCGGCCGGCCATTGCCAGACCTTGGCCGGTGCGCCCGAGACATGGCAAAGACGGTGATATGAGACATTTGTTGCTGTTAATACCCTTAGCGCCCGGGACAAGGGGCCAGGAAGGGAGTTTTAATTTCGGGCTAATTTATAAATCCCTCCTAATAGACTCTTAGAGAATATACCGTTATTTCGCCTGCGGCTGTCGTGGCGGACAACTATAATTACTAGGCTAGGCGGAGCGCTTAGTGAGTCCGTTCATCTCTTATACAGTGGTGGCGCAGCCACTAGGAGGCAGTATGATTACGGTAACGGCGGTTAATAAACACCGCGTCGATATGACAATGGAATCGTCGCTAAGCAAGCAAGATATGCAGCAGGCGCTGGATGATTTATTTAAGCTGACTGCGGAGTTAGAACACGGCACGATGCTGTATACCATTAGCGATTTTCACTGGCCGTCATTGGGGGCGGTTGGGGTGGAACTCGCGCACCTGCCCACGTTGATAAAGACGCTTAAAAAATTCGATCGCGTTGCGGTACTGAGCGATCGTCCTTGGCTGCGCCGTATCAGCGAGTTTGAAGGTCATCTTATTCCCGGAGTGGAAATCAGAGGTTTTGAGGCCGACAAGCAAGCCGAAGCCACGGCGTGGCTGGAGCAGGGGGATATGCAACAGGTCGCTTGATCTGCGTTGACAAACATCAGGGGCTGCCATGGCAGCCCCTTTTTTATGGCTGCATCAGCGCCCTTTGCGGTGGCTGATTGACGACGCGCCCGGGGTTCACGCCGCCAGCCAGTTAAACCTACCAGTAGCCCGGCTCACCTTCCGCGACCGGGGCTGGAAGCGGGGCTCGCTCTGCAGTCGCGGCTGACCGCGAGAAAACAATCGCCTGCCTGGGCTACTTGGAGTTCGCAGAATATGTCCCCCAAATTGGGGATTTTCATCGAAATAAGAGGTGCTAACATCGGCCAAAATTTCTGACGACAAGGAAGCGAATACCATGCGCACCCTCGCCCTGCTGCAATATGGGCTACTGGCACTATCCGTTTTGCTGACCTCCGCCTGTGCCAGTTTTTCCGATTACACCAATGCTGCCAACCTCGGGAATTTAAGTTTTATTGAAAGCTATCTCGCCGAGGGGGGCGAGGTGGACGAGCGCGATGGTTTTGGCAACACGGCGCTGTATCGCGCCGCCTCCGGTGGCCAGTTGGAGGTGCTGAAACACCTGCTGGATGCCGGTGCTGACCCGGGCCTGGAGATTGGCAAAGGCCGGGACAACGCCTTGCGAGTGGCGGCCGGGGCTCAGCGCAATAGCGCAGAGATGGTGGCCCTTCTGCTGCGCGCCGGAGCCTTAGCTGAGCAGGCCAATGGCGAGGGTAAAACGCCCTTGTGGGCGGCGGTGGCAATGAACAATGTCGAGGCGGCGCGGCAGCTGATTGACGCCGGCGCCGACCCCGATACCGCTGTCATGGGCTATACGCCACTGATGCTGGCCGCCCACAATAAGTACAGCGCCATGGTGCGCTTGTTATTGTTGCGCGGTGCCGATGTATCGGCGGTGAGTGACGGCGCTGTGGCGGGATACAACGCCCTGTACTTTGCTGTTGAGCTGCGGGACTGGCAGCAGAGCAGTGCTTGGCAGAGCGCGCCGCGCCTGGGGCCGGTTGCGGCCTCACACCGCGGGATGAGTGGCGGGAATGCCGCCTTTCTTGCCGCTGAGCACAAGAAAGTGGTCGATATGTTGTTGGCGGCAGGCAGTGATCCGGATGTGGGTGGGGAGTGGACGCCATTAACTCGCGCTGCCCGCCAGGGCGCTGAGCCCAGTATTGTTGAAGCACTGTTGCTGGCGGGTGCCGCGGTCGATAAGAAAACCCACAATGACTCCAGCGCGCTATATTTAGCCGCGGGCTGGAATCGCGATGAGCAGGTCGGCTTGCTGCTCAGCGCCGGTGCAGAGGTAAATCTGGGGAATAACAATGACGACGAAACGGCCCTGTTTAACGCCGCGAACAATGGTCACCTGGGGCCGGTAAAGCGCCTGTTGGCAGCCGGTGCCAGCCTGGAGAAGGCGGATATCGAGGGTTATACCCCCTTATACCTCGCGGCCTATAATGGCTATACCGAGGTGGTTCAGCACCTGTTGGCTGCCGGTGCCCAAACCGATACGGCAAATGGCTCCGGCGGCTGGTCGCCGCTGCAGACGGCAGCTGATCACGGTCGCCTTGAGGTTGCCCGCGAACTGATTGCCGCCGGCGCCGATGTCAATCAACGCAGTGCCAAGGGCTACACCGCCGCCTACTATGCGGCAAAATCCGGTAAGAAAGTCGATGTCGATATCATCAAAATGCTGGCGGCGGCCGGCGCTGACCTGAATGCCCGTTGCAATGGTTATTACGCGGTGCATATGGCGGCGGACAAGGGCTATTACGATACGGTGAAAACCCTGCTCGCCTATGGCGCCAATCCGAATCTGCGCGATAAAGACAATGATTCGGCGCTGGACATTGCCATGCGCCACGGCTTTAAAAATACCACCGCCTATATTCAACAGTACGGCGGCCAGACCCACTCCTACCGCAAGTCCAACAGTGGTGAGATGTTCGGTAAAATCTTTGCGACGGTCGCCATTGGCGCGATTGCCGGCAGTGCGGATATTCCCCTTGAGAACTCGCTGGATGTGATGGGCGCCGCGGTCGGTGACATTTGGGTAGACAATGGCAGGGGTACGCGCCTGGCGCAGATGCAGCAGCAAATGGCCCAGGGCACCTATCAAATTAAAGACCCGGCGCTGCGCCGCCTAGCTGAAACACGCATGCAGTTAGAGCAGCAGAACCGTGAAATTCAGCAGCAGGTTGCCGCATACAATGCCGAGCAAAAGCGTCGCCAAGACGAGCGGGTTCAGCAGATTGCCGAAAAAAGGGCCGAGCATGCCGCGCAAAAAGCGGCCTATGAGCAGCGCCAGCGCGAGGCGGCCATTGCCCGGGAGCAAGCGGCGCGAGCTGCCGCCCAGGCTCGCCGTGAGGCCGAGGAGCGCCGCCGCGAACAGCTCGCCCAGCAGCGGGCTCGTCAGCAGCAGGAGGTCGCTCAGGCGCGCGAACGTGAAGCCGCCAAGCGCGCGGCTGAGGCCGCGCGCCCCCAGCCGCGTTCGGGCAGTATTAACAGTGGCCGGATGAACGCGGCCGACAAAGCCGATTGCGACTGCAAGGGTACGCTTACCAAGCAAAACTTCAGCGTTGGCAGCTGTCAGGTGGCCTCGTTGACGGTGGCCTACGAGGTCAGCCATTTTCTCGGCGAGCCACTGGTGAAGGGCGACTATAAGTGGCAGAGCGGTGGCGGCGAGGACGACTGCCTGCCCAGTGGCTTCAGCCTGTGGCTGAAAATTCAAAATGGCGATGCCTTTGGCTATGTGGAGATCGACCCGGTCATTCCCCGTGCCGGCAAGGTATCCTTTTCCGGCACCGCCAGCAGCCCTAACTGGGACAGCTTTATCTGTGGCTATAGCGGCGGCAGCGCAACGAGCTGCTTTGATGCCGATACGGCGAAAACGCTGTATAAAAAGGGTCGTATTGTCGGTGTTGAGGTGTCCCACCAGTGATGACTCCCTATGCGCCCCGAAACTGCCGGTTTTTGGATATCTGGCAGTTTGGTGACTGGCGCCTGAAGGCCTATGGCATCAGCTGCGGCGATGTGCCGCTAATGCCCGAGTTGCTTGCCGCAGCGCGGCAACTCGCTGCCGAAAAGCTGGCAGAAATAACGGCGGCAGGGGATCACTACCATGTGGGCTTTGTCGGCGTTCATCAGGGCAAAACGGCCCACTTCATCTTTGTAGACTGGTGGGCGCAGGAGAATGAACTCCACCACCATGTGTATGTGGCGCCACTGGATCAGCCGACGGCATTTCGCTATACCACACCCTCGGGTTTAATCGCCTGTGTGTGGGACATGCAATTGATGGCCTTTGAGCGCGATGCCTGGGTTGGCACGGTGTTGCGCGGCGGGCTGCCGTGCATAGAGGATTATTTGCAGCGCCGTTGCAGTGGGCCGCTTTAAGGCGTCCGGTATTCGCATTGTTGATCGTCTTGCGGCAATCGATACTCATGGCCACTAATGGATGCCAATGATTCTGGAGACCCCGATGAGCCTCGAAAGACACTATGCCTCACTGCAAAGCATGTACGCCGCCGCGCCGATCAACGGTTATTACCAGCCGTCGATGACGGTGCGCGAGGGCGAGGCGAGTATCGAGATCGAGGTGGCTGAACATCTGTATCACGCGGCGGGGGCGGTGCATGGCTCGGTCTATTTTAAGCTGCTCGATGATGCGGCTTTTTTTGCCGCTAACTCCCTTGAACAGGAGTACTTTGTGCTGACTACCTCGTTTACGACCTACATCACGCGGCCGGTGTCGCAGGGCCGTATGCGCGCTGAGGGAAGGGTGGTAAACAGCAACAAAAGTCAGTTTATTGTCGAGGCCGTGGTCTACGACGGCGAGCATCGCGAGATTGGTCGGGGCAGCGGCATTTTCGTGCGCGGCAAGTTGCCGTTGGTGGAGGCTGCGGGCTATGCGAGTGACGCGCCATGAAGCATCCCTTTGCCGAGCTGATCGGACTTGAGGTTACGCAGATGCGTGCGGGCTACAGCGAATGTGTATTGCAGATCTGTGACGAGCAACACCACAACCCCAACGGTGTGGTACACGGCGCCGTGCTCTATGCGCTGGCTGACACCGGCATGGGGGCGGCTTTGCAGCCAAGTCTGGGCGAGGATCAATACTGCGCCACGGTGGAGATCAAGATGAACTACTTTCGCCCGGCCAGCGCGGGTCGGCTGCACTGTATTACCGAAGTGGTAAACCGTGGCCGGCGGTTGGCAAATATAGAGTCGCGGCTGTACAGCGGTGACGCCCTGATTGCTCAAGCCAACGGAAATTACGCGATTCTTGCCAAGCCCTAGCGGCGCCAGATTGAGGTGTATTTTCGTTACATCCTAGGGTTTGTACGTACTTGTAGTGTTGATAAAGAAGCCATAGCCTCCAAGGTAGGACTGTTTCCTCCGGAGGTGGGATATGGTACTGGCCAGAGGAATTTATATTGCTTTTGTGGTGGCTGTATTACTGATACTGGCCGTGCCGGTTAAGCAGCAGTTTTTCGATGTGGCCAAGGAGCCGCAAGTATATAGCGGCTACTGGGGCGCACTGTCCACGTCTAGCAATGTTGATTACGGATTGGCCACCGCCCAGCCCGATAAGGCCGAGCCGGTGGCGGGCGCTGAGACGGCAGCGGTAACGCCGAGTTGGCAGCAGTTGCGCGACAATGCCAACAGCCGCGCGCGCGAAATCGACAAGGCTTTTGAAGATTGGTACCACCCGCCCTCAGGCTGTCTCACCTGGCAATCTCCTCAGCAGATGGCCGAGTGTGGCAATCATAAAATGCAGGCTAAGCGTGAATTTAGCGACCGCTATTTGAAGTCGCGGCATCACGCGACCCAGTGAGCTATGAGCTGCTGCTGTTCCTGCATGTCAGCGCGGTAGCGCTCAGCTTTTCCTTGTTTGTCGTGCGCGCTCGCTGGTCGATACTGTCGGCGCCGCAGTTACAGCGCCGCTGCTGGCGAATACTCCCCCATGTTATCGATAGTTTTCTCCTCGCCATGGGGCTCAGCTTGATGGTGGTGTTGCGCGCTTGGCCGCAAGACACACCCTGGCTGGCGGCCAAATTACTCGCGCTACTGCTGTATATCGGCCTGGGGAGTGTGGCGATAAAATACGGCAAAACGCCTCGCCAAAAAGCGCTGTTCGCGCTGCTGGCCGCGACGGTGTTTGTGTATATGCTGGCGGTTGCTCACTGTCGCCAAGCGCTGTTTTTTCTCCCTGCCTAATTCCGCTACTCTTATCCGCCCGCAATCTGTGCTCACGCTCGGAGGCAGGCGGTTTTCAGCGCTATTCAACGTTTTCCCAGGCGGCGTTGGGATAATTTGTGGTTTGATTGCCAGCGCTTGCTAGGGTTGAGACGGCGGTGGATATTTATTGATCGCAAAAATATTTTGCTAAAGTAGCGCAATAAAAAGCAGCTCGATGGCATATTTCGCTTGCTCTTTCGCAAAATTTCGTTCGACGCGCGACCGAAGCGACCCTCAATACTGTGGTATAAGCTGGTGGGTGAATAAGAGAGTGAAGCCGGGGAGATGCCGGCCTATTAGGAGCGACAAGTAGTTATGGCACACAGTTGGATTTTGGTGATAGCAATAGCCGGCATTGCGCTCAGCCTATTGGTGGTTCCGCTGTTGCTGTTGTCGCATCCCTATGGTGACCGCCGCGCCAACCGTTTTTTGGCAATTTTCGTCAGTATACTGGCGATAAAATTATCCCAGCGGGCACTGCTTTACAGTGGCGCGCTGGAGGTCTATCCGGCCTTATCGGGGGTGGGGCGCTTTCTGTATTTCGCCCTGGCACCGCTGTTGTATTTTTATATCTGCGCCCTGACCAAGGAGGGCTTCGCTCTGCGCCGGGCTCAGTATTGGCACTTTTTACCTGTGCTGTTGGCTTTCATTGCGGTATTGCCCATCTATTTTTTGGGTGCCGAGGCAAAGCGTGAACTGGCAGAGAACTATTTCAGAATTGTCCCCGACGGGGTCGATATTTTCGCGATTCTGGCCCAGGCCAACGAATACACCGCCATCGTCTACATTCATCTCGTTCTGTACATTTCTCTGCCGATACACCTGATGGTTTATGCGGTGTTGGGCCTGCGCCAGGTGCACCGGCACTGGCAGCGCATTGGCGAGCGTTTTTCTAATACTGACCGCATTCAGCTGCGCTGGATTCAGGCACTGTGCTATTTTGCCCTGCTGCTGTGTCTGGCAAGTCTGGCCTGGTTCCTGCTGTTTATCACCGGTCGCGCCGAGGAAATGCGCAGTTTGCCGGCATTGGTAACGACCTTGTTGATCTATAGCATTGGCCTGATGAGTCTTCGCCAGCCGCGTGTTTATGCGGCAAACAGTGATGCTCACAGCACTGCCCCGGAGACGGTTGAGGCGCTGCTTGAGGGCGGCGACGCGCCCAAGGTGGCCAGTCGCAAATACCAGAGCAGCGGGCTGTCAGATGCGGATAGTGAGCAGCTGTGGCAGCGCCTGCAGCAGTATATGGATGCGGAAAAGTCCTACCTCATCCCCAGCTTGACGATCGGTCAGTTGTCGACGTCTATGGATGTGCCATCGGCACATCTG
>NZ_JBFIGO010000075.1:0-14395 GCF_041602295.1 Spongiibacter sp. | reverse complement strand
AGTCCTATATGGGCGCGGTGTATACCCACGGTATGAGTTTTTTCGACGTCGCGCGCTTAGAGGTTCTGCGTGGGCCGCAGGGGACCTTATACGGCAAGAATACCACTGGCGGTGCGATTAATATCGTGACCAAGACGCCCCAAATCGATGACCCTTTTGCCTTTAATGCCAAGCAAGGTGTTCGTAATTATCATGGGCACTCTGGAGATTATGGTGTTGAAGGTACATTGATTGAAGGCCGCTTGGCGGCTCGTCTGGCTTACTCTTATGTGCGCCGCGATGGCTATTATGAGAACAAGCTGGGCGGTGGCGACCTGTCCGAGCAGGACTTTCAGGGCGCGCGCCTTGTGATCAATGCGCAGCTTAGTGAGCGCAATAATATGGTGCTTAAGTACACCAGCAGCCGGAACGACGGTTTGGCCAGCCCGAGTAGAAATGAGCCGCGTGGAGATTTGTCTAAGAATCCTGAGCAGGCGGCGATACTTGAGGCGTCTGGGGTGGGCACATACGATGAGCCAAATAATGGCTACATTGATAATACTGGGTATTCCCGGCCGGCTAACAACCTTGGCTACTATGAGGTTGAAGATAATTTCACGGGTGCCTTGGTGGTAAACCTCGATCAGTTGGTAAATAAAATCGAGCATCAGGGTGATGGTTTTACTGTTACTGCAATTACCTCGATAAGTGACTCAGATTATCGGCAGGCGCAAAATGTGGACGGCAGTCCCCAGCAGCTATTGGAAATTAATTGGGCGGTCGATACCCAGGCCTTCAGTCAGGACCTGCGGGTTTCGACGACATTGTTTGACGATATTGATGTTATTGCCGGGGCCTATTACGCGACTGAAGATATGCAGATGCACAATATCTATCGTATATATGAAACCCCACCCGACACGCGCACTGCTACCACGTTCCCCGGTGTGGCCGGCTACTATCCGTATCTATTGGATTTTGGTGCGATCGACCAGAAGATGGACACCGAAAAAACCAGTTACGCGCTGTACACGCAATGGCGCTGGAATGTCAGTGCCAAACTGGGTGTGGACTTCGGCATACGTTATACCGATGATCAGATAGATATGCCCTACCTGAACGTGTCCCGGGTGGGATATGACGGCTCGCCGCGCGGTACTTGGGTGCCAGGAAATACAACAGGTGTCGATAATATCTTTATACCTGCCAATGTCGGTGGGCAAAGTCCGCTGGAGCCCGGCGAGTTTGTAAGTGGCTTGTTGGATGGAAGTATTGGTCTGGATGAATTGGCACTTAGTGCACAGACCGGTTATACCCACGGCCCCTATACGACGGATTCCGCACAAGCTCAGGAGGCGCGCGAGAAGGAATGGACCGGGAAGATTGGTGTTGATTACCGCTTCAGTGAGGAGTTGATGCTATACACCAGTTTTAGCCGGGGCTTCCGTTCTGGCAACTTTAATGCCGGTGTGTATTACGAAGAACGTGAATTTGAGGATGCCTATGCGGCCCCTGAATTCCTGAATGCTTATGAGATTGGCGTTAAAGCGGATTTTTGGGACCGTCGAGCACGGATCAATAGCGCGCTATTTTACTACGACTATACCAATCAGCAGTTTATTAATGTGGTTGGTGTTTCCAACTTTCTTGAGAACGCCGGTGGCTCGAAGGTTCTTGGATTAGAGTCTGAGATGTTTTTTGCGCTAACCGAGAAGCTGACCGTTCAGCTGGGCCTCGGTTTCCTGAAAACGGAGTATACGGAGCTAGAGCTGTCTAATGTTCAGACGGTGAATGACGATAGTGACAATGTCGACTTGGCCGGTAACGAGTTGATTTCTGCGCCGAAGATCAGCGGAAATGTTTCTGTCGATTATGAAATTATTAATACTGAACACGGCTATCTCAGCATGAATCTGAATGCCAACTATCAGGATGAGCAGTGGTATAGCGCAAACAACGATAAAATCGGCTATGAGAATATTCGCCAGGATGCCTATGCGCTCTACAATGCGCGTTTCACTTGGTTTAGCCACGGCGATGACTACACGGTGTCGCTGTGGGGGAAGAACTTAACCGAGACTGAGTACGATACTTATGCCATTAATCTGCAGGCGGGCTTTGGCTTCGACTACTACCAGCAGGGTGCGCCGCGCACCTATGGCTTGGAAATAAGCTACCGATACTAACAACGCCAGGCTTACTTGCTGAGTTTAACGGCAGCGTAGACAGTTTCACTTCTGACCCGCCAGAAGGGCCTTGCCGGAATGTTGCGTGAGTAGTATTTCGGCCTTTTTGGTTTCAAGCTGAGGTTGCCGTAGGTAAGTGCAGTATTGCTAGCTGCCCGGCGGGAGAATCGGTGTGCCAGCGAGTCCGGCGATCAGCTCGGCAAATAGCAGTCGGGCGTTTTCCGGGCTTTGGCCCTTCAGCGCGGCGTCGAGGCGGCCAGCCAGCTGCAACAGCGCCTCCAGTGAGGCCAGATTGTGCTTGTCGAGGCAGCGTTTGTAGAGTGTTTTACGCTTGTCCCACACCCGCGCAGCGTCCAGTACGCGGTCGATGCCGTTGCCCTGGCCGATGGCGGCGGCGCAGTTGTAGAGAGTGCGCAGTTCGCGGCTGATGGCGCCGAGCATGGGGATTTCTTCACTGCCTTCGGCGACGAGGCCATTGTACATCTGCAGAGCGTAAGCGGCGTTTCCCCCCAGCGCGGCATCGATCAGCTTGAAAATGTCGTAGCGGGCACTGCTGGCAACAGCGTTGGCAACGGTTTCGAGGCTAATGGTTTGTTCGCCCAGCAGTACCTTGAGTTTTTGAATCTCTTGGTCGGCGGCGAGCAGATTGCCTTCAACGCGGTCGGCGAGCAGTTCGGCGGCGTCCCGGTCGGCGCGCATGCCATTGTCTTTCAGTCGCTGTTGTATCCACGGCCCAAGCTGGCGGCGGTCGACGGGCCAGATCTGCATGACTGCGCCGACGTTGTCGATGGCCTTAACCCATTTAGCGTTCAGGCTGCGGCTGTCGAGGCGGCCACAGGTGATGAGCAGTATATTGCTGCCATCGGCATGCTCCAGGTATTGCTGCAGGGCGGCGGAGCTTTTTTGATCCATGCGCGCGCCGCCAAGACGCAGTTCGATAAGCTTGCGGTCGGCGAACAGCGACATGGATTGGCCGGCCTCGAGCAGGGCGTTCCAGTCGAAGCCGCGCTCGGCCTCCAATACATCGCGTTCGTGAATGCCCTGCTGGCGACAGTGCTGGCGAATGCTGTCGGCGCATTCCTGTTGGATCAGCAGTTCGTCGCCACTGAGCAGGTAGACCGGTAACAGCTGCTTGCCGAGTTGGCCGGCCAGTTGCTCAGGGCGCAGGCGCATGGGCGGGGTCCGGGGTGAGCTGTCGCGACCAGTATTCCAGTTGCTGGGCGAGGCGAATGCTGAGCTGTTCGCGCATTTCGGCGCGGACGATACTGGACTCGGTTTCTTCGCCGACGGGGTTGTCGGCATCGTTGACCACCAAGCGGCGTTGCTCCAGCACGGTGGGGCCACGCAGGCGGCGCCCCTGGCTGTCCAGCAGGCTGAGCCGCGCGCGCTCATACAGGGCGTATTCAGCGTCGCGGGCTTCGCGGTTAAGCGTGATACTGCGTTTGTCATGGCGCAGCATTTGCACTTCGGCTATTAGCTTGGCGTCGCTGCGCTTGCGGGTGGTCGCGACCTGACTGATTTGCAGCTGGCGACGCAGGGCCTGTTGCAGTTCCTGGCTGCCGCGGTCGCCACCGACATAGATCGGCTGCCATTCGTCGGCAATGCTGGTACTGCCGCGCAGGGCAAAACCACAGGCAGCCAGCAGCAGGCTGGCTGCAATCAGCAGGGCAAGTTTAGTTCGCAACGATATTCACCAGTTTCTTGGGCACCACAATTTCCTTGCGGATGGTCAGGCCGTCGATAAACTTTTGCACGTTTTCCTGGGCTTTGGCCAGCGCTTTGATGGTTTCGGCATCGGCGTCGGCGGGTACTTCCATTTTGGCGCGCACCTTGCCATTGACCTGAATGACCATCTCGATGCTGTTGCGCACCAGCGCGGCTTCGTCGACCTGTGGCCAGGGCGCATCGATGACCGCTTCGCTGTGCCCGAGCTGCTGCCACAGTTCGTGGCTGATATGCGGCACGATGGGCGCCAGCAGGGTGACCGCGGCTTCCAGGGCCTCGCGCTCTACCGCCAGGCACTGCTCGCTCTGGCGCTCGAAGCGCGACAGCTCGTTGATCAGCTCCATGACCGCAGCGATGGCGGTATTGAAGGTCTGGCGGCGGCCGTAGTCGTCGCTGACCTTGGCAATGGTTTCGTGGGTTTTGCGGCGCAGGTCCTGCTGCGGGCCACTCAGCTGCGCGCTGTCCAGCGCGGGCGGCTGGCCGGCTTGGAGGTGGTTGGCGACCAGTTTCCACAGCCGGCGCAGGAAGCGGTTGGCACCTTCCACGGCGCTGTCTGACCATTCCAGGCTCTGCTCCGGGGGCGCGGCAAACATGATGAACAGGCGCACGGTGTCGGCACCGTACTGTTCGATCAGCGACTGCGGGTCGACGGTGTTGCCCTTGGATTTGGACATTTTGGCGCCGTCTTTCAGCACCATGCCCTGACACAGCAGTTGCTTAAAGGGCTCGTCGGAGTTGACCAGACCCTCGTCGCGCATCAGCTTGTGGAAGAAACGCGCGTACAGCAGGTGCAAAATGGCGTGTTCGATGCCGCCGACATACTGGTCCACCGGCAGCCAGTAGTTGGCGCGGGCGGGGTCGAGCATGCCGTCTTCATGGTCGGGGCAGGTGAAGCGGGCGTAGTACCAGCTGGACTCCATAAAGGTGTCGAAGGTGTCGGTTTCGCGCTCCACGGCCTGGCCGTTAAGTTCGTCCTTGCGCCACTCGGGGTCGGCCTTGATCGGCGATTGCACGCCGTCCATTTCCACATCTTCGGGCAGCAGAATGGGCAGGCGGTCGGCGGGCACGGCAATTTCGCCGCCGTCGGGCAGGTTGAACACCGGAATGGGCGCGCCCCAGTAACGCTGGCGGGAAACCCCCCAGTCGCGCAGTCGGTAGTTGGTGGTCACCCGGCCCTTGCCGAGGCTTTCCAGCTTGGCGGCAATGGCGGCAAAGGCGGCGTCGAAGTCCAGGCCGTCGAATTCACCGGAGTTGATCAGCGGGCCTTTTTCGGTGGCGGCCGCGGTGCTCAGATCGGCGCCGTCGGCGTCGATTACCTGCTGAATCGGCAGCTGGTATTTCTGGGCAAATTCAAAGTCGCGCTGGTCGTGGGCGGGCACCGCCATCACCGCGCCGGTGCCGTAATCCATCAGCACATAGTTGGCGATCCACACCGGCACGGGTTCGCCGGTAATCGGGTGCAGGGCAGTGATGCCGGCGGCCATGCCTTTCTTTTCCATGGTCGCCATGTCGGCTTCGGCCACTGAGCTGTGTCGGCACTCGTCGATAAAGGCCGCCAGATCGGGGTTGTTGTCGGCCAGCGCCAAGCTGATGGGGTGTTCGGCGGCCAGGCTGACATAGCTGACACCCATCAGGGTGTCGGGGCGGGTGGTGTAGACCTCGAAGTGGTCGAAGCTGCCGACGGCCTGCGCCAGATCGAAGCGCATTTGCACGCCCTGGGAGCGGCCGATCCAGTTGCGCTGCATGGTGCGCACTTGCTCGGGCCAGCCGTCGAGCTGGTCGAGGTCATTGAGCAGTTGCTCGGCGTACTCGGTGATGCGGATAAACCACTGGGGAATTTCCTTGCGCTCGACCTGGGTGTCGCAGCGCCAGCAGCAGCCGTCGATAACCTGCTCGTTGGCCAATACGGTTTCGTCGACCGGGCACCAGTTCACCGCCGAGGTCTTTTTGTAGACCAGGCCTTTTTCATAGAGGCGGGTGAAAAACCACTGCTCCCAGCGGTAGTAGTCGGACTTACAGGTGGCAAATTCGCGATTCCAGTCGTAGGCAAAACCCAGTTGCTGGAGTTGGCCGCGCATATAGTCGATGTTTTCAACGGTCCACTTGGCGGGGGCGGTGTTGTTTTTTACCGCCGCGTTTTCTGCCGGTAGGCCGAAGGCGTCCCAGCCCATGGGCTGCAGTACGTTTTTGCCCAGCATGCGCTGGTAGCGGGAGATCACATCGGCAATGCTGTAGTTGCGCACATGGCCCATATGCAGCTTGCCGCTGGGGTAGGGGAACATGGCGAGGCAGTAGTATTTTTCGCGACTCTCGTCTTCGACGGCGGTGAAGCTGCCCTGTTGCTGCCAGTACTGCTGTACGCGCGCTTCAATATCGCGGGGGGTGTAGTGTTGGTCCATTGGCGATGTGGGTCTCTGGATGCTTGAAAAAATGCTGAGCTTGATTGCACAAAGCCCAGCATTTTAGCAGCTTGCGGCGACGCCGCCCACGTGAATTCGCCGACAATTGCCGCTTATGCTTGTCGCCGCCAGGCCGCGAGCCCCAGCAGGGCAAAGCAGAGTGCAATGATCGGCGTGGAGCCGAGGCGGTTGAAGGGCGTGCGCCCGCTGCGTGCTCGCACGTTGGCCGTCATGGTGGCCTCGGTAAATGAGGGGATGCGAGTGGTGATAGTGCCGCGATGATCGACGACAGCGGTAATGCCGGTACTGGTGACGCGAATCAGCTCGCGGCCGTTTTCCAGGGCGCGCATCTGCGCCATTTGCATGTGCTGGGCCGGGCCGATGGAGTCGCCAAACCAAGCGTCGTTGCTGATGGTAAATAGGATGTCGGACTGGGCGGCGCCCCGGGCTACCAGGTCGGGGTAGACGATTTCATAGCAGATCGATGGGGCGAATTGCCAGCCCTTGGCCCGCAGCGGCTGTTGGTCTGGGCCACCGCGGCTGAAACTGGACATCGGCAGGTCGAAAAAGCCGATCAGGCCGCGAAGGTATTGGGCCAGCGGCACGTATTCGCCAAAGGGCACCAGACGCTGTTTGTGGTAGATGTCGTCGCCGCCGCTGATGACCATTACTGAGTTGAAGATCTCGTCGCCCTGTTTGGTGGGCACGCCGCTGATCAGGGCGGTGTTGTGGAGTTCGGCGCGCTCGCGGACATAATTGAAAAAGGATTCGGCGTGGTTGTAGAGTGCCGGAATAGCGGCTTCCGGCCAGATCACCAGGTCGACTTTGCCCCACAGTGCCTCAGAGCGCAGGTCGTAGAGCTCCAGAGTGTCCCAGTATTGGCTGTAGGCCCATTTTTCGTCTTGGGTAATATTGGATTGCACTGCGCCGATGCGCAGCGCGGGCTGGTCTTTTGCTTGTGTCCACTCTAGCTGTTGCAGCGATGCGCCCAGCGCAAATAGCGCGGTACATGCCAACAATGGCAGCGCGGCTTTGCGGCGTTGCCCGCGGTTGGCGAGCAGCGGTGCGGCGAGGGCGGCGCCGCTCAGTGCCACCCAAAAGCTCAGGCCGTAAATGCCGGTGACCGGTGCCCAGCCGGCCAGTGGGGTTTGCAGGTGACCGTAGCCCAGGTACAGCCAGGGGAAGCCGGTTAATAGCCAGCCGCGAAACCACTCGAATATCACCCATGTCGCGGCAAAGCCGAGGGCCGCTCCGCCCGGGCCGCTGCGAACCCAGCGGCTATAGACATAGCCAAACAGTGCGGTGACCAGCCCAAGACCGGTACAAAACACCAGGGTCATAAAGGCGGACAGCGGCGCGGAGGTGTCGCCGTAGACGTACATGGCTATGTAAATCCACGACACGCCCGTCAGGAAACTGGCGCTGCCATATAGCCAGCCGAGCAGGCTGCTTTGCGCCGGGGTGGACTTGTGGAGGGTGAATGCCAGCGCCGCCAGCGATATCGAGCCCAGCCACCACAATGAGTAGGGGGCTAGGGACAGCGGCATTAGGGCGCCTGCAATGCCGGCGAGAAGATAGTTCATGGCGACAGAAATCGGTCTATTTGGCGGGCCGCCAGTGTAGCGGGCCTCGCGGGTCGATGCCAGCGTCGCCCGGTGGCGGGCGTGTTTCGATTGGGGATTTAGCTGGCGCTGCCGAGGTAAACAAACTAGTGTCTTAATAGAGTGCTGTAGTTCCTTGAAAAATATCGGGTGTTTGACTTCAATCAGGCCATAGTTTGGCATTTTTTGAGCAGCGTGAGTTCCCCCTGGTAGAGACGCCCTGGGTGACTGGCAACAGCTTGGGCGGCGATTGTCGATATGTGGCAGTGATAACTAGCATCTAGCCGCCAGCATGTGGGCGAGAGGGAGTGCGGATTTTATAATGGCAGTTCTGGGAAAAGACCCACTGGCGACATGCTTGATGTTTGTCGCGCGCTGGCATCGTATTACCACGACGATGCCAGCGCTGATTGCCGGTTTGCCTCTGGAAGATTCGCGCTTGTCAGTTTCTCTGTTGCGGAGAGCGGCAAATCGGATTGGTCTGAGTTGTCGGCTCCACAAGCTGGTTCTCGGTGATATCCCGTCGGCGCTGATGCCGGCAATTCTAGTACAGCATGATGGTCGTGCCTGCGTATTGCTGTCTTACGATGCTGAGAAAGCGTGTGCGGAGGTGGTCTACCCCGAACTCGATGATGCGGCCGTCACGGTGCCGATTGATAAAATTGCAGCCAGTTACTCCGGAAACTGCGCCTTGCTCAGTCCCCGTTTCCGCTTCGACAGCCATGTCGTTAAGCCGAGTACCTCGCAGCCGCGGCACTGGTTTTGGGGGGTGCTGTTAGACAATGCGCCGGTGTATCGCGATGTGTTATTCGCTGCGTTGTTAATCAATCTTTTCGCCCTGGCGTCGCCGTTGTTTGTCATGAATGTCTATGACCGCGTAGTGTCCAACTTTGCGGTGGAGACACTGTGGGCCCTGGCGATAGGCATGCTCATTGTCATCGTCCTTGATGTGATTATGCGAACGATGCGGGGCTACTTCCTGGATATCGCCGGGCAGCGGGCCGACGTTAAGATTTCTGCATCGATCATGGAAAAGCTGCTGGGCTTGCGCCTAGAATCCCGGCCGCCATCGGTGGGGGCGTTTGCGGCGAATCTGCGTTCTTTTGAAATGGTGCGTGACTTTCTGGCGTCGGCAACCATTGCCTCACTCATTGATCTGCCCTTCGCGCTGTTATTTATCGTTGTTATTGGCTGGCTGGCGCTGCCTTTAACCGTCCCGCTGTTGGTTGCTATCGCCGTGGTTATTGGCTATTCGCTGCTCGCCAGTCGGCGTTTACGCGGCTTGGCGGAAACCTCGACGGCGGCCAGTGCCCAGCGCAACGCCACCTTGGTTGAAACCCTGGTTGGACTGGAAACGCTTAAAGCGATGGGCGCAGAGAGCCATATGCAAAGGCGCTGGGAACGCGGCAGCAGTTTTTTGTCGAGGGTCACCGTGCAGTTGCGTTTGTTGGCGGCGTCTACGTCGCACGTTGCCATTTGGGCGCAGCAAACGGCTTATGTATCGGTCATTGTCATGGGGGTGTATTTAATCGCCGATGCCGAGCTGACCCTGGGGGGGTTGATTGCCTGTTCGATCCTTACCTCTCGCGCGATGTCGCCGTTTGGTCAACTGGCCGGCCTGATTACGCAGTATCACAATGCTGTGGCGGCGATGGATACCCTCAATGGCATCATGGAACAGCCGGTGGAAAGGCCGGTGGGCAGCCAGTTTTTGTCGCGCAAGCAACTGCGCGGCGACCTAGAATTTAATAACGTCAGCTTTTGTTACCCCGGCAGCGATATTGCCGTTATTCGCAATATTTCATTAAAAATCCGCGCCGGTGAACGGGTTGGGGTATTGGGCAAGGTGGGTTCCGGCAAGTCCACGTTGCAGCGCTTAATGATGGGGCTCTATCAGGCAAGTTCAGGGGCGGTGTTGGTGGATGGGATTGATATTCGCCAGTTAGACCCGGCAGACCTGCGTTTTGGTATGGGCTATGTGCCACAAGACGTGACCTTGTTTATGGGCAGTTTGCGCGACAATTTATTGATGGGGCACCCGCAATTGGGCGACTCCAGTGTGCTTGCCGCTCTCGACCTGGCTGGCATGGGCGATTTTGTTAAGTCGCATCCTCAGGGCCTGGATATGGCGGTGGGGGAGCGCGGTGAGGCGTTGTCGGGCGGTCAGCGCAAGGCGATGTCTCTGGCCCGAGGCCTGGTGCACAAGCCGAGGATTTTACTGCTGGACGAACCCACTAGCTCAATGGATCACAGTACCGAGCAGCAGGTGAAACGTAAGCTCAAGGAATATTGTGGAGATGACAAGACCATGTTGTTGATTACCCATCACACGTCATTGCTCGAATTAGTGGATCGAATCATCGTCATGGATGCTGGAAAAATTGTCGCCGACGGCCCTCGGGAGCAGGTGGTCGAGGCGCTCCGTAAAGGCCGCATAAGTGGCGCGCCATGAATATTGAAAAGCCCGTTAAGGACACGCCCCCCGCCTCTCCAGAAGCACCTTCGGGAAGTGTGCTGGGGCAGGTTCTTGATGCCGCGTTTAAGCGCTGGGCGCCGTTGAATGAAAGTGAGCAGGTCGATTGGCTGGGCGATATCGACCGCGCCTATTTGTATCAGCGGCCATTGCGCACCCGCACTTTACTGTATGTGTTCGGCATTTCTGTGGTGGCTCTGATCGTCTGGTCGGCGTTTGCCGAATTAGACGAAGTTACGCGTGGTGAAGGCAAGGTAATTCCGTCGAGGCAGGTGCAAATTATTCAATCCATTGACGGCGGCGAAGTCAGTGAAATTATGATTGCCGAGGGGGATATCGTTGAGCGCAACCAGCTGTTGGTGCGCCTGGATAAAACCCGGTTTATGGCGACTTTTCGCGAATCGATGGTCGAGCGCGAGGCACTGGAGGTTAAGCTTGAGCGCTTGCGGGCCTTGTCGGATGACGATGATTTTATGCCGTCAGAAGCCTTGCGGAATAAAGTGCCCAATGTGGTTGCTATGGAGAAGTCGCTATACGAATCGGTGAAAGCCGAGTGGGCCTCACAGACTGCCATCTTTAATTCGCAGTTGGCTCAGCGCCAACAGGAGCTGGCCCAGGCGGAGGCGCGCCGCGCCCAACTCAGTCGTGCATATGCATTGGTGTCGAGTGAGATCGAGTATAGCCGGCCATTGGTGCCGACGGGCGCGGTTTCTAAAGTGGATATGTTGCGGCTTGAACGCGAGGCTAATCGCTTGGCTGGCGAGCGCGACCAGACACTGGCGCAGATTGCCGGTGTGAAAGAAGCCATTATTGAAGCCCGAGAAAAAACTCGCCAGGTTAAGCTCGATTACCTCAACAAGTTTAAAGAGGAGCTGGCGCAAGTTGCCGCCAAAGTTGAAGGCATGAGTGAAGGCCAGAGCGGCCTGTCTGATCGTGTTGATAAAACTGATATTCGTTCGCCTGTGCGTGGTACCGTGAAACGTCTCTACTACAATACGCTGGGTGGGGTGGTGTTGCCGGGCAAGGAAGTGGTGGAAATTGTGCCGCTTGATGACGCACTGCTGCTCGAGACGCGTATCCTTCCCAAGGATATCGCCTTTCTTCGCCCCGGGCAGAAGGCCGTAGTGAAATTTACCGCCTATGATTACTTGATATACGGTGGCATGGAGGGCGTTATCGAGCAAATAGGTGTCGATACTGTACCCGATGATAAAGGCAATCCATTTTATATTGTCAGAGTGCGAACCGATAAGGCGAATCTCGCTGAAGATAAGCCGATTATTCCGGGTATGGTGGCTAGCGTAGACATTATCACCGGCAAAAAAAGTGTACTGACTTATCTGCTTAAGCCCATATTGCGGGGGAAGGAGTACGCGCTGAGGGAGCGTTGAGTGCAAAAGTGCTTTATTACGTCGCAGACCGATGCATTGCCGAGCTGGTATGAGGCCTTCGGCGATGCATTGACCCTGAGCTGCTTGCCACTGCCAGAGACCTTGTCTGCTAATGTGCTCTACTGGCTGGATTGGCACAGCTTGTCAGACGAACAGGCGGAGTCGACCTTAGCGCTGTTGCTTGCTGGCGCACAGAAAGTGGTGGTGATGACCTCCCATCCCGATGCCCAGCGGGGGATGCAATTTTTTTCAATAGGTGTTCGGGGCTATTGTCACCGCTTTGCCGTTGCCAGTCAGTTGTGTGAAGTGGCAAAGGTCATTGAGCTGGGTGGCGTGTGGCTAGGGAGTGAGGCCATGCAGCGGTTAATGCAGGGCACGTTGCGAGTGGCGGCGGCTGTTGATAAAAAAGGTGATGCCGAGGTGCTGTTGGCGCAGCTCACGCCAAAGGAGCGTCTGGTAGCTCTGGAAGTGGCACATGGCGCCAGCAACCGCGAAATTTCGGTAACACTGTCGGTCAGTGAGCGCACAGTGAAAGCCCATTTGTCGGCCATTTTTGACAAATTGGCCGTCCGTGACCGAGTGCAACTGGCACTTATACTCAATAATATTGATTTGCGCTGAATGCTAAAACACTGAGTTATATAAGTAGTTTTCTCTGCTTTTTCCTGCCCAAAAGTACAATGTAATCCCCCAGTAATCGTCGTAGCCTTGTAGATCACGTAATTCGTCTTGAAATCAGAGAGTAAAGACAATGGCTACCGACAATGCCTTTGGCACCATTATTAAAATTTCGGGTACCGCCATGGTGCGCATTGGTGGTCAGGAGCCCATGATATTGCAGCCTGGCGATATTCTCATGCCTGGCCAAGTGCTGATTCTAGGGGCGGATAGCCGTGTTGAATTTGATAACGGCGTGATATTGGCGGGGCCTGTAGAGACGACCTTAAGCCCAGACATGTTGGCCGCCACTGCGGCGGAGGCGGCTGAGTCTGTGGTAACCGACTTGACGGTTGAGCAAGTGCTCGCGGCCTTGGAGAGCGGCGGCGATCTGCTGGAGAATATAGAAGAAGCGGCTGCTGGTCTGGAGGGCGACGCCGGTGGCGATGGCTTTGGTTTTGTGCGCTTGTCGCGGATTTCGGAAGTGGCGCTGTACAGTGATTCCGATGAGCTGTCGACGACAGAAACGGTGTCGCCGACCTCGCAAGACGACCCGCTTTACAATTATCCGCCCGAGGCTGGCGATGATAGCGCCACAGTGGATGAAGACGGCAGTATTAATATTGACGTTCTGGCGAATGATCGCGACCGCAACGGCGATGCGTTGACCATTGTCGATTTGGGTGCTCCCTCTCACGGCAGCGTTTCTGTCAACCCTGATGGCACCGTTCACTATGTGCCCGACCCGGATTACAACGGCCCCGATAGCTTTACTTACACCGTAAGCGATGGCAGTGGCGCGACCGATAGCGCTACCGTGAGTGTTTCTGTGCGACCGGTGAATGATGCGCCAGTTGGCGGCTCAATTCCGACACAGGAAGCGTCAGACGGCGAGGTCGTGTCGCTTGATGTGTCAGCCGCTTTCAGTGACATCGAAGGTGACACGCTGACTTACAGCGCCTCGGGCCTGCCGGAGGGCTTGAGTATTGATCCCGCAACCGGCGTGATCAGTGGCGCTATTGCTGCAGGGGCCTCTGATGCAACTGATGACAATAACAATAACCAGCTCTACACGGTAACGGTGATCGCGAATGATGGTTCGAGTGATTCCAATCCGGTGCAGTTTGTCTGGGCGGTGAATAACACTGTTCCCGAGTTTGACAGCGGTGTCTACGACTTTGACGTATATGAAAATACAATCGCAGGCCCTCCACCGGTAGGGACTGTGGCGGCAACGGATGCCGACGGCGACAGCTTGAGTTACAGCATCATTAGTGGCAACGAGAGTGGCCTGTTTGCGCTGGACAGTGCCACTGGCCATATCACGCTTACCGAGACCATTGATGATCCGCATTTGGGGGACTATGTCCTCCAGGTGTTGGTTGATGACGGAGAAGGCGGTAGTGATGTCTCCACGGTAAATATCACGCTGAATAACGTGAATGACCCGCCGGTTATCACGGTTTATGTCCCGGGAGGGGATGACAACACGCCCAGGGAAGACGTGGTGATTGTGACTGGCGGCCTGGTTGTCGGCTCGGATGTTGATGAGGGCGCGGAGCTTACATACGCCATTGATTCAGAGGGTAGTTACGGTAATTTTGATATCGATCCCGTCACCGGCGAATGGACTTACACACTGAATAACGACTCCGACCTTGTCCAGTCGCTGGCCGAGGGGGAAACGCATACCGAAACATTCCCGGTATCGGTTACCGATGAGTTTGGTGCCAGTGACGAAAGCGTCGTGGTGATTACTGTTGTGGGTACCAACGATGTACCGGAAATTATTTCTGAGGTGCAAAGTGGCAGCGTCCAAGACAGCGGCTCTACCACCGCGACAGGGGCGGTGGCCGCGCAAGATGTCGATAACGGCGCGATACTCGAATACAGCGGCGATACCTCGGGTGCTTACGGCGACTTCAGTGTCGATCCGGTGTCGGGTGAGTGGACCTACCAGCTGAATACCGAGGCCGAGGATGTT
>NZ_JBFIGO010000074.1:0-14581 GCF_041602295.1 Spongiibacter sp. | reverse complement strand
CGCCGGCACCGGCCGCTCCAACAAGGCCTCTAAGTCAATTTCAAAAAAGTAGGCCGCACAAGGTAAATCCAGCTTGGTTTGCAAATTCGGGTGCAGAGCACCAATGCGCCCTACTCGCTGCTCGTCGCAATAGATGTCGGCGGTTTGCCCGGGGTGCAGTGCCTTGTGCGTCGCCGCCCGAAAACTGAAACGATGGGCCGCAGGGGCCATCAGCGCTTCAAGATCCCCTTTCAGGTCAAAAAAGTCGAGCAGCTCTCCACCTTCACTCCAATTTTCCGGATCTCGGCGTCCCGACAGCAGCGCCGCCAACGTCGGCAGCTGCGCCAACCCCTCTTCGCCCGGCTCAAACCGCTGACCAACTTCAAAAAAGCGCAACCGCGACTGCTGACGCTTGCTATTGTACTCGGCCGTCTTGAGCAAGCCCGGCAACAGTGAATCACGCATCTGCGCCATATCGGCACTAATCGGGTTAAGCAGGGTAACGCAGTCCTCACGCTCCGACAGCTGCGCGTTCATCACCGGATCGACAAAACTATAACTGATAGCCTCCTGGTAACCCCGGGAGACCAAATGCTGACGGAGCTCCATCACTGGGCGCTGAGCCTCGCTGCGCGCATTGATATTCAGTTCAGAGCGAACCGGCTTCACCGGCAGGCGATTGTAGCCGTATACGCGGGCCAACTCTTCCAGCAGGTCCACCTCGATGGCAATGTCGAAGCGCCAGCTCGGTGGCGTCACCTGCCAACCGGCATCGCAGCGCGCCACATTCATGCCCAACCCACTGAGAATCTGCTCGACCTCGGCGGCCTCCATGGCCATACCCAGTAATTTTTCAATGCGCGCCTCACGCAGCTGCACAGGATGACGTCGCGGCAAGTATTCGCTATCCACCTCTGTCAACGGTCCTGCCTGCCCCCCGCAAATCGCAGCGATCAACTCGGTCGCACGCTCTATGGCACGCGCCGCCAATTCATAGTCGACACCGCGCTCAAAGCGATGGGAAGAATCGGTATGCAAACCATAGGAGCGCGCGCGACCCGCCAATTTTTCAGGGGCAAAAAACGCCGCCTCCAAGAATAAATCGCGAGTACTCTCCGACACCGCACTGTGCTGACCACCCATAATGCCCGCTAGCGCAAGCGGCTTTTCACTATCGGCAATCACCAAACTGCCTTCTTCCAACTCCAGAGTCTGACCGTCGAGCAACTCAAGGCTCTCGCCACCGCGGGCGTGACGCACATCAATATCACCGGCAATTTTGGCCAAATCAAAGGCGTGCATGGGCTGCCCCAGCTCCAGCATCACCAAGTTGGTCACGTCAACGACCGGGTCGATACTGCGCGAGCCACAACGCCGCAGCTTCTCCTGCAGCCAAAGCGGGCTTGACGCCGCCATATTAACGCCGCGAACAACACGACCGACATAGCGCGCACAATCTTCTGGAGCGGATATGTGTACCGCCAGCTGCTGATCTATCGCCACCGCCACCGACTGCTGAGCAGGCTCAACAAACGGCAACTGGCTCAACACCGCCGCCTCGCGGGCGATACCGCGAATACTCAGGCAGTCCGCACGATTAGGCGTCAGCCCCAACTCTATAAGGCGGTCGTCCAAGCTCAGGTAGTCGCGAATATCCTGCCCCAGGGGCGCATCACCAGGCAGCTCCATCAAGCCATCTGACTGCTCCGCCATCCCCAACTCTTGTTCCGCACAAAGCATCCCAAAAGACTCAACACCGCGCAGCTTGGCCTTCTTGATTTTAAAATTTCCAGGCAGCACAGCGCCAACCTTGGCCATCGGAACTTTGATACCGACTCTGGCGTTCGCCGCCCCACAGACAATTTGGAAGCTCTCGCGGCCGTCAGTGACCTGACAAACCTGCAGCTTATCGGCATCGGGGTGACGCTCCGCGGCAGTGATTTCCGCCACCACAACACCACTGAATTCCCCCGCAACCGACTCAATTGCATCGACCTCAAGGCCAGCCATAGTCAGCTGCGCCGACAGCGCCTCGCTGTCGACTCCTGGATTGACCCATTCCCGCAACCACTGTTCGCTGAATTTCATGCTCTACCCACTTCTCTGTGTAAACTCCGCCACCGCAGTGGCCTGGCAAAATTTGCCTATCTCAGGGTTTAATTAAACTGGCCAAGGAACTGCAGGTCGTTCTCAAAAAACAGCCGCAAATCATTAACGCCATAACGCAACATGGCGAGCCGCTCTACACCAATACCAAAGGCAAAGCCGCTATATTTCTCAGGATCGATGTTTGAGCATTCAAACACCTGCGGATGCACCATGCCGCAACCCAAAATTTCTATCCACCCCGTCTGACTGCAAACCCGGCAACCATCACCGTCGCACATCACACACTGGATATCGACCTCGGCAGAGGGCTCGGTAAACGGAAAATATGAAGGCCGGAACCGGACCGCCAAATCCTTTTCAAAGAACGCCCGCAAAAAGGATTCAAGCATGCCTTTCAGATCCGCAAAGCTGCTGTCTTCAGCGACCAACAACCCCTCCACCTGATGGAACATCGGCGTGTGCGTCAAGTCCGAGTCGCAGCGGTAAACGCGACCGGGACAAATCAACTTCAACGGCGGCTCACTGCTTTCCATGACGCGAACCTGAACCGGTGAAGTATGCGTGCGCAGCACCGTGTGCTCATCCACGTAAAACGTATCGTGCATGGCTCTAGCTGGGTGATGAGCGGGAATATTGAGGGCTTCAAAGTTATGGTAGTCGTCCTCGATCTCCGGCCCTTCCGCCACGTCAAAACCAATACCTTCAAAAAACTGGCTAATCCGCTCAATGGTTTTGGTTACCGGATGCAAACCACCCAGTTGCTGACCGCGCCCTGGCAGCGTGACGTCGATAGTCTCAGCAGCCAACTTTTCAGCGACAGCCGCCGCCTCCATTACGCCTTTACGCTCACCTATCTGCTCTGCGAGCGCCTGTTTCACCCGGTTGATCTCCGCTCCCGCAGCGGGCCGCTCTTCGGCAGACAACTTGCCCAAACCTTTGAGCAACGCGGTGATATGACCTTTTTTACCCAGGTAATCAACACGCAACTGTTCCAGGGCCCGCCCGTCTTCTGCCGCGGCAATTTTTGCGGCGGCCTCGGTGGCCAAGGCTTCAAGATTCTCCATTCCCCACTCCCGACTCAGGTACTAGGCTTACGATCTGCGGACGCTTGCGTCCGGGAAAAAAAATAGGGAAAGAGCGACGCTCTTTCCCTATCTGATGGTGATCACTGCTACCGCCTAGGCGGACAGAAATCAGGCCAGAGCTGTTTTCGCGCGTTCTACCACGGCAGCAAAGGCGTCTTTGTCATGCACAGCCAAGTCTGCCAGTACGCGACGGTCCAGCGCGATGTCAGCCTTTTTAAGGCCGGCAATCAAACGGCTGTAGCTCAAACCATTGGCACGTGAAGCCGCATTAATACGGGTAATCCACAGTGCACGGAAGGTACGCTTCTTAACACGACGGTCGCGGTAAGCGTATTGGCCAGCTTTGATAACCGCCTGTTTGGCTACGCGATAGATACGCGAACGCGCACCGTAGTAACCTTTGGCTTGCTTTAGAATCTTCTTGTGACGACGGTGTGCGGTCACACCACGTTTTACGCGGGGCATAGTCTATTCCTTTTAATCTAGATGACAGTAATTAGATGGCGCGAAGCATGCGGTCGACCAGAACTTTGTCCGACTTGTGGACAGCGCTGGTACCGCGAAGCTGACGCTTACGCTTAGTGGTCATCTTGGTTAGGATGTGACTCTTGTGGGCGCTCTTACGCTTATAACCGCTTCCGGTTTTCTTAAAGCGTTTTGCCGCTCCGCTGTGTACTTTAACTTTTGGCATCGTTAGATACTCCGCATTGTATCAATCAATTAAGCAGGCCCTGAGAGCTCACTGCTTTTTCTTTTTCGGGGCAATCACCATTGTCAATTGACGGCCTTCCATCTTCGGATACTGCTCTACAGCGCCGTATTCAGCGAGGTCTGCTTCCACTCGCTGCAACAACTGCATACCCAGTTCCTGGTGGGCCATCTCACGACCGCGGTAACGCAGGGTTACCTTGGCTTTATCCCCATGCTCGAGGAAACGTATCAGGTTGCGCAGTTTTACCTGATAATCCCCGTCATCCGTCCCGGGCCGGAATTTTATTTCCTTGACCTGAGTACGAACCTGGTTTTTTCGGGCCGCAGCTTGCTGCTTCTTGGCCTCGAAAACATGTTTTCCGTAGTCCATGATCTTACAGACTATCGGATCGGAATCCGCAATCTGTACCAGATCCAGTGTTGCCTCTTGAGCGGCACTCAGTGCCTCAGCCAGAGGAACAATACCTACCTGATTGCCTTCAGCGTCAATCAATCTGACTTCGCTGGCTTCGATATCTTGATTTATCAGTGCGCGCTTGCCGCGCCCTTTTGCGTTATCGCGTTTAATTGCTAGCTCTCCGATATTGCACGGCTGCGGGCAGCCACGCCTTCAGTAAGGACCACATTCAACTCATCCAAAGAGATTGAGCCCAAGTCTTTACCACCTCTTGCGCGCACCGCCACAGTCCGATTTTCAACTTCCTTGTCACCGACGACAAGGATGTAGGGCACCTTCTGTATGGTGTGCTCGCGGATTTTAAAGCCGATCTTCTCATTTCTCAAGTCCGAGTCGACCCTAAACCCTCGATCTTGTAGGAATTGTTGTATTTCTGACACATATTCGCCCTGCGCATCCGTAATATTGCACACCACCGCCTGTACCGGTGCCAGCCACAGCGGGAAAGCGCCCTCATAGTGCTCAATCAAAATACCAATGAAACGCTCAAATGAGCCGAGAATTGCCCGGTGCAACATGACTGGCGTACGTCGTTGACCCGCCTCATCGACATATTGGGCCCCCAGGCGCCCCGGCATCGAAAAGTCGACTTGAATGGTTCCCAATTGCCATACACGACCAATACAGTCTTTTAGCGAAAACTCGATTTTAGGGCCGTAGAATGCCCCTTCTCCCGGCAACTCTTCCCAGGGCAACGACTTGCTGTTCAGCGCCAGCGCCAGCGACTGCTCGGCGCGATCCCAGTCCTCATCACTGCCCACCCGCTGATCGGGGCGGGTAGAGAGACGATAAATCACTTCACTAAAGCCGAAGTCAGCATACACATCGTGGAGAAAATCGATAAATTCAGCCACCTCTCGCTGGATATCGCCCTCCGCACAAAAAATATGCGCATCGTCCTGAGTAAAGCCGCGCACCCGCATAATCCCGTGCAGGGAGCCCGAGGGCTCATTGCGATGACAGGACCCGAACTCAGCCAAACGCAGCGGCAAATCCCGGTAGCTACGCAGCCCCTGGTTAAAGACCTGGACATGACAGGGACAATTCATCGGCTTGACGGCGAACTCACGCTCATCAGCCTGCAGGCGGAACATACCGTCACTAAACTTATCTGCGTGGCCGGATTTCTCCCACAGAGAGATATCCACCACCTGGGGAGTCTTAATCTCCTGATAACCATGCTTGCGCTGCTTGTCGCGCATATACTGCTCAATCGCCTGATAGATACTCCAGCCCTTGGGGTGCCAAAATACCATACCCGGCGCCTCCTCCTGCATATGGAAGAGATCAAGCTTCTTAGCCACCTTGCGGTGATCGCGCTTCTCCGCCTCAGCAATACGATTCAGATACGCCTTTAACGCCTTCTTGTTGGGCCAAGCAGTGCCGTAAACGCGCTGCAACATTGCATTGTTTTGATCGCCACGCCAATACGCGCCAGCCACCTTGGTCAGCTTAAACGCCTTAAGGCGGCCAGTGCTCGGCACATGGGGGCCGCGACACAAATCCATCCAATCGCCCTGCTTATACAGGGAAATTTCCTCGCCAGCGGGCAATTCGCGAATAATCTCGACCTTGTATTCTTCACCCATCGCCGCAAACTGCTCGACCGCCTCATCTCTCGCCATCACGAGGCGCTGCACCGGCAAGTCCTGACTGGCCAATTCTTCCATCCGCGCTTCGATCTTCAGCAAATCATCCGGAGTAAAGGCGCGCTCAAAAGCAAAATCATAGTAAAAGCCATCTTCAACCGTCGGCCCAATGGTCACCTGAGCCCCGGGGAACAGCTCCTGCACCGCCATCGCCAACAAATGGGCCGTTGAATGACGAATAATTTCCAAGCCCTCTTCGTCGCGGTCGGTGATAATCGCCAGCTCACTATCATTCTCGATCAGATAGCTGGTATCTACCAGGCGGCCATCTACGCGACCGGCAAGCGCCGCCTTAGCCAGACCGGGACCAATATCTGCCGCCACAGCTTCTACGCTGACCGGCTTGTCAAACTGACGAGTACTATTATCGGGGAGAGTTACAACAGGCATGACTAATCCTTAACCAGTGGTGGCCCCTACGATAGGCCACGTGAAAAACCGCAACAGGCGCGAAAAATGGGCCGCTATTATGGGCATTGCTTATCGTCGCTGCAAGGGCGGCAATTCGCGGACAAAAAAAACCGCGCCGTAGCGCGGTCATCGACACCAGCCTCACTTACGTACTAGTTGCCGGCGGCGCCACAGGACTCTTCTCCGGCGATTGTTTAGCTACCTTTTTCTTCGTCGGCGCTTTTTTGGCTACGGCCTTTTTGGCGACCTTCTTTACCGCCCCTTTTTTGGCAGCGGGCTTTTTAGTCACCGCCTTTTTCTTGGCCGCCACCTTTTTCTTGGCTACGGCCTTCTTGGCCACCACCTTCTTCTTGGCTACGGCCTTCTTGACCGCCGTTTTTTTCTTACTCGCCGCTGCCTTCTTAGCTGGCGATTTCTTCGCCGATGTTTTAGCAACCGCCGCCTTCGCCGGTTCGGAAAGTTTAGCCGTCAGCTGCTTAACGGCCTGCTTGTGCTTAGCCACCAGTTTACGCTCGATGGTCGCCAACTTGGCCTTATCTTCCGCCTTGCGCTTTTTCTGGAAACGCTGCTCGAACTGTTTCACTGCCTTGGCGAGATCGGCATCAGCCTTGCTCGCGAGCGCATCAGCCCGCTCTTGCATTTTTTGACGCACCGCAGCTTCCGAGGCACCAATCTTGGTAATGATTTTGGCATCCGCCAGCGCAGCCTTACCAGCTGCAACTTTTACTCGTACAGCCTTCAATTTCGCACCTGCCTTACTCGCTGCCGAAGCAGCGCGTTTAGCCGCATTTTTATCGACAGCCTTCGCAGATTTTTTTGCCTTCGCTTTAGCCGAATCCAGCTTGGACTTTGCCGCAGCAACAGCTTTGCGCTCTTGCGCCAACATTGCCTCAACTTTTTTCAATCCTTCCTCAGCTTTTTTAACAGCAGCGCTACTCGCGACAACAGACTTCCGAGGAGCAGCTTTCTTTTTGGCTGCAGTAACGACTTTGCGTTTTGCTCGTGGCATTTTTTATTCTCCTTGGCGAACAGCACTGTGCTATTTACATGAAAAATAGCACACAAAATAACCAGCGCAAAATTATTGCAAAATAATCACTCACCAAAAAAGAATGCTGCAGCGACTAGGACGACTCTCTCAACACCTGATTTTCTATAAATGGCCGGCACAATTCCAACATTAGCTGCTGATGAGATTCCCGGTCATTCAAGCAAGGAACATAGTTGAAAACCTCACCGCCTGCATCGATAAAAATATCTTTCGCTTCACCGTCAATCTCTTCCAAGGTCTCCAAACACTCGACAGCAAATGCGGGGCAGACCACATCTAAACTTTTACAACCCAAGCCAGGCAAAGCCGCTAGCGTTTTATCGGTATAGGGTGTCAGCCATTCGGCTTTACCGAGCCGCGACTGGAACGTTTGCAACCACTGCTCATCTTCAAGGCCTAAATAATCGGCGAGCGCTTTCGCAGTATCCGCGCACTCACGAGCATAGGGGTCACCCAATTCGACATTGCGCTTGGGAATACCGTGAAAAGACATCAACAGGCGCTCAGCTCTGCCATTACTCTGCCAGTGTTCTTTCACACTCTCCCCCAGCGCCGCAATATAAGCCGGATGCCGATGGTAGCTCTTCAGCCATGACCACTGGGGAATATCGCGAACTTTAGAAAAACTGCGGCTAATTGCATCCAGGGCCGCAGCCGTCGTCGTTGCGGAGTATTGAGGATATAAAGGAACAAACAATATGTTCTCGACACCGGCGTCGCACAGCGACCTAATTTGCGCATCGATACTCGGCTGACCATAGGTCATGGCCAAGCGAACCTCTATATCCGCATCGGGGTAGTGCTGCGCGACCTTGCTGGCCACGCCGCCAACCAAGCTTTGCGAAAAATGGCGCAGAGGAGAAATATCGCCGAACCAAATTTGCCGATACGCCTTGGCAACCCGCGGCGAGCGAAAAGGCAAGATAATCACATATAAAATCACCCACCAAATTAATCGCGGCACCTCGACTACCCGCCGATCAGAGAGAAACTCACGCAAGAAGCGTCTCACCCCCGCCGCATCGGGCCGATCGGGTGTACCCAAATTAATAAAAACCAAGGCTGACTTCATAATTGCATCCCGTGCATTTAGGTGGTGGATCTGACGCCTTCAAAAAGGCTCAGCAAACAAACAAAAACGGCGCCCTTGGGCGCCGATTTTTATCATGTTACCGCCGCTATAACAGCCCTTTAGTCCTGCAGAGCCTCAAGTACCCGGCGGGTGATTTCATCTACAGTGCCAACGCCATTGATGGACGCATACCGCGGCGCATCATCACCGCTAAGCTGGCTGTAGAATGCCACCAGAGGCTTGGTTTGCTCATGATAGACGTTAAGGCGATTGCGCACTGTATCTTCTTTGTCATCTTCTCGCTGAATCAGCGGTTCGCCCGTCAAGTCATCCTTACCCTCTTGCTTGGGCGGATTGTATAACACGTGGTACGTACGGCCCGAGCCCTCGTGAGTACGGCGACCACTCATGCGCGTCACAATCTCCTCATCGGCAACGGCAATTTCCAACACGTAGTCAATGTTAACGCCGGCAGTTTGCAATGCCTCTGCCTGGGGAATAGTGCGCGGAAAACCATCAAACAAAAATCCGTTTACACAGTCTTCTTGAGCGATACGTTCTTTTACCAGGGCAATGATAATGTCATCTGATACCAGACCACCGCTGGTCATTATATCTTTGACTTTCAGCCCCAGCTCGCTACCTGCCTTGACCGCTGCACGCAGCATATCGCCGGTAGAGATCTGCGGAATGCCAAATTTTTCGGTAATGAATTGGGCTTGCGTGCCCTTTCCGGCCCCTGGAGGACCCAACAAAATAACGCGCATGCGTAAACTCCCAAAGGATAAAAAAACGGCTTGCGGCCAGCGCGCTGTCAGCGTGCCTGAGTTGTGGTGGCTAATGCCTCCGGCATAGGTGAGACTACACCGCGCTGCGATCAGGCAAGCAGGTTTTCTGCTTCAGAAGCCAAAGAAGTGCCCTGTCGGCCGCATTTAAAGGCGCCAACCATACACAGCAATAGGGCCAGGTACAAGTCTACCAAGGTCTAAGGGGCATAGCCTTGCTACTGTAACACCTCTTGGCAGCCCCCGGCAGTAGTAGAATTCACAGCCCCGAAACTGGCCAATTTCTGTGCAACAGCGCTACTATGAAGCTGTAGACCTTCACTATTTTGATGACAGGAATCGAGATATGAAAGTACGGGATTTGTTATCACTGTGGGAACAAACTGCCAGCGGAGCACTGACCGAAGACGAGTACCGAGTACGCCTGCCTGTAGAGGACGCCGCCAAGCTCAGAGCCCTGGCAGAACTCTACCCTCGGCGGCACGTCGAAGAGCTCATCTCAGACCTGCTCAGCTCCGCACTGAGCGAACTTGAAAGCGTCATGCCCTATATCAGAGGCAGCAAGATCGTTGCCACCGACGAACTGGGCGACCCGCTATATGAAGACGTGGGGCCAACCCCTAAATACCTGAGCCTAACCGAAAAACACTTAGCATCATTTCGCAGCAAAGATCAGCACTGAGCCCGGCGCTACAGTCCCTGCCGCTTGGCATCCCGCCAAAACTGCTCAAGCTGCTCGGCGGGCAGTTCGGCGGCCCCACCCCGCTCGGCCGCCCGCGCCTCGACAAAGCGGAACCGACGTTCAAATTTCTGGCCCGCGGCACGCAATACCGTCTCGGCATCTAAGTTGAGGTGACGACTCAGGTTGATCACCGAGAACATCACATCGCCCAACTCATCGGCAATCGCCTCCTCGCTGCCCGCCGACATCGCCTGGCTCAACTCGTCCAGCTCGTCGTGCAACGCCGCCACCACCTCGTCGACACCGTCCCAGTCAAAACCCAGTTGGCTGGCCCGTTTTTGCAACTTGGCGGCGCGATTGGTCGCCGGCAACGCCAAGGGAATATCATCCATCACACTGGTCTGTTCGCGACCGTTGCGCTCCTCGGCCTTAATCTCTTCCCAGCGACGCTTTATCAGCGCCTCATCCGGCGCGGCCTCACCGCGGCGGCTAGCCAGACTGCCGTCGGGAAACACGTGGGGGTGGCGGCGCAGCAATTTACGAGTAATGTCATCCACCACATCGCCAAACTCAAAGTCGCCACGCTCCTCGGCAATCTGGCTATAGAAAATCAGCTGGAACAACACATCGCCCATCTCCTGGCGGATTTGTTCGGTATCGCCACTCTCGATCGCATCGGCCAGCTCGTAGACCTCTTCCAGCGTATGGGGAACGATACTGCGAAAATCTTGCTTCAGATCCCAAGGGCAACCGTCCTTGGGATCGCGCAAACGCGCCATCAGCTGCCGCAAATCATCTAGCGTATAGCGAGGCATCAGCTTTCCCTTACCCGCTTGACGGCCACAACATTCGGCAGGCCATTCAAGCGGTTCAACAGCCCAGACAACGCCGCCACATCGCTGATTTCCAAACGAATACTCATCGTCGCCATATGATTGCGGGTGTCGGTTACGGTATTCAGCGATATAACATTAACTTTTTCAGAGGCCAGCTGCAGGGTGATATCGCGCAGCAAGCCCTGCCGATCGAACGCCTGCAGTTCAATATCCACCGGATAGGTATCGGCCTGGTCGCCTTCCCAGTCCACCGTAATAATGCGCTGTGGCTCGACGCTCTGCAGCTGCAATAACTTGCTGCAGTCCTGACGGTGTACGCTGACGCCCCTGCCTACGGTAATATAACCGGCAATCGCCTCACCGGGCAGCGGCTTACAACAACGTGCAAAATGGGTGAGCAGATTGCCCACCCCACTGATACGCACCTTACTGCTATCTTTACCCTTTTTACTGGGCGTCCGCAGGCGCAATAGCGGCTCATCGCGCTGTTCGTTATCGTGACCGGCCAATTGATTCGCTAGGCGAATCACCTGCAGGGTACTGATTTCCCCCGATCCCACCGCCGCATACATATCCTCAACACTTGCACAGTGAGTCTGGTCTGCGATGTACTTATAATCGATGCTGTTCAGCGCCAAGCGCCGAAATTCCTTTTCGAGCAGGGCGCGGCCGGCGGCAATATTATCTTCCTTGGCCTGCAGCCTAAACCAGTGCTGCACCTTGGTGCGCGCACGGCTCGTTTTTAAGTAACCGAGGTTGCTCTGCAGCCAATCGCGGCGTGGCTTACTGTCCTTACCGGTAAGAATCTCCACCCGCTCGCCGGTATTCAAGGTGTAGGTCAGCGGTACAATGCGCCCATTCACCTTGGCCCCGCGACAGCGATTCCCGACCTCGGTATGAATATGGTAAGCAAAATCGAGTGGCGTCGCGCCATTTTGCAAATTCACCACATGGCCATCAGGGGTGAACACATAAACGCGGTCTTGCGCCCGGGTAAATTGCTCAGCGACATCACTACTACTGCCACTTTCCTCGTGCCAATCCAACACCTGGCGCAACCACGCAATTTTCTCGTCGTAACTATTAGAGCTTTTCGCAGACTTGTCGGTGCCCTTGTACATCCAGTGTGAGCACACGCCAAATTCAGCCTCCTCATGCATATCACGGGTGCGAATTTGTACTTCTAACACCTTCCCCTGCGGCCCTATAACGGCCGTATGGAGTGAGCGATAGCCATTTTCCTTGGGATTGGCAATATAGTCGTCAAACTCATTGGGGACATTGCGCCACAAACCGTGAACCAGGCCCAGCGCGGCGTAGCAGGACTTTATGTCCGGCACCAATACCCGCACGGCGCGTATATCATAGACTTGGGAAAAACCTATGCCCTTGCGCTGCATCTTTCGCCAAATACTGTAGATGTGTTTGGCTCGCCCGGCGATATCCGCGTCGATACCGTCTGCCTTGAGCGCCACAGTCAGAGACGTAATCACTTCGTCGATATAATGTTGGCGGTCCAGCCGCTTTTCATCCAACAGTTTGGCAATTTTCTTATAAGCCGACGGCTGCAAATAGCGAAAGCTGAGATCTTCCAGCTCCCACTTAATGTGACCAATCCCCAGCCGGTGGGCTAATGGCGCGTAGATATCAAACACTTCGCGCGCAACCCGATAGCGCTTATCGGGGCGATTTTTGACCGCTCGTATTGCCGAGGTCCGCTCAGCCAGCTTGATGAGCGCCACGCGCACGTCGTCAACCAGCGCGACAAGCATTTTACGTATCGTCTCGCTCTGCGCCTCAGACTGCCCCAGTACCGGAATATCAAGTTCGGCATTTACCCTGGATATCGCCGCCATGCCCAGTACGCCGTCCACCAACTTGGCGACTGAGCTACCAAATTCGCGCTTCAATTCCGCCAGTGACAGGCGATTTTCACGCACCGCGCGAAACAGTGTGGCGGCAACCAGGCTATCCTGGTCCAAGTGCAGGTCGGCCAAGATCTCGACCATCTCCAGCGCCGTAAAAAAACTGCTGGCGCTATCATCCACCTTACCGGTGTCCGACGCAGCGCGACCTGCACACTGCTCGGCCAGTGTGAACGCCTGCAACAGCACGGCCTTATCCACAACACTGGTATCGATAGACAGTCTATCCAGCCAGCGCGGTATATCGACGCGACCATCAGCCTGCTGCGGGTAATCCTCTCGGACCTTTACCATGCTTTCAACTCAATTCCACCAACGCTAGGTTCACTCACTGCCCGGCATCATCAAACACACCCGTCGACAAATAGCGGTCTCCACGGTCACAAATAATAGCCACAATCAACGCATTATCTAACTCGGCGCTCAAACGCAGAGCACCGGCAACAGCGCCCCCCGAGGACACGCCACAAAAAATACCCTCTTGCTCAGCCAGTGCGCGCATGGTGAGCTCGGCACTGCGCTGATCAATATCCATCACCCTATCGACCCGCGGCGCTTGATATATACTCGGCAAGTAGGCCTCTGGCCAACGCCGAATGCCGGGGATACTGGAGCCGTCTTCCGGCTGCAGGCCGACTATTTGCACCTCGGGGTTCTGCTCCTTTAAGTAGCGCGACACCCCCATAATGGTGCCCGTGGTCCCCATCGAACTGACAAAATGGCTAATACGGCCCTCGGTCTGACGCCAGATCTCCGGCCCAGTTCCCTCGTAATGGGCCAGGGGGTTATCAGGATTAGCAAATTGATCAAGTACCTTGCCTTCACCACGCGCCTGCATAGCCAAGGCCAAATCCCTAGCACCTTCCATGCCGTCTTCTTGACTCACTTCAAGCAGTGTTGCGCCGTAAGCAGACATCGCCAATTTGCGTTCGCTGCTCATATGACTGGGCATGATCAATACCATTTTGTAACCGCGTATCGCCGCCGCCATCGCCAGCGCAATCCCGGTATTGCCACTGGTGGCCTCGATCAAGGTATCCCCCGGCCTAATGTCGCCCCGCGCCTCCGCCCGGGCTATCATACTCATCGCTGGCCGATCTTTTACCGAACCGGCCGGGTTATTGCCTTCGAGCTTTAGTAAAATGGTATTGCGACTGTTAGGGTTCAAGCGCTGTAAACGCACCAAAGGTGTGTTGCCGATACATTGCTCAATAGTGGGAAACTCTTTCATGGGGGTAAAACCTCAGGTGCCGACCTCAGCTGCAATCCCGACAGGAACACGCCGGAATATCCTTGCAGACTCGGCTTATACGCTGCCCAACTATGGCAGCCAACGATACTTTTGGCGATGATAATAGCATTGCCACAGCCAAAGGCTCCAGTTCATCATGCGCAGGCGTTACGGTTTTAAACAACTCATCATCCTCATGGGCCTGATGCCGGTATTGCTGATCTGTCTCGGCTTCAGCGCCTACCTCATCCAGCAGCAGCTTGCCGATAGCCGCCAGCTGCTCACTCTGCGCGCCAAGGCCGCAGCCGAACAACTGAGCGTAGTCTCCGCCCATATGCTCAACGATCAACACCAGAGCGAACTCGCCAACATCACCCAGATGGCTCTGGAAGAAAACGGCGTGCGCGCGGTGAGTATCTACAATCACAAGCGCCAGTTGATCACCCACGCCGGCCCGGCCACGGCATTGCCGGACATCAGCGCTATCACCACCGCCAAGCCCTTCCAGCTCATCGACAGCGAAGAAGAACTGCACGTTATTTGGGCCATTTTTTCACGCCAGCCCGGCACCTCCCAACCTATACTGGGCTGGGCCCAT
>NZ_JBFIGO010000073.1:0-15108 GCF_041602295.1 Spongiibacter sp. | reverse complement strand
CACCAATACCAGCTACTAAAGTATCAGAGCCTGCTGGCCGGCGCGCTGTCACTGGGCATGAGCATCCTGGCCTGCATCATATTTTTCGGTTACATCAACAACAATATCAGCCGCGATCTACACACCCTGCAAACCGCAATTCGCCGCCTGATTAACGGCCAGCGCGATATGCATATTCACATGCCCGGCAACGATGAGTTTAGCGATCTTGCCGAAGCGCTAAATCAACTCAATGCTACACAGGTCCGGGAGTTAAAAGAGCTACAGCTGAATCTAGAGCAATCCAATAGCGACCTGCGCGAAACGCTGGAAACACTGGAAATTCAGAATATTGAGTTAGACCTGGCGCGCCGCGAGGCAGTGACGGCCAGCCGCGTAAAATCCGAATTTCTCGCCAACACCAGCCACGAAATCCGCACGCCGCTCAACAGCATTCTCGGTTTCAGTAACATTCTACTCAAGGCCGATATTCACGGGCGCCAACGCGATGCCGTTGAAACGATCCGCAACAGCGCTGTCAATCTGTTAACCATCATCAACGACATCCTCGATTTCTCCAAGCTCGAAGCCGGCAAACTGGTGTTCGACAAAACCCCCGTGCAGCTTCGCGAACTCGCCGAAGATACCCTGATCATGCTGGCGCCGGGCGCCGCAGAAAAAAACCTCGACCTCGCGCTGTTTATCCAAAGCGGCACGCCCAGCAGCATTTTCGGCGACTCGCTGCGGTTGCGACAAATGCTCACCAACCTGCTCAGCAACGCCATAAAATTCACCCCATCGGGCTACGTCCGCTTAGACATCCTCTGCAACGACTGCGACGGCGAATACGCCAACCTCACTTTTCGGGTCAGCGACAGCGGTATCGGTATAAGCAGTGAGCAACGCAGGCAAATCTTTCGGGACTTCGGTCAGGCCGATGCATCGGTGACCCGCCAATATGGCGGCACCGGACTCGGTTTAGTTATTGTTCAGGGACTGGCCAAAGAAATGGGCGGCGAAGTCGGGGTAGACAGCGAACTGGGCCGCGGCTCTACTTTCTGGTTCAGTCTGCGCTTGGCCGTCGATAACAACGCCATGCAACTGCGCGACTTCGACGCTCTAAAAGGCCGCAGCGTCGCACTTTACGACCGCAGCCAGCTCTACAGCCTGTCACTCTGCGAGCTGCTGGAAAGCTGGGGCGTACGCGTCATTCACAGCCGCAATCTCCGCGACATCGACCAAGACTGTGACTACAGCATTATCAGCCTCGACAGCGAAGAAACAACACAATTGCTGCCAGCCTGCCAGGGCGAACACCCGAGTATCATCCTCAGCCCGCACGCCGATGCCAGCCGCGCAGACGATGGCCGAATTTGGCTAAACAAGCCGGTTTCCCATGTGCGCCTGTTTGATGCCCTCAGCAAAGGCACCAGCGCTAACGCCGACAAGCCGCTTGACAACTTTCGCAACCACCAGCTGCTTATCGTCGACGACAATCCATCAAACCTACTCATTCTGAAGAGTTTCCTCGAAGACTTTGGCATCATGCCGACCAGCGCCCAAAATGGCGTCGAAGCGGTAAGTTATTGCCTCGACCAGCGCTTCGACCTCATTCTTATCGACATCCAAATGCCACAGTTAGACGGCATCGCCGCGAGTCGGCAAATCCGGCAGCGCGGTAAAAACCAGCACACTCCGATCATTGCAATCTCCGCCTATCTGGCACCGGAAGACCCCGCGCAACTGCGTGACGCCGGCATCGACGAATATCTCAGCAAACCCGTCAATGAGGCCCAGTTAGCCAGTATGTTGACGCGCTTTTTAACACCATCGAGCGAACAAGCCACTGCCGAGGGGAGCGAATCCCTACTGCAACCCCCAAGCGAAGACAGCATCCCCCGCCCGGTCGATCTTCACCAGTGCCTGACACTGTCTAAACAGCGACCAAAACTCGCGCAAAGTATGCTGGAAATGCTACTGGCCGAATTGCCCGAGCTACGCGAGAAACTCTGCCATGCACATCAAACGCAGAATTGGAGCGAACTCGCTGAATTAAACCACGGTCTTAAAGGCAACTGCTGCTACACCGGGGTCCCGGCACTAAAACAAGCGGTCATCGCACTGGAAGTCGAGCTGAAACAGCAGCCTGCCGCCAATAGCGAAACCTTCCAAACCCTGCTGGCGCACATTGACGAATTACTGGAATGGCAACACCAACACGAACTGGAAGTATTGTTCGGCTAGCCCCTGCGCAAGAATAACTTGCGACTCTGTAACGGCCGCTCACCGAGCAGGGGCGCCAGGGCCTGGCGACTGAGGCGCTTGGCCAAGGGCAGTGTGGCGACATCTAATTCGCCCAGAGCCAAGCGCATTAACAAATCCGCCGGGTAGCTTGAAGCCGTATCGCCTAAACTTGCCGGCGCCGGACAAAACCCCTGCTCACTGTCATAGATATAGCGGTTATCGGAGCCACCGCTCAAACCGCTAAAATCAATGCCATAACCCAGCGCGTCCAGTAAGGCCAGCTCAAAGCGACGCAGTGTCGGCTCCAGCGCCGCCCCCGACGACAAGCCCAACAAACAGCGGCCGTATAGATCAAAGATTTCCGCTTGCGGATCGAGTGGCTGCAACAGGCGCTCAAGCAGTTCATTAATATAAAAAGTGCAGTACAGGGCGTCGCCCCGCAGCGGGAAGTCACTGTTTAATTGCACATCTGTCAACAGTTTCAACTCCGCCCGCCCCTGCCAACTAATATGCAGCAAGTTGCCTAATTGCAAGGCCCCACGCCACTGCTGGCGCCCTTTCGCGCGGCCTTTAAGGCCTTTGGCAAGAATACTGACACGGCCGTAATCGCGACTGATTACATCGACAATAGCGCTAGTGTCACGATAGGCACGCAAGTGGAGAACGTAAGCGGGCTGGGCGTCAACGCGCACCGTCATCACTTAGTCGAAATCGTTGTAGCCCAGGCTGCGCAGGGCCCGCTCATCGTCGGACCAGCCCGACTTAACCTTCACCCACAAGCGCAGCATAACCTTGCTATCAAAAGCGCGCTCCATATCCTTGCGGGCCTCTGTACCAATTTGACGCAGGCGGCTGCCGCCCTCGCCGATCAATATTTTCTTCTGTCCCTGGCGCTCAACCAAAATCAACGCACTGATCTCGACCAGCCGTGGCGAAACCTTAAATTCCTCGATTTCTACCGTCATCGCGTAAGGGACTTCTTCACCCAACTGCCGCATAATTTTTTCGCGGACAAGCTCTGCAGCGAGAAAACGCTCACTGCGATCGGTAATCTGATCTTCCGGGAAAAGGTGAATCGCTTCAGGCAAATAGCGCTGAATAACCGCTTCCAAATCATCGCGATTGTGACCTCGCAATGCCGACACCGGCACAATTTCCGTAAAACTGTGGCGCTTGCCCAGGCTCTCTATCAGCGGTAACAAGTCGCCCTTATCATTTAAACGGTCTATTTTGTTGACCACCAATAACACCGGGCAGTCGACATGGCGCAGCTTTTCCAGCACCAGATCGTCTTCATCAGTCCAGCGGTCGCGATCCACCAGGAACAACACCACGTCGACGTCTTTAAGCGCCGCGCTCGCCGTGCGATTCATATAGCGATTAATCGCCTTCTCATCACGCAAATGCAGGCCGGGAGTATCTACGTAGATCGCCTGCATAGCCCCCTCAGTTTTAATACCGAGCAAGCGGTGTCTAGTCGTCTGGGGTTTGCGCGAGGTGATACTAAGCTTTTGACCAAGGATATGGTTGAGTAAGGTCGACTTGCCGACATTAGGCCGCCCGACAATAGCAATATAACCGCAGCGTTGAACCGCATCAGTAGGTTGATTCATAACTGTTTCTCCAGCAGGATCAGAACCTGCTCTGCGGCGGCCTGCTCGGCCTTGCGCCGGCTGCTGCCGGTTGCGACGATTTCAGAGTGCAGCAGGGAAACCCGGCATGCAATGGTAAATTCCTGCTGATGCGACTTGCCTTCTGCAGCGCACAACCGGTATTCAGGCAGGGGCTGCTGACGCCCCTGTAAAAATTCTTGCAAACGCGTTTTGGCATCCTTGTGACTGGCGCGGGGGTCAATATCACCTAAGCGCGAGCCAAACCAGCGCTCTACACAGGCCCGACACTGCGCCATACCGGCGTCCAAATAAACGGCCCCAAGAATTGCCTCAACACTGTCGGCGAGTGTCGAACTTCGACGCTGACCACCGCTCTTGCGCTCGCCACTGCCAAGGCGCAAATACTCGCCAAGCTGCAACTCTAAGGCTATTTTTGCCAGTGTTTTACCACTGACCAACGACGCCCGAATGCGGCTCAACTCACCCTCATCCAAATCATCGAAGCGGCGAAACAAAATATCGCTGACAATCATATTCAGCAGTGAATCGCCGAGAAACTCTAAGCGCTCATTGTGCTGCGCAGCGCAGCTGCGGTGCGTTAGTGCGCGCTCAAGCAAAGCCTCATCAGCAAAACGGTAGCCCAGAATGTCACAAAGTGATTGCAGTGAAGACATTGGTGTTAGCGTTCTACCTGAAACAAGGCTTCTTCAAATTTCACCACACCGTCAATGTTAAAGAACAACGGTACGCGTTTTTCATAGGTGGCATCAATCAGCACACCCTTATCGTTATTCTTGATCTTGATGTCTCGCAGCGAAATAGACTCAATACGGTTGGTCACGAAGCGCCGAGCCAATTTTTGGCGCACCTGGGCCGGCGTTACCTCCCCGCCCTGGCTGTCCTCAACCACATCGGTAATAACCCGGCTTAGCGACCAATAATCGATATAGAGTGGCGCCAGCTTAATCACCATAGTGCCCAGTATCATCGCCACACCGAGCAGCATGACGGCTGAAAGCAACCCCATTCCTTGTTGAGCTTGTCTCATTATCCTTATCTCCTAGCTATCAACGTATGCGACCTACGCGGTCAAAACTGGGCAGTTGTGACAGGCCGCGCCAGTGCATCCAGATTGCGAAGGCCTGGCCGACTATGTTTTCCTCTGGCACTTGCCCCCACACACGACTATCGCTGCTGTTGTCGCGGTTATCGCCCATCATAAAATAGTGGCCCGGCTGCACGGTAGTGACAAAATCGCCGCGATAAATGCGTTTATCGTGATGGATCAAATGATCCACGTTACCAAAATCCTCGCGAATCACCTGGGTCACCGGTTGCAGCGGCGGCACTTCCGCCACCAATGTATGGGGAACCAGCTCGCCATTCACATAGAGCTTTTTATTCACATAACGCAGTTCGTCACCCGGTAGACCGACAACACGTTTAATAAAATAGCGGCTGTCTCCCGGTGGGAAAAATACCATCACATCACCGCGCTTAGGCTCCCCCACCTCGAGAATTTTATTGCCGGCCACCGGCAAACGCAGGCCATAGTTAAATTTGTTGACCAATATATAGTCGCCAACTTCCAAACTCGGCACCATCGATGCTGATGGAATTTGGAATGGCTCCACAACGAAGGAACGCAGCACTAATACCACGAGTAAAACGGGAAAGAACGACCGGGCATTTTCCGCGATCGGCAACATTCCACCGAACTCGCGCTTCAGACTATCCTGCTCCTGTTTCACAAAATAGGTGATGTACACCGCCACATTGCCGGCCTCCACAAACGCTTGGCGGGCCTTTTCAAAGACGAAACGGTCAAGACCGGCAATCACCCCCGCCAGCGCGGTCAACACCACCAGCGCCAAGGCGAAATCACCATCTTTCACCATCACCACACTGACAACCCACACCAGCCACAACAGCGCCACCAGCCGATAGCTCCACTCCAGCCACGCGGGCAGCACTTGCTGGCGCAGCGAACCGGCGTCACTAGCGGTTTTCTTCTCGGCGCACCACTGCAAGGCGGTGTGTATTTGACGACGCCCCTTAACTTCCTGTAGCAACCACACACACAGCGACACCGCCGCCACAAACAGCAAAATCAGATTGACCATGCAGCCTACAACCCCTTATCCGTCAACTTTTAACACCGCGAGGAATGCAGACTGGGGGATTTCCACATTACCCACCTGCTTCATACGCTTCTTCCCTGCTTTTTGCTTTTCGAGCAACTTGCGCTTGCGCGACACATCCCCGCCATAGCACTTCGCTGTCACATTTTTGCGCAGGGCTTTCACTGTCTGCCTGGCGATGACATGGCCGCCTATCGCGGCTTGAATCGCAACATCAAACATTTGCCGGGGAATCAGTTCCTTCATTTTTTCCACCAACAGGCGGCCCCGTGAATGGGCAAAGTCCCGGTGCACAATCATCGCGAGTGCGTCAACGCGATCACCGTTAATCAACACATCGAGTTTTACTAGGTTAGCCGCTTCAAACCGCTCAAAGCTGTAATCGAGTGAGGCAAAGCCGCGACTCACCGACTTCAGACGGTCAAAGAAGTCCAGAACGACTTCACTCATGGGGATATCCCAGGTCAACGACACCTGCTGACCGAGAAATTGCATATCAATTTGTACGCCGCGCTTCTCTGAGCACAAGGTCATTACATTGCCCAGGTGCTCCTGCGGCACCAGGATATTCACTCTCGCGATCGGCTCGCGGGTCTCATCCACCTCACCCGGATCCGGCATGGCCGAGGGGTTGTCGACCATGACCTCTTCACCGTTTTTCTTAAGCACCTGATAAATTACCGTCGGCGCGGTAGTAATCAAATCTAAGTCGTACTCACGCTCCAGACGCTCCTGAATGATCTCCATGTGCAGCGTGCCGAGGAAACCGCAGCGAAAGCCAAAACCCAAGGCATCAGAGGTTTCGGGCTCGTAGAACAGCGAGGCATCATTCAGCGTCAACTTGCCCAATGCGTCGCGAAAGTCCTCGTAGTCCTCGGTAGACACGGTAAACAGCCCCGCATAGACCTGCGGTTTCACCTGCTTAAAGCCCGGCAGCGCCGCCACGTCAGGGGTACTGGCATGGGTAAAGGTATCGCCCACTGGGGCGCCTAAAATATCCTTGATACCGGCGATCAAAAACCCGACCTCACCGGCGCGCAGCACCCCGGTATTGGTCTGTTTGGGGGTAAAAATACCCACCACATCCACGTTATACGCTTTGCCCAGCGACTTACTAATGACCTTGTCACCCTTGCGCAGGGTACCGTTCTTAACCCTCACCAGCGAGACTACGCCCTGGTAGTTATCGAACCAGGAGTCGATGATCAACGCCTGCAGTGGGCCATCCGGGTCACCTTCAGGCGCCGGAATATTGGCAACCAAATGCTCCAGGGCATCTTCGATCCCCAAACCCGATTTCGCACTGACCGGCACCGCCTCGCTGGCATCGACGCCGATAATTTCCTCAATTTCCTGCTTTACCCGATCGGGGTCGGCCTGCGGCAAGTCCATCTTGTTGAGAATCGGCAGTACTTCAAGCCCCTGCTCAATCGCCGTGTAGCAGTTGGCCACGGACTGGGCCTCGACGCCCTGCGCGGCATCCACCACCAACAGGGCACCTTCACAGGCCGCCAGCGAGCGCGACACCTCGTAGGAAAAATCCACGTGTCCGGGCGTGTCGATAAAGTTGAGCTGGTAGGTATTGCCATCTTTGGCTTGGTAATTGAGCGTGACGCTCTGGGCTTTAATAGTAATGCCCCGTTCACGCTCGATATCCATAGAATCGAGGACTTGTTCAGCCATTTCACGCTCGGCAAGGCCGCCGCAATGCTGAATAAACCGATCCGCGAGGGTCGATTTTCCATGGTCGATGTGGGCGATAATTGAAAAGTTGCGAATTCGATCGAGACTAGGCACGTTTGGCAAAACCCCGGGACAAGGCCGTTGAGGAAAATTAGGGCGCGATTGTATCGCAAAGCCCTATATCTAGGCTATGTGTATTGTCGACGGGGAGTGTGGCGCCGCCTAGTTGGGCTCAGAAAATTGCAAGGCTTGTGCTGCGTTATCGCGATGCAGGCCCAATATCCGCGGCTGGAAGCCTCGCTTGTCGCGGCTGACGGCGGCGTGCAGGCGAACCAGTAGCAGCCCCAGCAGCAGACCGCCTGCGGCGCCCAGCGCAGCCAGTTTATCGCTAGCGGTAAAATGTGCGACGGCCATCATCACGCCCATCATACTCAGCAGCGGCAACAAATACACAATAAACACACCACTGAGCAGCGCCGTCTCGGGAATAGCAATATCCACATCGCAACCCACCGGAAAACGGGACGCCGACTGACCATCCAGCGCCACCCGCAACTGATTCCGGCGACCATCGTGCAAACTGTTCATCAGGCCCTGCCCACAGCCCTTCTTGGCGGCACAGCTTGAGCAACTACTCTGCGAAATGGTCTCTACCCACAGCGCAGTCTCCTCGACGGCGACAACACGGCCACGCTCACAGATCATGGCGCCCCCCAGGTCACCGACCTAGCTACCTGACGAGCTGTCAGCATCGGCACTTCCCCTACTACCGACACGAGCTTCCCATGCTGTTTGAGCACCGTGGAATAACTCACCGAGGCGCCCCTGCGCAGGTGACTGTCAGCGGAAAATGGCTGATCCGGCGCCAGGGGCTCAATGAAAACGGAAAACACCGCCAGACCGTCGGTATAACTGATACTCTGCTGATCAGCGCCGCGCAGCGGCGTAAAACCCGGCGGCAACCAAGACAACTGCCAGTCGCGCGGCGACGAATTAGAGTCATCTGCTGAGCGACTGTGGGCCACCCGCTTCGCATTTGCGTCGCCCTGCTCCCCGTCACCAGCACTGAGGTCCAACACGACGTACTCAAAACGCTCCAGCACTTTATCGTTTTTGTTAATGATCTCCGAGCGCAACAACAAGCCCGTTTCTCGATCCAGGGCCAAGCGATACCCCAAACGGTAAACATCTCGCGGCTCAATTCGCATTGCAACAGCATCGCGACCAGCCACGGTTAAATTATCCCCCACAGATAGGCTGTACAACTGTTGCAAGCTGCGCGCATCAGAAGGGTTCACTACCAACAAGCGCAGCAATTCTGGGCCGGGATGCACACAATTCACATCGTGCCCCTCGCGAATCACTTCCGACTCGCCGCCCTCCAGCATCTCCAGCGCCTCGTACTCTCTGCCGCCGCGAACACTGTGGCTCACTTTAAAACTGTTCAACTGATCGTCGATCTTATAAGTCACCACGCCGCGGTAATTCAGCGTCCGGTGACTGTCCACCATGCGCGCCAGCCAATCTGCCGCGGTAGCCTGCGCCGCCACACTACCTTGAGCAAAGCTCAATGCCAGCACCACCAGCATTACACGACAATGCACCTTATTTTGACTCCTGAGAGACCACCCGCGCATAGGATACAAAACCCTGACCGCTATTCAATGACGCCCGCTCAGTATGCTTGCGCAACAGCGTGTCAAAACGCTTGTCGGCATCACTGCGCACCGCAGGGCTCATACTCGGGATAGCCGTCGCAGTGGCATTAACGGCAACACCTCCCGTCGCCGGTGACATCTGCGCCGGATACACACGCCCCCCGCTCACCGCGGCCTCTCCCTCTTTAGCAGCGGCAAACATGACCTTATCACCACCGAGCATGCGCTCACTGCCGGCAAACACCACCACCGCTGCCACACTAGCCGCCACAGCCACGCCCGTCAGCGCCTGCCGCCAACCCCCACTACTTCTGAGCGCCGGCTGCTGGTCAATCGCCGCCATGACCCTCTCGGAAACATCTAACTCAGCAAACGCCAGCTCGCCATCGTGCATCAGCTGTTGATTGCGGTGAAACGCGGCCCACTCTTTGCGCAGCTCGGTATCGCCGGAACGCAACAAGCGGCGCAATTCCATATCACTGGCTTCGCCGTCCATTAGCGCAGATAGAGATTCTCTGACTGTTTCCTTCATACTCACACCTCTTCGCCACTCATCTGGGCTTTCACCCGACTATCTACAGCCTCCCGGGCACGGAATATCCGCGACCGCACAGTACCCACCGGACAATCCATCACTGCCGCGATGTCTTCATAGCTCAGACCATCAAACTCGCGAAGAGTTAGCGCCGCGCGCAAATCTTCAGGCAAGGTTTTAATAGCGTCTTGCACTACGCGTTTTAATTCATCGCCGTAAAGACGGTTCTCTGGCGTTTCAATGTCCTTCAGGGCAGATGGCCCCTCAAAATATTCAGCATCGGCAACATCGACATCACTGCCCGGTGGTCGGCGATTACGTGCCACCAAATAATTTTTGGCGGTATTAATTGCTATACGGTAGAGCCAGGTATAAAAAGCGCTGTCACCGCGAAACTTAGGCAGTGCTCGATACGCCTTCACAAAAGCCTCCTGAGCAACATCCTGCACTTCGTCACTGTCTTTAACGTAGCGAGATATCAACCCAAAAATCTTATGCTGATATTTAAGTACTAGTAGATCAAATGCGCGTTTATCGCCCTGCTGTACCCGCTCAACCAGCTGCTGATCCGTCAGATTAGACTGGCTCATAGGCCCTCGCTGATAGAGGCTCAGCGGCATCTGTCCAGTAGACCCTGATGCTGTGCAGAAGTTCTCTCATTGTTTTCCTTAAACTGTCGCGCTCAAGCGCTAGCGTGTTGGTCTGCAGCGCAGCTACCAGTATACTTTGCGCCTCTGAATCTCCGACGGCATAGTATCGCCGGACCGCCCCAGGAGCAAACGCCCGCAATGAGTCATTATCACGCCCACGACGTACTCGTCATTGGCAGTGGAGCCGCAGGCCTATCGCTGGCCCTGCAACTTGCCGACCGCGCACGCATCGCTGTGCTCTGCAAAAGCGAATTGAACGAGGGCGCCACATACTGGGCGCAGGGCGGCATCGCCGCCGTACTGCATAAAAACGACAGTATCGACGCCCACGTCGCCGACACACTCACCGCCGGCGGCCAACTTTGCCATGAAGACGCCGTGCGCTTTACGGTCAGCCACAGCAGCGCCAGCATTGACTGGCTACTGGCCCAGGGCGTGCAATTCAGCCGCTACGACAACGACAGCAACGAACTCCACCTAACCCGCGAAGGTGGCCACAGCCAGCGGCGTATTATCCACGCGGCCGACGCCACAGGCAGAGCGGTGTCCACCACACTCAGCGCCCGCGCCCTAGAGCACGACAATATTGAGATATTTCGCCGCCATGTCGCCATTGACCTGGTGGTACACGATGCGCGCTGCCAAGGTGCCTATGTGCTCAACAGAGACAGCGGGCACGTCGAATTGTTCCATGCCAAGGCCGTGGTACTGGCCACCGGCGGCGCCAACAAGGCCTACCTGTATACCACCAACCCCGACGGCGCGACCGGCGACGGTATCGCCATGGCCTGGCGGGCGGGCTGCCGGGTGGCAAACATGGAATTCAACCAATTCCATCCCACCTGCCTCTACCACCCCAAAGCGAAGTCCTTCCTAATTACTGAAGCGATTCGCGGTGAAGGTGGCAAGCTGCTCAATGCCCGCGGCGAGCGCTTTATGCCCCGCTACGACGAGCGCGGCGAACTCGCCCCGCGAGATATTGTGGCACGCGCCATCGACCACGAAATGAAGCGCCTGGGCAGCGACAGCGTTTACCTTGATATCAGCCACAAATCCCCCGATTTCCTGCTCGAACACTTCCCGACAATCAAGGCGCGCTGCCTGGAGCTGGGCATCGACATCAGTCGCGAAGCCATTCCCGTAGTACCCGCGGCACACTACACCTGTGGGGGTGTCATGGTCGACCAGCGCGGCCGCAGTGACCTTGACGGACTCTACGCCATCGGCGAAACCGCTTTTACCGGCCTGCACGGCGCCAATCGATTGGCCAGCAACTCACTGCTCGAGTGCCTGGTATATGGCGGCGCGGCCGCCGCCGATATCAACACCCAATTGGATACACTGGGTGAGCCACATATTGCCCCCCCCTGGGACGAATCCATGGTCACCGACTCCGACGAGGACGTGATCATTTCCCACAACTGGGACGAATTGCGACGCTTCATGTGGGATTACGTCGGCATCGTACGCACCAATAAGCGCCTGCAGCGGGCACTCAATCGCGCGGCACTGCTACAGCAGGAAATCAACGAATACTATTCGAACTATAAAGTTAGCAACGACCTACTGGAGCTGCGCAACTTGGCGATGGTCGCCGAACTGATTATTCACAGCGCCATGCAACGCAAGGAAAGCCGCGGCCTACACTACACCCTGGATTACCCCGACTGCCTGGAAACTGCCCGCGACACCATTCTGATACCCAGCAATTTCCAGCCCCGTGGCGGCTAGCCTAAATGCCGCTGCGCCCGTGCAGCGCCACCCTGCGCAGCGCCCGAAAATGCTCAACATCAAGTTGATCCGCCAACACCGGCAGCCGCCAGTGCCGACCTTGCCCCTCAATAGACAGCACTACAAGAAAGCGGCTGACACAGCTAAATTCGACCACAACGGGACGCTCCGCGCCGCCGCTGACAAGCCGCCAACCACCCGCTGCCAGGCGCAGAGAGGCCCGGCCCATGCGCTCTCCCCGCCTTAATTGGTACAACACCCCGCCAGCATAGGCGACCAGCAGGCCCTGCATTGCCAGCACCAGCCAACGCGACTGCAGTGCGCTTGCGCCATAACTAGCCAAGGCCGGCTGCAACGACGGCAGTAACCATAGACAGCACAAGGATATCAGGGCAAAGCCCGAACACAGCAGCCGTGACGGCCGCAGATCAAGCTTTAGCGGCCCGGCAAAATGCGTTGATATCATTTACAATACTCGCCAGCTCCGGGTCGTCGGGGCTGGAGGTCCCGAGAAACCACTGGAAAAGCTCGGTATCCTCACACTCCAACAGGTCGACAAAGCGCTGTTGGTCGCGCTCATCAAGTTCGCGGAAACGCTGCTCAAAAAAGGGCACCATCACCAGGTCCAGTTCGAGCATGCCGCGGCGGCAGCCCCAGTAAATTCGCTTGATCTCGTTTTCCGAAAGCATTATTTTCCACTGCACTGAATGACGCGCCGGATGCAGATCGCTCTGGCGCCAGAATAACCGTCAGTATACCGCGATCGGGGCCCGACATTGCAGTCCCACACAGCACATCCACTGTTTTACAGCGCCGGCGCGCCGGCAACACGGAATCTATGAGTATATTTGAGCAGTTGCTAAACACCCAGTTTCCCGACCACAGCATCGACAACCAGGGCTTCTGGCAAAGTGGTGCGGCCTGCGCAGCCAGCGAGCTGGCTGTTAGCCCTCTGCTGCATTACGATTTTTTACGGCTCGACGGCGCCGACAGCCGCAAGTTTCTGCAGGGCCAAACCAGTTGCGACTGGCAGCAAATTAACGCCGAACAGGCCAGCCGCGGCGCCTGCTGCAATATTAAAGGCCGTGTGTTGAGCAGCTTTATAGGACTGCTGCCCAGCGACGATTGCGCCCTGCTGCGAATGCGCAGCGATATCTGTGAAAGCAGCCGCGCGCTGCTGAACAAATATATTGTGTTTTCCAAAGCCAACATCAGCAGCCAAGCTCGCCAGCACCACGTCATTGGGGTAAAGGGCAGCGCGGCAAAGGCCCGCCTTCAGCAACTGTTTGGTGGTGTGCCCGCCGGGCCCCTAGCCGCATACAGCCCGAGTCCCGACACCGTAATCCTGCAATTGGACAGCGACGGCCAGCGCTTCGAATGCTGGCTTAGCGACGCGCAAGCCGCAGCGCAGTGGCCCGCGCTGAGTAACGCCGCCACCATTATCAATGGCAACAACTGGGAAAAAGATTGTATTCGCGCGGGCACCGCCGACGTCTGCGCGGCGATTCAAGACCAATTCCTCCCCCAACAGCTGAATTACCAGCTGACTGGCGCCATTAATTTCAAGAAAGGCTGCTACACCGGGCAAGAGGTCGTGGCGCGCATGCAGTACCGAGGTAAACTCAAACGTCGCCTGTATGCCGCCGAACTGGATGGCCCGGTTAACGCCACGCCAGGTAGCGAGCTCTTTGTCGACGACGAGACGCAAAGCATTGGCAATATCGTCGCCATCCAAGCCGAGGGCACACACAGCGTACTACTGGCAGTGCTCAGCGTCACGGCACTGAGCGGAAGTATTCACACGGCCGACAGCGCGCAAGCCCTGCGGCTTATCGACTTACCCTACGCCCTGCCCGAGCTCAACAACGAATAAGCCTCCTTGCTACCGTGGCGGCAACTGCCAATCTATGGCCGCCTCGCCGCGCTGCTCAAGGTAGCGATTGACCTGGGAGAAGTGTCGGCAGCCGAAAAAACCGCGGTACGCCGACAACGGGGAAGGATGTGGCGCTTTCAGCACCAGATGGCGTCGGGCATCGATAGCCGCGCCCTTCTTCTGAGCATGGCCACCCCACAGTAGAAACGCCAGCCCGTCGCGCCGCTCATTGAGGGCGCGAATCACCGCATCGCTAAAGCGCTCCCAGCCGCGCCCCTGATGAGCGCCGGCCTGGCCCTGTTCGACGGTCAGCACGGTGTTAAGCAACAACACCCCCTGGTCCGCCCAGTGCTGCAAATTACCGTGTTCGGGAACATTCACACCCAGATCTTGCTGTAATTCTTTAAAGATATTAACCAGCGATGGCGGCAAAGCGACCCCCGCCGGCACCGAAAAACTGAGGCCGTGGGCCTGCCCCGGCCCATGGTAGGGGTCCTGCCCCAACACCACCACTTTGACCTTGTCGAAGGGCGTACTATCGAGCGCGGCAAACCACTGACATACCGGCGGGAAAATGACCGCCCCCTGCTCCCGGCGCAGGCGCAAAAAGCCGTCCAGCTCACGCATGTAATTCTGCTCAAGCTCACCGCCAAGCTGCTGTTGCCACGAGGCCTCAAGTTGACTCGCACTGCCCATGAACCGCCCTCTGTTTGCTGTGCGCGCCAGCATAGCAGCAAGTCGCTAAATCGGGAAAAACTGCGGGGGAATAGCCAGAAGAGAATAAAAGAAGGTACAGAGAAGATCACAAGAAAAAAAAGGGGCTGCAAAGCAGCCCAAAGCACGCTCTATCCAAAACGTAAAAATGGTGCCAGCAAGCGGTCGTAGCTGGCTGGGAAAAACCGCTGAAAGAGATCCAAAAACTTCGCATCCATACCGATCAGCAAGCGGCGACGGCGACGCTGTACCGCGCCGAGAATACTCGCCGCAGCCTGCTCGGGAGT
>NZ_JBFIGO010000072.1:0-15279 GCF_041602295.1 Spongiibacter sp. | reverse complement strand
GACGTTATCGCCGGCCTGCAGCAGCCGCAAAAAACCCTGCCTTGCAAATATTTTTACGACGCCCGCGGCTCGGCCCTGTTTGAACAGATCTGCGCCCTGGACGAGTACTATGTGACGCGCACCGAATTCTCCATCTTACGCGACAGCGGCGCGGCGATCGCCGCCGCACTCAGCCCCTACCGGGCAATTATCGAACCCGGCGCCGGCAGCTGTAGCAAAGTTCAACTGCTGCTCGCCGCCGCGCCACAAATTCGCCAATACCTGCCGTTGGAAATCTCCCTGGCCGCCCTCAAACCGGCGGTTAAGCGCCTGCGCCAGCGTTTCCCCCAACTGGATGTACAGGCAGTAGCGGGCGACTTTACCGCCGGCCGCTGCCTTGCCGACATCGCCGAACGCCGCAACCAGCAGCGCAGCCTAGTGTTCTTCCCCGGCTCGACCATCGGCAATTTTGCCAACGGCGAGGCGATTGCCGTACTCAACTCACTGCGCCAGTTAGCCGGCGACAACGGCGCCGTACTGCTCGGCGCCGACTTGATCAAAGACCAACAACGCCTGCTGGCCGCCTACGACGACGCCGAGGGCATTACCGCCGAATTCAATAAAAATATCCTGCGCCGCATTAATCGCGAACTCGATGCCGACTTTGATATCGAGCACGGCTTCGGCCACCGCGCGGTGTTTAACGAGGCGCTGCAACGTGTCGAAATGCATCTGGTCGCCCGCCGCGAACAGCGTGTGCGCATCGCTGGCAAAACCTTTCAGCTGCGCCCCGATGAAACTATCCACACCGAAAACTCGCATAAATACACCGCCCAGAGCATAGCCCAGATGGCCGCCAGCGCCGGGCTCGAGCTGACGCAACACTGGCGGGACCGGCGCGGAGACTTCGGCCTATTTTTGCTGAGCGCGCACTAGCACTTGGCTTACAATGGCCAGAGCAATATTCACCGAGATTCACTATGGCCGATTGGCAGTGGCGAAAAACCGCCGACTATTTCAGCTTACAGTGGCCACAACCACGCCCCTGTCTAAGCTCCGCAGTACTCAACGGCGGGCTGTGCCAAGCCCGCTCACTACTGAACCTGCGTGTTGGCAGCGACACCCCCGCACCGTTACTCACCCCGGAGCAAAGCTTGTACCAAGCCGCGCAACAACAGCAGCTGGCCGAACAGTGCGTGGGGCTGATGACCGCCGCCTCCATGAATTCGCTGCGCCACCGCGAAGCGAACTTGCACGGCGCCGCCGTTGCAATATTTGTCAGCTGTGGCCTGAGCAACGCCCGCCGCGCCGGTGACCCCTACGACTGGCAAGCCGACCACGGCCCCAGTATTGGCACCATAAACAGTGTACTGATCACCGACCTGAAGCTGCCGGTCGCCAGCATGGTAGAACTGCACGGTCTACTCAGCGAAGCCAAGGCCGCCGTATTACAAGAGCTGGATATTCGCAGTCCGCGCAGCGGCAAGATTGCCACCGGCACTGGCACCGATGCCTGCGCGGTGATCGGCGGCCATGGCCGCGAAGAGAAATGGTTTGGCAAACACACCGAAGCCGGCGCGCTGTGTGCCCAATTGTATATGGACGCTCTGCGCTGCAGTATTGAACGCAGCCCCTAAAGGCACAGGGGGGTTCTAAACCCCGCCTTCATCGGCTTTGGCGGCGGCGCGTTGCGCCTTTTTCTCGGCGCGACGGCGGCTGAAAAAGGCCTGTACTAAAGCGCTGCTCTGCTCGGCCAACACGCCACCCTGCCACACCACCAAATGGTTCATTTGCGGCTGCTCAAACAACTGCAAATGACTGCATACTGCCCCGGCCTTGGGCTCGGCCGCGCCATAAACGAGGCGCGCGATGCGACTGTGGACAATCGCGCCGGCACACATCGCGCAGGGCTCGATGGTCACATACAAGGTCGCACCAGGCAGCCGGTAGTTGTCGGCGGTCAACGCCGCTTGGCGCAGTGCCACAATTTCCGCATGGGCACTGGGATCGCGACTCGAAATCGGTTGGTTAAAACCTTCCCCCAACAACTGGCCGTCACGCACAATCAGCGCGCCGACCGGCACTTCATTGCGCTGCTGGGCTTGCTGCGCCAGCTCAAGGGCGCGTGTCATCCAATATTCGTCGTTGTGCACAGGCCTACCGAGAGAGAGTGACTGTAGGGCAATTCTACCGCAGTTCTCGGCCACCGGTGGCCTGTTTTACTCGGCTCATCACCACAGCTAATGCTAACGCCGCTAGCATGCTCCGCAAAACGATCCGTCAAGAAATCAATAAAGCAACGCACCTTCTTCGCCAAATAACGGCGGTGCGGATAGATGGCAAACAGACCGAAGTCCAGCGTGCAATAAGCCGCCCCTGCAAACGGACCGGCCGCAGCGTGGCTGGTTAATTGTTTGGCGCACAACTCGACCACAGTGCCTTGATCACCGCCTCGCACGCCTTACTCAAGGTGCTAGAAGCACATCTTGACGGCCGCAATTGGCTGGCCACGTCTCAGCCGACCATCGCAGATCTCGCCAATTACACCTATATCGCTCACGCCCCTGAGGGCGGTGTTTCACTCGAGGACTACCCCAATATTCGCCATTGGATAGCGCGTATTGAAAATCTATCCGGCTTCGTGGCCATGCAAGCCACCGCCGTCGGCTTGGCCGCCTGAAGCGGCCTCCCTGGCGACATCAGCGCAAGCTCGGAATCGGCGTGACAATGCAATTGGGTAATTGCAGGTTCTTATTGCAGGCGATAAGTTCTTCAACCGATTGCCGATAAATCGTTTGCCACTGCCTTGCCGAATGGAAGTTGCCCGGCGGCATCCAGTGACTTTGCGGGTAGCGCTGCGCCCGGGCATCGGCGTTGTCAATCTGCGCCATGCCCACCGCCTGCTTGGTGCCCAAGCCACTGGTAAAGGCCACACCTATGCGGTGGCAGCCCACACAGGCATTATTGGCGGTGCTGAGTGACTCCGTGGGCCAGTGGGCAAAGTCCTGGCCCAGGTGTCGATAATAACCAAGGGGGTTAGTCGGCAGGCGATTCCACAACTGACCGATATAGGGGCTGTACATAAAGGGGTCGTTGTCATGACAAAGCCCACAGTTGTCGCCGGCCACCGCAGCCGGCGACCGCCAAAACCCGCTGCGCCCGGGATAGCCCGGCGGCGCCACAGCCGCCGTGGGCGACGGCACTTTCGAGCCGTCTAAAGGCTGATCATTCGTTCCCTTTGCCTGAAACCAACAGGTGCTGCCGTCAAGGGCGTTGTGCGCGATGATATCAATTTCATCAAAGCTGACACTCTCGGCGCTGCGGATAATTTTCTGCCGGCATGCCGCGACAATCTGGCGCTCGCCCTGCGAGAAATTCAACACCCGTGTAAAGGGAATGCACTGGCCCTGCTCACCCGGCCGACCCTCTTCCCCCAGTGGCAACAGCGGCGGCCAATCGCAATCCATATTCGGACGGTACTCGGCCGGCACTTTACCATTCACCGTAATCGGAATAATCGCCCCGTCGAGGCAACTGAAACTCGGCACATCGGCAATGGCCTGCCGGCACATATCGCCGTAGTCCTCCAGGGTTTGGCTGTCAGCCTCGCAGGGCAACTCGCCACCGTTGCAAGCCGGCTGTCGCTTCGGCCCCATCCACAGCAGACTCAGCACCAGCACCAATAGCAACAGCAGCAGGAAGGATTGACGACTCATCGCAGCAGTCCCCCAGCCTCAGTAATCGCTCGCTTTATCGCGGTGTGATAACGCACATAGCCGGTGCAGCGGCAAATATGCTCACCCACTGCCATTTGAATCGCCTCATCAAGCTCATCGGCGGGTATCGGCTGAGCCGCCAGGCGATCCCAGAGTGCCGTGGCCGCCATCAAAAACCCCGGTGTACAGTAACCGCACTGGAAAGCAAACTCGGTTAGCATTGCCGACTGCAGTGGGTGCAAGCTGCCGCCACTGGCCAACTGCTCCACCGTGTAAACCGACACCCCCTGCAACTGCGACAGCGGTGTGGAGCAGGCCAACAGCACGTCCAATGGCGCACCGCTATAGCGTTTTACCGTCACCGTGCACGCTCGACACACACCAATACCACAGCAAAACTTGGTCCCCGTCAGGCCGAGGTCTTCTTGCAAATAATCCACCAATGGCAGCTCGGCAAGTTCCGCTCCCGCACTGACCGCCCGGCCGTTCACACTAAATTCAATATCAGCCATTTAGCACCTCTCGCACCTTGCTGGGGGTAATCGGCAGCTCCCGAAAACGCACGCCCACGGCATCGTAAATCGCATTGGATATGGCTGGCGCCACCGAGCACATCACCGCCTCGGCAATACCGCGCCCAGTCACCTCGCTATCGGGCGGCAAGGTAATAAGCCGCTGATCCAGGGGCACATCTTTGCTCTTGGCGACATAGTAGCGATTCAAATTCCAGTCGCCGCTAGCCGGCCCCGCCGCACCAGGGGGCATATCTTCCAGCAGTGCCCAGCCGGTCGCCATGGCAATACCGCCCTGACTCTGCCCCGACACGAGGCTTTCTGTCATCACTCGACCGGCATTCAAAAAACTCGCCGAGGCGCGCAGCACTACCTCACCTGTCTTAGGGTTCACGGTCACGCCCAGCAAATTCCCGCAGGGCGAAAATTCTGTGCGCACAAAACGCGCAGCCTCCGCCGGTGGCGGCACTACGGCACTGCGGTACAATGGCCGGTAGTCGGAGCTGCCGCCGTAGTTCAGCGCCAGACCATCCACCGGCCAAGTATAGTTGTTACCATTCACCGCAAAACGACCCTGCGCCCAGGCCTGCTGGAAATAGGCGTGTGCCAGCACGCCAGAGACACCTCCCGAAGCGTGTATCTGCGCCGCCAACCGCGCCAGTGACAGCGACGGCAAGCCGGGAGCCGTTAACTCGCCGTTTTGCCATTGGCTTTGCGCCGCTGTCAACGAGTCGGCCGCGCGCCCCCAAAGCGACTGGGCGGCAGGGAATAAACCGACTTCAAACAACACCTTGGCCGCCTGCATCACCACATGAGTCTGATGAAAGCCGGTTAAACAGGCGCTGGACGACCCCGTCGCCTTGCGTGTCCAGTTGCTGTTTTTCCAGCTGCCCGACGAGTCCGTGCTCATCTGCAACTGCCCCCACAGCGTGGCGTTGCCGGTTTCCACTGCCGACGCATTCGCCCCCAGGGCATCGGCAATCACCACCGCCAGAGTCGTCGCCGAGCCATTGCCCATATCCACCGCGTTGCTGCGCACCGTAAAATGGCCGTACTGGTCGATCGCCACCGCCGCCAGCACCCCATCCCCCGAGGTGCCATAGGCCTGATTCGACATGGCAAAGCCCACACCATATTGCAGGCCCTGCTGCTGCCATTTGGCACGGTCGGCATCGCGATTCAGCCAAATCGGATCACCACTGGCGCCATCGAGTATCTCGGCCAGCTTGAGCGATTGCGTAATCGGTCCGCCAACCACCGTGCGACTGCCGGTGTTTAGCGCGTTGCGCCGGCGAATACTGAAAGGGTCAAGGCCCAAATCCCGCGCCGCTTCATCGATTAGGGACTCGATAATAAAATAGGCCTGCGGGCCACCAAACCCGCGCTGCGACCCCCCCGAAATATTGGTGGAATAATTCGCCTGCGAGTAAATCGCCGACTGCGGAATGTTGTAGCAGCCCCCGGCGCAGGCACCGGCCAACTGCGCCACATAGGGGCTGAGATTGCGGCGCCCGCCGCTGTCAAAACTCATATCAGTGAGCAGCGCCTGAATCATGCCCGAGCGATCCACCAGCAACTGCTCCTCGCCCACACAGGCGTGGCGCTTTAGACCACACTGAAATTGCTCGAAACGATCGTAGGCCAAACGCACGGGCAGACCACCCGCAAAGGCTGCGGCGATGCCCAAGTAGAGCGTAAACATGGAGCTGTCGCGCCCGCCAAAACCACCGCCGGGATAACAGGAATACAGGTTTATCGACGAGGGTTTTATCACCGCATCAGCGCCGTCAAACATATCCAGCAAAGTGGCCACATCGCCGTCGGGCGACTGCGTGCCAACCACTATGTGCAGAGTTTCCGCAGCCGCCTCATACCACGCCAAACCGCTTTCTGGCTCCATAAACATGGGGTCCATCGCCCGCATAGAGAAACCCGCGGCATAGCGTTTCCAGCTACCGGATTGCACTCGGCTGTCTATCGTCTGCACCATCGCCTGCCGATAGCGGTCGCACTCGGCGTCGTAATTCGCGTCGCCGCCATTCTGGCTATAGGAAAAAGTATCGCGTCCCGCACTGCCCGCCACCCGAACATACTTGGTCAAGGGATCTACCGCACAGGCTGCAGGGGGTTCCACAGCATCGCCATAGCGTTGAAACTGCGGATTAAACTGAATAATTTTCTTAGCACCCAACCAACTCGCCCGGTCGTTAAACACCAGCATCGCCACTGGCTGACCAAAAAAATCCGCGCCGCTGCCGCGCGCCACCAAAAACGGCCAACGGAAAGATGGCGGCAAATCCACAGCTTCATCAGCGGAATAAGCGTCCGCGGGGCAGGATGGCGGCGTGCTGTCGGCCGCCGCATTACGCAAGCGCACCGCCGTGGACAACTGCTCGGCATAAACCACTTGCTTCGGACGGTATTGCTCGGGCAACAGCGACAGATCTAAGCCCTCGAACAGCTGGCTGACCGTCGTCGCACGAATCAACATCACCGGTTGCTCGCTGTCCGGCCAACCGACCATATTGCGCGCGTGATAGTCCCGCGCATACACCTTTTGCCCGGTGACCTTGGCCAGGCCATCAATGCGATAGTTGGCTACCCCTGGCGGCCCCATCCAGCCGGGGCGTTGATTGCCTGGCTCCCAACTCCCCGCCATATTCGGCGCCAAGGCCTGAGCCGCCCGAGACACCGACGCTGCCAGCGGAATAATATTCACAGCGACCAAGGCGCCACTGAGGGTCTTGATGAAACTTCGCCGGGTGGGAAGTGCTTGCTCAGCAACACCGTCGGCAGCCTGCTGGGCGATTTTATTATTGGTCATTGATATCCTTCCCTGGTGCTATTTTTTTAACGTTTTCGTCTCACCTTAATCCACCGCTGCAAGCCTTAAGCCAGTGGCATTCTCCAAGGCCTGCCAAAGCACAGCAACCACCGCATTCCAAACCTTTTCTATAGTCACCATTAATAAGCCACGCAACGTTTTAACAAAATTCAAAGCCATATCTTCCAGGCTATCCAAAAAGAAATCCCGCGTTTCCTCGGTAATACCGCCGCTGACAATCCCCTTAGCCAGCAACTCCGCCTGCTGGGCAATCGCCTTGAGTTGCCGCTCCGAAAAACCGCGCAGTGTTGCCACATCTTTGCTCAACACCTGCGAGGCCGCCGCTTTTATCTGCGCCATCAACTCCGCCACATCAATCGCCACCATCATGCATCGCTCCGTGTGCTTAACGTTTTAGGAAGCTTTCATAGGTCAGGGCCTGATCCAGATAGATCAACACCTGCCCCTTAAACGCCGCCACTTCAATGGCACTTAATCCCTGCTTGGCATCCACCTGCTTCATCTTGGCCAAGGTGCGGGCTATCTTTTCCATCGCCAGCGCACTGGCTGGCTCATCGCCATCTACCGCCGCTAAACCGCGGCGCGCCAGGTAATCGCTGGCGCGCTGTGTAGAGCGCCGCGTCGGCATCGGCCGCGCACGAGCCTGCACCGCCAAGGCATCAAAGCGGCCAATCAGCCGGTTGTAGCCGCGTTGTCGGGAAGTAAAAGAGGTTTTATCAGCGCCGCTGGCAAGCGCCGCGAACAGTTGCATCAGCTGAACGCTGCTGCCGCTCAGGCCATCGACAACCGCTTGATCGTAACGGGGGGCAAGTGTCGTCGTACACGCGGCGACGCAGAGCAGTAATGCCGCCATAGACACTCGAAGAGATACCATCCTTAGCATCGACGTTCCTTGTTATAGCCAGTGGTTGGGGCAAACCCGGCAGCCCCGAGGCCACCGTTTTCGCGAACACTGCGGAAGACTAAAGCATCCCGGCAAGCACAATGTCAATCATGCTACTCGCACTGCAGACACAAGCCCGGCCGCCTAAAATCACACTGCGTGTCTGATTAGCTTGCCACAAAACCTGTGCAATGCCCTGAGTCACTCGGCGAAGCCGCTTAATAGAGTTCAAGCCACGGTGAGCCTATCGCACTGCTAGGAATAGCCCGGCTCAGCGGCCCGACTTGCGGCAACGCAATAAGGCGTGATGCTGAGCGTTAGTCAGCCATTTATAGATGGCGCACAGGTGGCAAAGAGCGGCACGCCTCGCCGACATTCGCGTTGTGCAGCGGTGCGACTTGGCTGCGCCCCAGATACCTAGCTCGCCCAGGTCGTTATTATTTAGCCCACGGGGCGCGGCCGCGGCCATCACGCGCTCGTCATCGGCCGACGCCCCCAAAGAACGATTGTTTACACTTGCCGCGCAATAAGCAGTTTTTTCGGCTTGGGCATAGGTACCCACTCGAAGTCGTGCTGATGATTCTCCGGCAAGCGGTACTGATGGTTAGCGAGCAACTGATGCATAAAACACTTACTCAGCATCACGGCAAAATGCATGCCTATGCACTTATGCGCGCCGCCGCCGAAGGGTAAAAACGCAAAGCTGTGATTTTTGTGCTCGGCCCGCTCGCTGGAGAAACGCTCCGGGTCAAATTTCGTCGGCTCCGTCCAATACTTGGGGTCGTAGTGATTGTGGATGGGCGAGGTAAAGATCATGGTATCCGCTGGCACCCGGTGGCCATCGAGTTCACACTCGCGAATGCTGCGGCGCGGCGTCAGGCTAACCGACGGACGCAGGCGCAAACACTCATTGATCACCATGTCCATGACGGGCATTTTTCCAAGGTCATCGTAGTCCAAAAACGGCTTGTCCAGGCTTTGACATTCCTCACGCAAAGCCTGCTGCCACTCGGGGTGCATCGCCGTATAGTAAATCATATGGCACAGCAGCGAGGTGGTGGTATCGTGGGCGGCAAACAGCAGGAATGACGCCTGCGGAATGATCAGGTCATTGGCAAAATACTGATCGTCGTCGGTCTTTTCCCGGCACATGTAACTAAACATGTCCTGCTTTTCGCTTTGACGGCGCTCTGGAATCTGCCGCAAAAAGTAGTCGTGAAGATACTTCTGGCCGCGCTTGCCACGGTGAAATTTGGTGCCGGGAATGCTCCTTCTGATCATTCCCATCAGCCCGGTGTTAATATCCAAAAAAGCACCGTTCAAGCGGTCGACTTCCCGCGGGTCGGTTTCACCGATAAAGACTTTTGCCCCTATCGCCAGCAGCGTAGCTTTCACGCGAGGAAACACGTCAACGTTACTCTCGCCACTCCACTCTTGTAGATGCTTCTCAACAACCGGGTTGAGCATTTTCTGGTAGTTCTTCATTGAAGACGACTTAAATGCCGTTTGCATCATTCTGCGCAGGAATTTGTGTTCATCGAAATCGGTCATCTGGATGCAGCCACCGTAGAACTGACCGATAGACTGCTCAAGGCCCTTTTCATTGGAAAAATTCTTGCTGGTATCCAGGAAGATGCGCTGATAATTTTCCGCACCACTGACCATCAGGCCGTGCTGATTGAGCAGTTTCACCCGCGCGACAGAGCCGTGCTCTTTGTGCAGTTGGTGAATAAAGCCGTCCAAATCCTTAATCACATCCAGGGTGTTACCAATAAACGGCAGACCACTCGTCCCCGGTATATGGTCAAGATTCTTACAATCGGGGCGGCTGCGATAATTGGTATCAAGCGATTGACTGGTCATTATTCTCTCCTGCTAATTTATTCAGTAAATAGCCGATGGCTTCAACGGTATCTGCGGGATAGTGCGCCGATTCAAATCCGCAAATCTGTTGCAGATGTTCGGCAAGCGCATTGCCATCAATGGTTTGCGATGGCGCAAAAAAAGCGCCGTCGCTGCGCTGCCAGCGCAATTTTCCAAACCAGCCGCCGCCAGCTTCAAACAACTCGCCGGTCGATTCACAGTCGCGGTGGCAGAGCAACGCTATCAAGGGGCTGACTTTGTCGGGTTGCAGTTGCTGGAGGACATCGGCGGGAAGAAACTGCTGCAACATCCTGGAATCGACGATCGGCGCGATGGCATTGGCGTGAATGTTTTTTGGCTTGCCTTCAATCGCCAGGGTATTCATCAGCCCCAGCATGCCCATTTTGGCGGCGCTGTAGTTCGCCTGGCCGAAATTGCCGTAAATACCTGACGCCGACAGGGTAAAGATAATGCGCCCATACTGCTGGCTGCGCATATGCGGCCAGGCGGCGTGACACAATGCGAAAGCACCATTCAGGTGAACATCCTGCACCTGCCGCCAGTCGTCCAGCGTCATCTTGTGAAAGCTTTTATCACGCAGAATACCCGCATTGTTGATCAGCACATCAATGCGGCCGTACTCGTCCATAGCCTGGGTGATAACGTGCTTGCCATCGACCACCGAGTCGTAATTCGCGCAGGCTTCCCCACCCAGTGCCTTAATTTCGCTGACAACCTGGTCGGCCGGGCTCACTTGCGCAGCGCCACTACCGCTAACATCGACGCCCAAATCGTTGACGACAACGCGCGCGCCAAGACTGGCAAAATAGTGGGCGTGGCTTTTACCCAGGCCGTTACCCGCACCGGTCACCACCACCACCTCGCCATCGAAGCGCATGCCCTGAATAGGGCCAGTACTTAGCTCGTTTAAAGTATTCAAGACATTCCCTTCTTCGACTAATATTACCCACGAAAAGTCGCTGGATTGACGGCTAACTTTGCCAAACTGAAATCGTCGCAACAACTTCCATTAGCGCAGCGCAAAAACCAAATAACCGTTTGTTTTCATTAATTTTTTCAAAAACCACAGAACAGTTACTTCGTTTTACTGAGCAGACCTAAATGGCAAAAAGCAAAGGCGAACGCAAGCAACCCAAACAAGCGCGCTCCATTAACATTGTTAATGCCATCGTCGCCGCGGCGCGAAAGATTCTCGAAGAAGAGGGTCGAGAGGCGCTGAACACCAACTACATTGCCGAGGTCGCGGGCGTTAATATCGCGTCACTCTATCGCTGGTTTTCGGGCAAAGAAGAAATCATTGAATCCAGCTTTGAAGCACTGGTCGCCGAGGAAATCGACGTCCTGGTCGACCTCTTACAACAGGATTTTGAACACGACATCACCGTTGTCGAGGCCCTGTCCTACGTCATCGACACCATAGTGCAGCGCCAATTGCGATTTTTGCGATTAGATCAGGATTTCTTTCGCAAAAACCTGCCCAGCTTTGACGTCGGCAGCCGCTGTGTGCTGGACACCGACCTGACCTGGGTGGTGGCCGCCAGCGAGTGGCTCGCCGACGTGATCGCCAAATACCACCCCGAGTTTTCAGCCGCGCAATGCAAGTTCAAAGCGTTTTTAGCCACCCGCTCAATACAGGGCTGCTGTTTGTCCGCATCCACTGACAACCCGGAATACCTAGAGCACCAAAGCTTTAAACCGTCGCTCTACGACCTGGCCTTGCATTGTATCTATTCGGAAGCGGCCGGTACGCCTGATGCCACAGCCACTTTTGCGGAGTCCCGCGAGTGAGGCCGGCAGAACAATCCATTAACACGGCCAAATTGGTCGCCACCGGTTCCGCACTAACCTAGCGAAAATTAAATCACCCTCGACATAGGCACTCAGTAACTAAAGGGCCATGGCGCCAGCAGCCAGCGATTACGTTGGCGTTATCCCGCCCCGGGTTAACAATGCGCTGTCGGCGACATGTGCGAATCAGCAAAGGAGCGCAAAGACACGGCGGTACAGCCCTGCTAGCTTCGCAGGGCATATAAATTTGGCCGCAGCAAACTGCGCAGGTAGCCAAAACTACGCACAAACAGCCGCACGGCAAGCGGCTCGAAGGCTACCAGTGCGCGCTTATAACTCGGCCGGGCTCTCATGGCCGCAAACCAGCGCTGTACATGAGGAAAGTCGCGCAACGGAAAGCGCATTAACTCCAAGCGGTGCACGTTCACGATCCAACTGATATCGACCAGCGAAAATTCGGCACCAGCCAGCCACTCGTTGTCGGCCAGCTGGCGGTCTAACTCGGCCATGCAACTGTGGGCCTTGGCAATAGCTTGCTGCAATTCCTCAGCACTGAAGCCCTCTTCCGAAAAACGCTGATGAAAGGCCAGCAGCTCTTTGTTACGCAAGTGCCGCTGCATATAACGCAAGTTTTTCGCGCTTTTGCGCGTAGCCGGCTTAAACAAAAACTCATGGGTCAGCACTTTCACCGCCGACTGAAAATCATCCGCCGCCGCCAATAAACGCTCAACTGCTGACACATCTATCCCCCTTTGGTGCAGCAAGTCGGGGCCAGAAAATACGCCATTGAGGTAGTACAAAATATCGTTAGACTCAACAATCACCACGCCATCGTGCACCAGGGTGGGCACCACCGCCTTGGGGTTAATATCCTGATACCAATCGCTCAAATTCTCATTGCGTGGGATGTTTAGGTAGTGGCTAGTCCAGGCAATGCCCTTTTCTTCCAGCATCATGCGCACCCTTTGCGAGCAATTGCTCAGACCAAAGTGAAACAAGTGAACGCCCTGCCAACGGCGAACCTCCTGATTAACAGGGATGATTACGCCCATATCAATTCTCCGTGGTGATATCACTGACAAGGGAACTGGCTAGCTGCGGGGGGCGTACACGGGTGCGCACCACTCCCAGCCACTCAGCCTCAACGACAACCTCATCGCCAGCGGCAAGGAAACCCCGCCGGCGCTGTAAGGCTGTCAATTTACTATAGCGATCGAGACCCAGCAGAGCGGCCAAGCGGCTTTGCCATAATGGCGTTTGAATAGCGACGCCCGACGGCGTGCCGGTGAGGATAAGCGTGCCCGCCTCTAGGCTTTTCAATGAATTGTGCTGTAACACCAGGGCCAGGATTTGCCGAGGCCGGTAAAGTAACTCGGTGGTGGGCGCACGCTGGCGAAGTTCACTGTTCACCCAGGTGCTGAGCGTAATGCATAGCGCTGAATTGACGTCGCTGTGTCGGGGCTGCCAATAGTGCTCACTCATTGCCAGAAAGCCGGGGAAGCTTTTTGCCGCCGCCCAGTAATCCAAACGATTGACTTGCCCCTCCCCCATGACCGCGACACTGCGCGCAGTGAAGTCATTGGCGACAAAGTAGCCCAGCTTCGGCACAAAATCGGGGCGCTGCAGCTGCGCAACGCTAACCGCTTCCAGCAATACCAAACCCAGCTCAACCTCATAATCTACTAACGGCGCAAGCTCGCCCTGGCCTTGCTGCAGTTCAGCGCCCAGACCTGGCTCCACCGCCTCTAATGCCGCCGCTACGGCCGCGGCATCAGGCAAAACAAGATCACTATCGCCATATGCCTGCAAGGCAGCCTTCGCCTTGCGAAAAACCGGCGGCAACTCGCCCGGCAGCATGCGGCTTCCGGTTTCACGTATATGACCGGCATACATTAAGCCCATGCCGTAAACCGCCGGCGGTGGGGCGCCAAAGCGCTGAAACTGTCCGGCACTGGACAGGCAGGCCACCTCGGCAGAACGAGGCAGCTCGCCCGCGGGCCTCAGCAAGTAGATACTCAATATCAGCAGCGCTCCGATGCCAAATAGGGATAGCTTGCGCATAACACCAACCTTTATGAAATTTATTCATAGTTGACCACTATTTATTTTTTGTTGCAAGAGAAGGGCAAAAGGCTTAGGGTAGAAAACTAATGAATAAGTTTCATATTTGAGCAAAACCTCAAATTATGGACGCTGTTTCTTGCAGATTATTGAACGAGGTCTTATCACCCATGCACGGTTTTCAAAAAACCATCCTGGCGGGCATTGCCGCCAGCCTCAGCGGCCTGGCCATCGCAGAGCAACAGGATCAACAACAGGGCTTCGGACTAGAAGAAGTCATTGTTACCGCCCAACGCAAAGCGGAGTCGCTGCAGGATGCCCCGATATCCATTGCCGCCCTCACCGCCGAGGACCTCGAGAAGGAAGGGATTACCAATCTATTTGACCTCAAGGCCAAAGTGCCCAACCTGACCGTCGACTTTCACCCGGTCAGCAATCAGACCGTACGTCTCTTCATCCGCGGCACCGGCTCCATCGACCCCTTGCAAATCACTCAGGACTCCCCCATTGGGGTCTATCTCGACGGCGTCTATATTGCCCGGTCTACCGGTATGGCCTTTGATATCGCCGAACTCCAGCGTATCGAGGTATTGCGTGGCCCTCAGGGCACCCTCTATGGTCGCAACTCCACTGGCGGCACGATTAATCTGATCACTGCCCGCCCCGACCCCAGCGCGCTCAGCTACAAGCAAAAACTCACTGCGGGCAACTGGGGACAACGCGCGGCAAAATTCAACTTGAACCTGCCCATTGGCAGCGACGCCGCGGTCAAACTGGCCTACCTCACCTCGCGCCAAGACGGCTTTATTGAAAACACCGGTGAAGGCGGCGACTTCGGCGACCGGGAGTCTGAAGGGGTGCGTCTCGATTTCAGCTGGGATGTCCACGACAATTTGCGCCTGGACTACGGCTACGACAAGTCTAAAGTCCGCGTCATCGGCTATTCCCTGCAAGCCATCGCCGAGCCCCACGACGATAACGGCAGCGGTACGCCAATCGAGATCTTCCAGAACCGCCTCGGCCAAGAAGCCAAACAATTTTACGACTATCCCGGTAAAGACGTGCGTGCAGATTCGCTCTACAGCGCCGTACCGCTGGATTATTCCACCAATATCATTGAAGGTCACAGCCTGACCCTGGGCTGGAACCTGGGTGAAACTCAACTGATTAAATACATTGCCGGCTACCGCGAGATGCGCGATCGCACCAACGGCGTACTGTCGGCGGGCAGTAGCTCCGACGAATACCGTATCGACTACAGCGCCTACACATCAAAAGACGGCAGCTTGTTTCTCCCCACTACGCCCCAACCGCTCGACCAAGACCAGATCTCGCACGAGCTACAATGGCAGGGCAGCGCCTTTGGTGGCCGACTGGAATACATCGCCGGCCTGTATTACTTCGAAGAAAACGGCAAGGAACACCACCCCCTGCACCATATTCTCAACGGCCCCATCGATATTACCGAAACACCGCTATTCACTAATACCACCTCGGTGTTAATGGCAGAGGACAGCCGGTTTACGGTAAACAACAAGGCCAGTGCTATTTTTACCCAACTGGACTACACCCTGCCCTTTTGGGATGACCGTCTAAGCATTATCTTGGGTG
>NZ_JBFIGO010000071.1:0-15340 GCF_041602295.1 Spongiibacter sp. | reverse complement strand
CTGTACACGAAGACCCCTATCCGCATTACCGGCGGCTGCGCGAGGAGGCGCCGGTGTATTACAACGCCGAGCACGGCTTCTGGCTGTTGACCAAGTGGGAGGATTGCTTCAAAGCTTTTCGCGACTTTAAGACCTTCAGCAGTATTAATGGCCCGGCCCTGGAGTCCGACCAGAGCGCCTCGGCCGGTTACCCGATGTTTATTAATATGGACCCGCCGGACCACACGCGGATCCGCAAGTTGCTGTCGGGCCTGATGGTGCCGCAGCGCATCGCGGGTCTGGAAGACTACACTCGCCGCAAGGCCCGCGCGCTAATCGCGCCGCATCTCGCCAAGGGTGAAATGGACCTGATTCAGGATTTCAGCGCCATTTTGCCGATGGATGTGATCTCTACCATGATCCATGTTCCCGAGGCCGAACAGGCGACGGTGCGCGGCTGGGCCGATGATCTGATCTATCGCGAGGATGGCCAGTTCGGCATCAGCGAGGCGAATGTGAATGCCTATTTCAAGCTGGCCGAATACTTTGACAATTTGGCCCGCGAGCTGGCGGCAAAGCCCTTCGACCCCGACGATATGTTCAGCTGTGTTTTGCAGGCTGAGAAAGACGGCAAAATGACCCACGATGATGTTATCGGCTTTGGCATTTTGCTGGCGGTAGCCGGCAATGAAACCACCACCAAGCTGATTGGCAATATGGGCTATCGCCTGTGGCAATACCCGGAGCAGCGCCAATTGCTGATCGACGACCCGGCGCGTATTGCCGACGCCGTGGAGGAGACCCTGCGTTTCGATGGCTCGACACAGATGATCGGCCGCACGGTGATGCAAGATGTTGAAATTCGCGGCCGACAACTGAAGGCCGGCGATCGGGTTGGCCTGTGCATTATTTCGGCCAGTCGCGACGAAGACCGCTATGACAATGCCGACCACTACGATGTGACGCGCGGCGCCCGCGACCATATGGCATTTGGCGTTGGTATTCACGCCTGCCTGGGCTCGGCGCTGGCGCGCCTGGAAGTGCGGGTGTGCTTTGAGGAGCTGCTCAAGGCGATGCCGGACTACGAGTTGGACATGGATCGCAGTGACCGCACCCACAATCCCAATGTGCGCGGCTTTACTACTTTGCCGATGCGCTTCACGCCGACGCGCTAGGAGGCGACGATGATTCACTGTGGATACATTGGTCTGGGTAATATCGGCAAGCCGATGTGCAGTAACTTGGTGGCCGGGGCGAGTGAGCAGGGCCTGAGTGTCAGCGTTTACGATGTGGTCGCCGAGCCGGTGGCCGAGATGGTGGCTCTGGGGGCCCGCGCTGCCGATAGCCCCGAAAGCATCGCGAAAAATTGCAGCCTGATTGGCATCTGCGTGCGCCATGACGCCGATGTCGACCAGCTGTTGTATGGCGACGATACTCGCCCCGGCATGCTGGCCTGTGCTGCGCCGGGCACCGTGCTGGCGATACATTCCACGGTGACCCGCGACAGTATTCGCCGCTGGGCAGTTGACGCCGCACAGTGCGACATTCACATCGTCGACGCGCCGATTAGTGGCGGCGCCAGCGGCGCGGCAGATGGCAGCCTGTGCATTATGGCCGGCGGCGAGCCCGATGCCGTTGCGCGCTGCCAGCCGATGTTCGCCTGTACCAGCAAGCAGGTGGTATACGCCGGTGATGTCGGCAATGCCACCGTCGTTAAGCTGGCGAATAACCTGATGAATTATGCCGCGTTCTCGGCGATTTCCGAGGGCACCGCGCTGCTGCGCGCCGCCGGTGTTGAACTGCAGGCCTTATATGACGTTGGTGCGGCAAACGGTGTGGTGTCGCCGATGATGAAGCAGTTTATCGATGGTCGCGACGGCGTGCGCGCGGCCTGCAGTGACGACGATATGCGCAGCATCTTTGGCCCCTTTGCCAACCTTGCCGAAAAAGACCTGGATCATGCCCTGCTGTTAGCCCAGCAGCTGGCGCTGAACTTGCCGCAGACCGAAGTGGTGCGCCGCCATATTGAGGCGGTATTTATGGCCAGGCCCATCGCCGCGGGATAGCAGCGGTCACCAGTAGTAATAAGCGACGCAGTAATAACGAACATAATAATAGCGGAGTTGCTATGACAGAATTTAACGTTGCCCAGCAGCCGGATTTTGGCGAAGCGCGCCTGTATATCAACGGCGAATTGCGCGCCGCTGAAAATGGCCGTCAGTACGCCAACATCAGCCCGCTGAGTGAACAGGTGGTCGGGGTGGCCGCCGATGCCAGCCTAAGCGATGCCGAGGCGGCTCTGGCCGCGGCGCGGCGCGCCTTCGATCACAGCGACTGGTCTACCGATCACGCCAAGCGGCTGGCCTGCCTGCGGCGTTTTGTGGCGGGATTAAATCAGCATATCGACGCCCTGCGCCAGGCGGTGGCGGCCGAAACCGGCGCCACCCAGTTCTTCGTCAACGGCCCCCAGTGCGACGGCCCGGTGGCTATGGCCAGTTGGCCGCTGGACTACCTGCAGCAGTTTGAATGGCAGCGCGACATCGGCGAGTTCGAAGTGATGGGCATCAGCAGTCGCCGTCTGGTGTGCAAGGAGTCCGCTGGTGTGGTGGCGGCGATTTCGCCGTGGAATTTCCCCATTCAAATCAATTTGGCCAAGTGTATGCCGGCGCTGGCGGCGGGCTGTACGGTGGTGCTGAAGGCGGCCCCGGAAACGCCGTGGACGGCGTCCCTGCTGGGCCGCATCGCCAGCGAAGCGGGGCTGCCGCCGGGGGTGTTTAATGTCCTCACCGCCAGTGAGCCGGCGGAAATTGGCGATTTTCTCAGCCGCGATCCGCGGGTGGATGTGCTGTCGTTTACCGGCTCCACGGCGATAGGCAAGCGGGTGATGGCCAATGCCGCCGAGACCGTCAAGCGGGTGTTTCTCGAGTTGGGCGGCAAGTCGGCCATGGTAGTGCTGGACGACGCCGATCTCGGCTCGGCACTGTTTGGCGCGCTGGCCATCTGCGCCCACAGTGGTCAGGGCTGTGCGATCACCACGCGGCTATTGGTGCCCAGAGAAAAACTGGCCGAGGCCGAGGCACTGCTCTGCGCCTATATTGGCGGCATGAGCTACGGCAGTAGTGATACCAGTGGTGAGATGCAGGGGCCGCTGATCAGCGAGCGCCAGCGCCAGCGGGTACTGGAGTATATCGAGCTGGGCAAGCGCGAGGGGGCGCGGCTGATCCTCGGCGGCGGCGTGCCGGCCCATGTCGAACGCGGCTATTTTGTCGAGCCGACCATTTTCAGTGACGTGCGCAATGACATGCGCATCGCCCAGGAGGAAATCTTTGGCCCGGTGCTGGTGGTGATTCCCTTTGACGACGAAGACGAGGCCCTGCGCATCGCCAATGACTCGCCCTACGGCCTGTCCGGCGCCGTGTATTCCGCCAGCGAGGCGCGTGCGCTGGCCTTCGCCCGCCGGGTGCGCAGTGGCACGATGAACGTTAACGGCGGCAATTTTCTCGGCCCCGATGCGCCCTTTGGCGGCTACAAGCAAAGCGGTATCGGTCGCGAGATGGGGCCGGAAGGCTTCGACGAGTATCTGCAGACCAAAACCATTGCGATCGCAGTGTAGGAGGGCGACATGGCGGAATCTCTGCACGAGCGGGTGATCGTAGTGACCGGCGCCTCCAGCGGCTTCGGCTTGGCGATGTCGCGCGCCTTGATCGAGGCCGGCGCCAAGGTGGGCCTGATTGCCCGCAGTGCCGACAAGCTGGAAGCCGCGTGTGCGCAGCTCGGACAAAACAGTTTTGCGGTGGCCGCCGATGTCGGTGACAGCGCCGCCGTCGACCGCGCCGTGGCGGCGATTGCCCAGCACTTTGGCGCTATCGATGGCCTGGTGAACAATGCCGGCATGGCGCGGCCGGGCTTTGCCGAGGATCAGCGCGACGGCGATATCGCCGCCCAGCTGCAGCTGAATATTGCCGGGCTGGTGTACTGCGCGCGCGCGGCTATTCCCTGGCTCAAGCAGTCGGCCAATGCCCGCATCGTCAATGTCAGCAGCGCCAGCGCCGAGCACCACGATGAAATGGCGGGGCTGTCACTGTATGCGGCCACCAAGGCGGCGGTGGAGCGGCTGAGCCGCGATATGCGCCGCGAGCTGGCGCCGGCCGGAATTGGCGTGACGATTTTGCGCCCCGGTGCGGCGATGACCGATTTTGCCGCCGGTTGGGATTTTGAACGACTGAAGATAGCGGTGGATGCCTGGCAGCAGTGCGGGCCAACGATGGACGGCGGTATGCAGCCTGAACACGTGGCGCAGTCGCTGCTGTTTTGCCTGCAAATGCCAGCCGGTGTGTCGGTGGACTTGCTGGAGGTGCGACCCTGCACCCCGGTAGAAAAAATTAGATTATAGGAGAGGCAAATCATGGTTGCGATTACCTATGTTGAACACGACGGCACCGAGCACGTGGTAGAAGTCGATGAACAAATGAGCCTGATGGAGGGCGCTACCTTGAATATGGTGCCGGGGGTGGAGGGCATGTGCGGTGGCATCTGTTCCTGCGCAACCTGCCACTGTTACATCCGCGAGGAGTGGCGGGACAAAATGCCGGCGATGAGCGACGGTGAAAGCACCATGCTGGAAAATGCCATCGACCGCCGCGCCAACAGTCGCCTGGGTTGTCAAATCAGCGTGACGCCGGAAATGGATGGCATGCGCGTCGAGCTGCCGCAAGAACAGGCCTGAACAAACGCTAAAGAAGGAAAATAATAATGAGCTTTCAAGACAAAGTGGTGGTCGTCACCGGTGCCGGCCAGGGGATTGGTGAGGGCTATGCCAAGCGCTGCGCCGCCGAGGGCATGAAGGTGGTGGTGGCCGAGTTAAACGTCGAGCAGGGCGAACGCGTCGCGGCCGAGCTTCGCGAGCAGGGCGGCGAGGCGCTGTTTGTGCGCACCGATGTCGGTGACGAGGACTCCTGCCTGGCCTGCGCGGCAGCGGCCAAGGCCGCCTACGGTCGCATTGATTTTCTGATCAATAACGCGGCGATTTTTGGCGACATGAAAATTGAAGGCTATCTGAATGTCGACATGGACTACCTGGAAAAGTTTATGCGGGTCAATGTCCACGGCAGCCTGCTAATGGCGCGCGCCTGTGTGCCGCATATGCCCGAGGGCAGTGCCATTCTGAATCAGTCGTCGACCGCGGCGTGGATGAATATTGGTTTCTACGGCGTGGCCAAGCTCGCCCTCAACGGTTTGACCTGTTCGCTGGCCCGCGAGCTGGGCTGGCGCAAGATTCGTATCAATGCCATCGCACCGGGCCCGACCGAAACTCAGGGCCTGCGCAATACCGCCGGTGATTACGCCGACGAGTTGGTCAAACAGATGCCGCTCAGCCGTCTGGGGACTCCCGACGATATGGCTGATGCTGCGCTGTTTTTGTTGTCTGAAAAGGCGTCGTGGATTACCGGCCATGTGCTCAATGTGGACGGTGGTCAGTTCATGCGGGTGTAGGAGGAGTTATGACTGACAGTAAACGCCAGCGCGGCGTCGACAAGTTTAAAGAGGTGTATTGCAACGCCCTGCCGGAGCCGCCGGCAGAGGGCCAAGATCGTTTTTTTGATTTTATGCTGGGCTCCTTGTTTGGCGATTTGTGGGACAACGATACCCTGAGTATTCGCGATCGCCGCTTGTTATTGCTGGGGGCGATTGCCGCCCAGGGCGAAGACATGACCTTTACCATTCAGGCGCAATCGGCCTATAAGCGCGGTGAGTTGGATGAGGCACAGCTGGAAGAGGCGGTGTTGTTTCTCACCCAATACATCGGCTACCCTCGCGCCTCGAAAATGCGCATGGCCCTGTTGGGCTTGTTGCCAAAACTGAAAAAAGAAGCAGGGGAAGCCGATGGCGGATAGTCAGCAGAGTGAACGCCACCGCCGTGTGGCGATCGATTTTATTGAGCGTTTGTCAGCGGGGGATACCGAGGGCTTTTTGGCGCTCTACCATCCCGAGGCGATGCTGTGGACCTCGGGCAATACACTGATCTCCGGCCACTACAATCTTCAACAAATTGCCAGTTCCGCCGTTGGGGTGCTGGACGCCTTTCCCGACGGGCTGCGTTTTACCGTCCACGCCACCACCGCCGAGGGCGATCGCGTGGCGATGGAGGCCGAGAGCTGTGGCCTGCACAGCTCTGGCCAGCAATATAGAAACTACTACCACTTTTTGTTCCGTTTTAAAGACGGACTGATCGTCGAGCTGAAAGAATATATGGATACCGAAGTGGTGACCGATATTCTCTGTGGTGGACAGCGCCCGACTCGCTAGACGGTTGCCGTCCGTGGCGTCCGCCTAGTGAGTCGCTTTAATAGCTGGCGGCGGCGTCCGCTGAGCTGTCCGCTGTCGGCGCCGTTGCCATGTGAAAGCGGTTGGCCCGGCGGAATGTCGCCATGTCATTAAACCGCACACCCATTTCCCTCATCACCTTATGGCCGGTACTGGCCGTCCACTGGCGTATATAAAACGGCTCCCTAACGGCAAAGTGGTGGATGGCGTGGGTAGAGCCAAAGTTAAAGCAAAATAGCTGGAAGGGCAGCAGATACCAGGCGTTTAGCACCTGGGTTTGCTGCATGACATTGCCCGCTTCAACGTCGCCATAGTAGTGCATGTTGGAGCTGATGAAATGTATGCAAAAGGTGCGCAGAAAGCTCGGCAGCATCAGTGTCACCGCCAGGAAGTTGAGCACCTCCAATAATGAGCTTCCCCAGGCCGGCAGGGCCAGAGGGCTGCCGATGGCAGCGGCAATATTGGCGACCAGGTAATAGGCAATGAGACCGTGCCAGGCGAGGTAGTACAGGTTGCCGAGGGGGAGGTAACTCAACCGCTGTTCCCAAGCCAATGCCTTGTAGGCTTTGCTGTCGGCGGGCTTTTGTGCAGCGATGAATTTTTTAACCATATCCAAGGTTTCCTGCGGCCGCAGATAAACGGCCAGCATATTGTCGCCGGTCATCAGCAGGCGACGCAGTCCCCAGGGGCTGCCATTGGTAATCCCCCTTTCCTCTAGGTCGGAGTCGGTTCCCGAGACCTTGTGGTGGTGGAGGTGTAATTTGCGCCGGCGCAGCGGGTTGACGGTACTCGGCCGGGCGATCCAGCACAGCACCAGCATAAAGCTATTAATGGCCGGGTGTTTGCGAAAATACATCTGGTGAATCAGGTCGTGTTCAAGCTCGTGAATAAACGACGCGAAGATGGCGATAATCGGCACGCACAGGTACCAGGCGACGACATCCAGATAGTATAAGTAGGCGGTGCCCAGCATACCTGTGAGTGATAACAACATGATGCCGGCGCCTATGGCACTCTGGTGTCGCAGCCAGGGGTGGCGTGCGCGCAATTCCTCTCCGGCAGCGAGCACAGTGCGGCGGATATGGGCGGTTTTTTCTGCGTCAGACAGCGGGCTGTGGCGCGGATCGAGTGTTGTAGCGTTTGTCATCGGTTTGTCCTTATTGCACAGATGGCTGCTAATATAGGCTTGCCTTGGTGGCCGCGCAGGCCCCAACGCGCCAAACTTTTAGCCGGATGCGACAGACAGACCGCACTATGCCAAGAAATGCCACCTCCCTGGCCAGCTGGATTAAAGCCATACAGATGACGCTTCAGCAGGGCGGTGTTGACGGCGCCCCGCTGTTTGCACAGGCGGGTTTGGATATGGCCGCCCTCAATGATCCCAATGCCCGCTATCCGCTGGCCAACACCTCGGCCCTGTGGCGCCTGGCCGTGGCTGCGACAGGCCAGGCTCACCTCGGGCTGCTGGTGGCGAAAAATATTAATCAGACCACCTTTCACGCGCTGGGATTTTCCCTGCTGGCCAGCACAAGCCTGAGGGATTTTTTTGAGCGTATAGAGCGATATTTTAAGATTGTGTCTGATGCCGCCGAGCTGGAATTTGTCGCGGTTCCAGGCGGGGCGAAATTTGTTATTCACCCGCTGCCGGGCGTGCTGCAACCCGCTGACGAAGCCCTGGATGCGATGCTGGCGGTTATCGTCCGAGGTTGCCGGAGCTTGTATGACCGGGAGTTTTCACCGCAAAAAGTCTGCCTGCGCCGCAGCGCGCCCGCTGAACGTGAGGCCTTCGAGGCCACTTTTCGCGCGCCCCTGTACTTTTCTGCGGCAGAAACGGCGATCTATATTGCCGGCGAGGTTTTGGATATTCCCCTGCCCTCGGCGAATGCCGAGCTGGCGCGTCACAATGACAAAATACTGGCCGACTACCTTGCCGGCCATCAGTGTCAGACGATTGCAGATCGGGTGCACGCCGTGCTGGTGGAACAGTTGCCGATGGGGGTGCCGTCGCGAGAAGAGCTGGCGCGCTCGCTCAACATGAGCCTGCGTAACTTGCAGCGCAAGCTCAGCGACGAGGAGACGAGCTACAAGGCCATTTTAAACGATACCCGCTGTGACTTGGCCCTGTCGTATATGGCGGATAAGCAGTACACCGTGAGCGACATTACCTATCTGCTCGGCTTTGCCGACACCTCGAGTTTTACCCGGGCCTTTAAGCGCTGGACGGGCGTTTCTCCCCGAGAGTATCGAGCTGCGGCCATAGAGGCGCCGCTGCACGGCGAGTAGAGCTTGGACGAGCGAGTAGCGACCGCGCAAGCGTTCTGAATATCCTTGCCGGCGCTCGCTGGCGGCAGCGTGGCCAGCACATCGCCGGCCACGCTGCCCGGAGCAGACTGGCTATTGGCCGGCTGCCGGCGAATACCAGATCGGCGAGGTCCACGCCCGTTCCTGAATGCGCTTGGGGGCGCTTTGGCAGCACAGCTGATGGGCGGGGTCTTCGCTGTCGAGTTCCGGGCAGCGGTCGACCACCGCCTCGCAGTAGTATTGATCCCAGCGACAGCTGGGCTGCTCCAGTACGCGGGCGTAGTAGAACGCCTGCTGCTGGGGGTCGAATAAGGGGTCCTGCCAGCTGGCGCACAGCGAGGCGCTGCGGGCCTCTACCTCTCGGCAGCTGGCAAAGTCGCTGGACAGCGCCGGGCTGCTGGCCAGGTCGAAAACCTTCTCGTGGCTATTGCCCTTGTCGTCCAGCCAGCCTTTGATGACTTGCAATTTGCGCAGCCCCGGCATGGCCTGGGCGGGGCTGTCGGCGGCTTTTAATGCCGACAGGAAGAAGCGCGGGCTGTCGCCGCCGCGAATTTCTCCGCCCATCGGCGTGCCGCGGGCATAGGCCTGCTGCAGCGCGTCTTGGCGCTCGCAGAGGTCGGCGGGCAAGTCTTCGCCGGCAAAGAAGCGCACCGCCACGCGGTGGCCGCTGGTGGCATAGGCCTCGCGGCGTTTGATGGCATCGAATAGCGCTTCGCGACTGTTCTCACGCGCATATAGCACCGCGAGACCGCCGGGGTTGAGCTCCGTCGGCTTGGGCAGCATTTGGCCCAGGGCAGGGCTGGGCTGCTCTTTGTTGTGGTGCTCGCGGTAGCCCGCCTCACTCACCTGTCCCGGGCTGACAATATGGGTGTCAGTGCTGCCGATAAAGCCGGTGGCAAAGGGATTGACGCCGTCGCGCTGTTGATAGCGAAGGCCTTCTTTCAGGGCATTGCGCAGAAAGCTGCTGTCGTTTTTCGGCGGCTTGGCCAGCGGTGGCGCCATCTTGCCGATGAAGGAGTCGTAGGGCAGCAATTCAAATTGGCAGGCTTCGTCGCTGTCGCCGGGCTGGTAGTAGCACTCGGAGGCGCCCTTGTGTTGAATAATCTCGGCCAGGCGGTCAAAGCGGGCGCGCTCGGCGACCTGCTCAGGCGTCAGCCCACCGTCGGGTGTCAGCGCGCTAAACATCCGGCCTTCGCTGAGATTGCTGTTGTGGGGGATGGTCACCGCATCGCAGCCGTTACTCTGGTCGGCACAGTGCTGGCGCAGCTGTTGCCAGAGCTGCTCGGGCTCGGGGTAGCTGAAGGCATCAAAGGGCAGGGCAATTTGCGGATCCTGATTGAAGATCACATTGCGGTGGATGGTTGGACCGTTGTCCACTCGGCCACTCCACTCATAACCGACGAAACTGGTGAATTCACAGGGCTGATTGTGCTGCTCGGCGGCGGCCACGGTTTGCTGCCAGGCGCCGGAGTAGGCGCGCGCGCAGGCGCCATCGGCACAGGCGCCGAGGTCATCGCCGAACCAGTGGCTGGCAATTTGATTGAGCAGGATGCCGGCGCGCGGCAGGCGCCGTTCGATGCGGCACGCCCAGCTGTTGTAGTTGGGGTGGTCGGCCTGGGCGCAGATAGTGGCCGCGGCCATTTGCTCGGCGTGGTCGGTAACCGCGGCGAAATCCAGCTGTGTCGACGGCGTCAGTTCCAGGGTGGGCGACACGCTGATGGTCTCGCCCTTGGCGTAGCGGTAGGCCGCGTCAGGGCCGGCGCGGGTGCCCATGCCAAAGGCATCGTTGGACAGGCCGGTGTGCACATGAAGGTCGCCGTAAAAAGCGCGGGGCAGTTCGCTGCGCTGGCATTCGGCGGCCGCAGAAAGAGAGAGCAGGCATAGGGTGAGGCTAATTATTAGTTTTTTCACTAGAGCTCCAGCAAATCGCGTTGTCGCGTGGCGGTGATATCCATATAGCGCAGTGCGCAGCGAATGACGATAGCGGCTTTAGCGGCTGGGCACATCCCCGGGATTGAGGCTTGCAGTTGGCGGGGGAGTGTGCTGATTGTTGCCGGAAACGTTGAATTTTTGTGGCTGCGCAAAGGCCCGCTCGCAAGTGTTTTATCGTGGTGGCCGGTGCGCTGGTGCTTGACTGGCGCAGTGCAAACGGTATGATCGCCCACGTTTCAGGTGCCTGCGCGCTGATCTAGCGCGCGGGTTAAACGGGAAACAGGTGCGCGGCACATTATTGTGCGCAAGGCCTGTACTGCCCCCGCAACGGTAAATAGGTAAACCGCTCTCACGCCAACGCGCCCCGCGTTTGGCAGCCACTGTAACCTCGGTTATGGGAAGGCGAGAGCCAACGCAAGCGCGTGCCTATGAGTCCGGAGACCGGCCCGAAATGTTGTTTAGCGCTATCGTGGCGGGGTGCCAGATTTACGACGTTTATCTATATGCCTCCCTGCGTGTGTCTCACTACTTAGGTGTCGCTTGGCCGACATACAAGGGATCCACATGTCCAGCCCCAACTCTGTTAAGCCCTATTTGTTGGCGATTTTGCTATGCCTGTGGGTCTTGCCGGCACAGGCGAGGCCGTCCGCCGATGTCTTGGTTATCGTCTCCGATCGCTCGGCGCCTATTCTGTTGGCCGCCAGTGAAAGCGATGCCGCACCCAATGGCGAACTGCGCCTGCAAGTGCGCACCGTCAGTCAGCTCGACGAGATGAGTGACGCCCAGCTGCAAGCGCTGATTTGGTCCAGCGAGTCGCTGCTGATGCTGGCGGTATTTGGCGAGCCGGTGGAGCGCTTGCTGGCCATGAACTACCCATCGGCGCAGCCGCGCTGGGTGATTCACAGTGACCGCCGCTTGCTGGCGCTGCAGCGCGACCGACTCGGCGAGCCCTTTGCCGGCGGATTGCCCGAGCATATTGTTGGCGACAAGGCGGCGCTGGCCAGCGGCGAAAGCCTTCGCGCCAAACAGCAGGCGTTTCCCGCCTATGCCGATTGGCTGCAGGCGCGGGCCTACTGGCTGCATCGCTCGCGAGACAATGCCCGCAGTCTGTTGACGCTGGTGGCCAGTGGCGGTCAGCTGCGCCCGCCCTTGCAAACGGTGGCCGAGTTGCGTTTTGCCCTGCACGGCGCCGAGCAGGCCCGCTGGCTGTCGGCCGAGGACTTGCCAAAGGCGCTTGAGGCGGGGCGGCCACTGCTGTGGATTCTCGACCACGACACCGGCGACTTGGGCGGCGAATGGGCCCTGCACCGCGAATTCTGCGCGGCGATTGCTGCCCAGTGCGTGTCGGTACTGGCGGCCTGGGGAGAGGCCAGTGTGGCGGCGGTGGAACAGATACGCGCGCTAATGACCGGCGCCATGGCGGCCAGCCCCTGGGCGGTATTGGCGCTGCAGGACTTTGTCATCGGCGGCGGCGAGGGGCGCGAGCGCGTCGAGGTCTTGTTGAACAGCTTGAATGTGCCGGTGCTCAAGGGCCTGCGCCTGGCCGAGTGGACGGCGGCGGACTACCAGCTGTCGCCTCAGGGTATACCGCGCGACTCGGTTCACTACCGACTGGCAATGCCTGAATTGCAGGGCGTGAGCCAGGCGCAGGTGTTGGCGTTGGCGCAGGACAGCCGCATTGACCCGCTGACCGGAGCCAGAGTGTATCGCAGTCGTCCGCAGTCGGCGGAGATTGCCCGGCAGGCGCGGCGCATCGAGCGCTGGCTGAGCCTGCAGACCAAGGCCAATCAAGACAAACGCATTGCCATTGTCTACTACAACCACCCGCCGGGCCGGCACAATATTGGCGCCGACAACCTCAATGTGCCGGAAAGCCTGCTAGAGATGCTGCGGGCGCTGCAGGCAGCGGGCTATCACACCGGTGAATTGCCCGCCGATGCCGAGGCACTGCTCGAGCTGTTGCAGGCGCGCGGTGTCAACCTGCCCGAAGACGCCCAGGCCCTGGCCGCCATGCACACAGAGGTGGCGACGCTGAGCAGCAGCGACTACAGCCAGTGGTTTGCCACACTGCCCGGCGTGGTGCAGGCGGAAATGCGCGATGGCCCCCTGGCCGCCCTGCACAACCGCCTGCGCAGCGCCCTGCTTGCCGCCCAGCAGGAGGGGCGTGCCAGCGTCAGGCAGCGGCGCTTGGCATTGTTGTCGGCCTACACCGACAACAGTGTGCGCGATATCCACCACGCCCTGGACGGCCTGCGCCACAAAGGGCGCGAGCGCGCACTGGACCTGCTGGCTCAGTTGCACAGCGACTACGCGGCGCAAATTGCCGCTGTCGCGGCGGGGCAGGCCGTGGACTGGCAGCGCAGCCAGGCCCTGCTGCAGGCGCTAATTGCCCTGCAGATTGAAGGGATTCGCGGCTGGGGGCAGCCGCCGGGCAAGGTGATGGTGTGGGCGGATGATCTGCTGATTCCCGGCCTGCAGTTCGGCAATGTTTTTGTCGGCCCGCAGCCGCCGCGCGGCTGGGAAATTAACGAAGAGTTGTTGCACGCCAACTTGTCCTTTCCGCCGCCCCATCAGTATCTGGCCTTCTATCATTACATCCAGCAGCGCTTCGCCGCCGATGCGGTGGTGCATGTCGGCCGCCACTCCACCTATGAATTTCTGCCCAAGCGCAGCGCCGGGCTCAGTGGCGAAGACTACCCCTCGCTGGTGGCCGGCGAACTGCCGGGTATCTATCCCTATATTGTCGACGGCGTCGGCGAGGGTATTCAGGCCAAGCGCCGCGGTCTGGCGGTGATGGTCGACCACCTGACGCCGCCGCTGGCGATCACCGAGCTCTACGACAATCTGCTGGAGTTGCGCCAGTTGATAGAAAGCGCCGAGGCGGCGGCCGACGCGGCGACGCGCAGCCGCGCGGTCGACAGCTTGCGCCGCCGTATCGACGACTTGCAGCTGCGCGACGAGTTGGTGGCCAGTATGGATGAGGAGTTGCAGGTGCGCGGCGTCGGCTTTGACGATATTGACGAGGACTTTTTGCTGCACGAGGTCGGCCACTACCTGACCAATATCCAGGAGAGTTTTATGCCCTTGGGCCTGCATGTGTTTGGCCGCGACTGGTCGCCCGAGGCGGTGGACACCATGCTGGCATCCATGCTCGACGGCAATGACAGCGCCGACAAGGCGGGATGGCGGCGCGACCTGCGCGCCTCGCCGGCGGCGGAAATGCGCGCCCTGCTGAATGGCCTCAATGGCGGTTTTGTCGCGCCGGGCAAGGGCAATGACCCGATTCGCACCCCCGAGGCCCTGCCTACCGGTCGCAATTTTTACGCGCTGGACGGCAGCTTGCTGCCCACGCGGGTGGGCTACGACATCGGCAGTCAGCTGGCCAGCACGGTGCTCGCCGGCGACCCGACCGCGATAGCGGCTCACCGCCCCGGCGAGGGCAATAAACAGGGGGTGATTCTTTGGGCCTCGGATGCGGTGCGCGACGAGGGCGCGATGATCGCCTTTGGCCTGCGCCTGCTGGGTGTGCGGCCACTGTGGAACAGTCGCGGCATTATTAAAGGTTTAGAGCGCCTGCCGCTGGGGCCCGAGCAGGCGCGGCGACTGGATGTGCTGTTTACCACCTCGGGGCTGTTTCGCGACCTCTACGGCGAGCACCTGGCGCTGCTGGACAAGGCGGTGCTGATGGCGCTGGACGCAAGCCGCGACACCATTGTGCGCGACTATCCGGCGCTGGCCGTGGCACTGCGCGAGGCCCTGGCGCCGCTGGGCGATTGGCAGCGCGGTGGCGGCGAATCGCTGCAGCAGAATTTGCTGGCGGCTAACTGGGTGAGCGAGGCGCGGGCAATGCTCGCGCAAAACCCCGCGCTCAGCGCCGCTGAACTCGGCCGGCAGGCCAGTCTGCGGGTGTTTGGCATTGCGCCGGGTGCCTACGGCGCCGGTATCAATCGGCTTGCCGAACGCTCCTCAGCCTGGCAGCAGCGCGAGGAGCTGGCTGAGGTGTTTATTAAGCGCATGGGCCACGCCTACGGCATCGGCATGCAGGGCGAGTCGGCGCAGCCGCTGTTTCGCCGCCAGCTGGCGGGGGTGTCGCAAACCTTTCTCGGGCGGGCCAGCAATCTCTACGGCCTGATAGACAACAACGACGCCTTTGACTACCTCGGCGGTTTGAATCTGGCCGTAGAAGCGGTCAGTGGCCGCCAGCCCGCCAGCGCGGTCATTAATCACGCCAACAGCGATCAGCTGCGTATCGACAGCCTGTCGCAGGCGCTGCTCGGTGAGTTGCGCGGACGCTTTTTAAACCCCCAGTGGATCGCGCCGTTGATGAAGGAGGGCTATGCCGGGGCGCGCACCATGGGCAGCGAGTTTATTGAATACCTGTGGGGCTGGCAGGTGACCAGCCCGGAGATCATCAGCGACAAGGTCTGGCAGGACGTCAAGGCAGTGTATGTCGACGACAGCCTCGGTCTGGGTGTGGACGAGTTTCTCGGCGAGGGCCATCGCCGCCATGTGCAGAGCAATATTCTGGCGGTGATGCTGGTGGCCATCGACAAGGGCTTCTGGCAGGCCGATGCCGAGACGCGCCGCCAGCTGGCTGAGCTGTTTGCCGACAATATCATTGCCGTGGGCATTCCCGGCAGTGGCCACACCCACGCCAACCACCCGATGTACGACATGGTGAAGGCAGAAATCGGCGATGAGCAGGCGCAGCGGCTGGAGGCAGTGTTGGCCAACAGCCGCATGGTCGCGGTGGCTGAGGCGCCAGCGCCCAGTCATATTCGCGAACTGAACGTGGACGAGCTGG
>NZ_JBFIGO010000070.1:0-15483 GCF_041602295.1 Spongiibacter sp. | reverse complement strand
CTTGGAGCTGATGCTGGATCGGGTAGCAACGTATAAAGAGAAGACGGAACAACTAAAGGCCAAAATCAAAAAAGCCCTTACCTATCCTATAGCCGTTATTGTTGTCGCAGTCATCGTTACAGCGATACTACTGATCAAAGTTGTCCCTCAATTTGCAGAGACCTTCCAAAGTTTTGGTTCTGATTTACCTGCATTCACTAAGCTAGTAGTCAGCATGTCTGAGTGGATGCAGGCAAATTGGTACCTACTCTTTGGTAGTATTGTGCTTGCCGTATTCGCATTTGGCCAAGCGAGGATGCGCTCTACGTCATTTTCAGATTGGGTGGATAAAGTTTCATTAAAACTCCCTGCCATTGGCGACATTATCTTTAATTCAGTTATCTCACGCTTCTCCCGCACACTAGCCACCACCTTTGGTGCCGGCGTGCCACTAGTGGAAGCACTCAATTCGGTAGCAGGGGCAGCGGGCAACGCCGTTTACAATAAGGCCATTATCCAAATCCGCGACGACGTCACCACCGGCCAGACCCTCTATTCAGCCATACGCTTTACCAACCTCTTCCCAACCATGCTGCTGCAAATGGTATCGATTGGTGAGGAATCCGGCTCACTAGACGAGATGCTGGATAAAGTAGCTAACCATTACGAGGAAGCCGTCGATAACGCCGTTGACTCACTCACCGCGCTACTGGAACCTTTTATTATGTCGGTACTCGGTGTGCTGGTAGGCGGCTTGATGATCGCCATGTACCTGCCGATATTTATGCTCGGTTCAGCGATCTAAATTAACATTCCCCATATACTCACACGGCGCTGCGGCGCCGTTTTACTTTTAGGCTCAAACAATGCCCGCCCTGACATATCTACAATCCAACCCAGTATTCACCCTCTCGTTACTCGCCGGCTTCAGCCTGCTGCTCGGCAGTTTTTTTAACGTGGTTATATACCGACTGCCCAAAATGATGGAAGCTCGCTGGAAACAGGAATGCCGACTGATATTAGAGCAGGACAACGGCAGCAGCACTGACGACCAAACGTTCAACCTGGCCTTCCCCAACTCCCACTGCCCTAGCTGCGGAGGCCCAGTGAAGGCTTGGCAGAACATCCCACTGATCAGCTATGTATTGTTGCGCGGCCGCTGCGCAAGCTGTCAAACACCTATTAGCCCGCGCTATCCGGCAGTCGAATTGGCAACCGCCGCCTTGGCGGTATTCGCCGCACTGCAATTTGGCTTTGGCTGGCAGTCACTAGCTGTGATCGTATTCAGCTGGGCACTATTGATCATGACCATGATCGATATTGACCACCAGCTGCTGCCCGACAGCCTGACACTGCCGCTGTTATGGCTGGGCCTTGGCTATAACGCACTGAGCGGCACCGTGCCTCTCAACGATGCGGTATGGGGGGCGATATTCGGCTACCTCTCACTGTGGTCGGTCTACTGGCTATTCAAACTGCTCACCGGCAAAGAGGGCATGGGCTTTGGCGACTTCAAACTACTGGCGGCACTCGGTGCCTGGCTGGGCTGGCAGATGCTGCCGGTCATTATCCTGCTGTCATCCGTGGTCGGCGCAGTCTTCGGCGGTCTAGTGTTATTGCTGCAGGGGCGCAATGGTACTGCAGCAATCCCCTTTGGCCCGTATCTGGCAGCCGCAGGACTGATTGCCCTGTACTGGGGCGAACGCCTGCTGAACAGCTATCTGGGCATGGCGGGGCTTCCCCTACTCAGCCAATAGGCGCCAAGCGACAAGGACAACAATGACGAAACTAATTATTGGCCTGAGCGGCGGCATTGGCAGCGGCAAGACCGCGGTTTCCGACCGCTTTGCCCAACGACACATCACCGTGGTCGACGCCGACATCATTGCCCGCGAGGTCGTTGAACCGGGCAGCGCCGCCTTGGAGCGCATACGAGAACACTTTGGCGACGACATGCTCGACAGCCACGGCAAGCTGCGCCGGGCGGCATTGCGCCAACGTATTTTTAGCGAGCCCGACGAAAAACAGTGGCTGGAATCCCTGCTTCACCCGCTTATCGCCGAAAAGACACTGGAGCAGCTCAGCAATATCGCCAGCCCCTACGGACTCTATGTCTCACCGCTACTGGTGGAGGGCGGCCAAAAAGCACTCTGCGACCGGCTGCTGGTCGTCGACGTGTCTGAGTCCACACAACTGCGCCGCACAATGACTCGCGATGACAATGACCGCAGCCAAGTAGAACGCATCATGGCCAGCCAGGCCAGCCGTCAACAACGCCTGGATGCCGCTGACGATGTCCTGGATAATAGCGGCGATCTTGCGTCACTCGACAGCAAAGTAGAGGCCCTGCACCAGCGTTACCTGGTGCTCGCAGAGGAGAAAGCTAAGCGTGGCCAATCATAAACCAATCGTCCCCTGCCCGACCTGCAAAGCAGCGCAGCAATGGGACAGCAGCAATCCGTTTCGACCGTTCTGTAGTGAGCAATGCAAAAACCAGGATTTTGTCGCATGGTCTAACGAGGAACACCATATCCCCGGCCAGCCTGACTACGAAGATATGCTCAGCAGTGACCTGGAACGCCCCCAGTAGCTAGTGGCTGAGGGACTCAGCGTTTAGCAGCGCTTGGATAATCGCCTGGTTGGCCACGGGAAAGGCATAGTCCGCCAAAGCCTCCACAGACACCCAGCGCAATGGCTGCCCTTCGCGCCCCTCGGGCTCACCGGAAAAGTCCCGCACCCAGCAGACCTCCAAGCGCACGGCCTTGTCGCCGTAATCGTGCTCAATATCCACCAGTGATTCGCAGGCCTGAGGGTTCACGGCGATACCCAGCTCCTCGCGCAGCTCCCGAACCAATGCTTGCGACAGAGACTCGCCGGCCTCAATCTTACCTCCGGGAAATTCCCACAGGCCGCCCTGGTGCAAATGCGCGGGACGCTTGGCGATCAAGATATTCTGAGCACCGTCACAAATCACGCCAACGGCAACGCGAATCGGCGGCTTAGCTGCGGTACTCGGCATTGATCTTGACATAGTCATAGGAGAAGTCGGTGGTCCACACTCTGTCGCTGGCGTCACCGCGACCGAGGTCGATGCGAATAGTGATCTCGTCCTGCTTCATCACCGCGGCACCCGCAGCCTCGGTATACGACTCGGCACGGCCACCCCGCTCGGCGATCAACACCTCGTCCAAATGCACCCGCACACCATTCACATCCAGCTGCTCAACACCGGCCCGTCCAATTGCAGCGAGAATACGCCCCCAGTTGGGATCACTGGCAAACAGTGCCGTTTTCACCAAAGGCGACTCCGCCACGGTGTACGCAACTTTCAATGCCTCGGCCCCATCGCGCGCACCACCAACCGCCACCTCGACAAACTTAGTGGCCCCTTCTCCGTCGCGCACGATCGCATGCGCCAGGTCCAAGAATACCTCGTCGAGTAGCGCCTGCAGAGCGGCAAGTAACTCAGGGGTTTGCTCGCTGACCACCACACCGGACTCACCGCTGGCGATTAACATACACGCGTCATTCGTCGAGGTATCGCCGTCGACGGTAATGCGATTAAACGAGGCGTTCGCAGAGCGATCCACCATACGTTGCAGCAAGGGCGCAGCGATGGCGGCATCACAGGCCACATAGCCAAGCATGGTCGCCATATTCGGCTTAATCATGCCCGCGCCTTTGGAAATACCGGTCACCGTTATGGTTTGCCCCCGCCACTGCAATTGGCGCGAACAAGCCTTGGGGCGGGTATCGGTAGTCATAATGCCGCTGGCAGCAGCCGACCAATTATCCTCGCTGAGATCTGACAGGGCGTCAGGCAAGGCGCGGAGAATTTTTTCTACCGGCAGGGCTTCGCCAATCACCCCAGTGGAAAAGGGCAAGACCTGCTTGGCGGCAACACCGGTCAACTCCGCTAAAGCAGCGCAGCAGCGACAGGCATCGTCCAGCCCCTGCTCACCGGTGCCAGCATTCGCATTACCGGTATTAATCAACAGATAACGACTATCCCCAGCCGCAATATGGGATTTCGCTACCGTAACCGGCGCCGCGCAAAAGCTATTCAGTGTAAAGACACCGGCCACGGTGCTGCCTTCGCTCAACTCAAAGACAACAGTGTCCTTGCGCCCTACTTTTTTAATCCCCGCACTGGCAATACCAATGCGCACCCCGGCCACCGGATGCAAATGGCCGAACTTGCCCGAACCTACCGCCATAGGAAATTTACTCTCCGCTCAATCGAGCTTGCCGTGACACTGTTTGTATTTCTTACCCGAACCACAAGGACAGGGTTCATTGCGACCGACCTTGCGACCCTCGCGAACAAAGGTCTCGGGCGGCGCCACAGCACTGGCTTCGGCGGCAACATCAGCCTCTTCCAGGGCCGAGCTTTCGGCGTGCTGAAACTGCATCGCACGCCGCGCTTCTTCTTCGCGACGCTGGCGCTGGAGCTCTTCAGGGCTCTCGTCCTGCTGAAGCTGAAGTCGAGCCAGGAAATGCACCACTTCTTGCTTTAAGCTCTCCAGCATTTGCTGAAACAGCTCAAAGGCCTCACGCTTGTATTCCTGCTTGGGGTTTTTCTGCGCGAAAGCGCGTAAATGAATGCCCTGACGCAGATGGTCCATCGTCGCCAAGTGCTCTTTCCACAAGGTGTCCAGCACCTGCAACATAATATGGCGCTCAATCTTGCGCATATCGGGGCCCACTTGCGCACACTTGGCCGCATAGGCGGCATTTACCGCGTCGATAATCCGCTGGCGAACACCCTCTTCCTGTAGTTTTTTATCCTCATCGAGCCACTGGCCGATGGTTAACTTCAGCTCAAAGTCACTCTCCAAACGGCGTTCTAGGCCGGCAACATCCCACTGCTCCACCATACTTTGCATGGGGATGTACTCACTGATGGTGTCTTGCACAACATCATCGCGGATCACCGCGAGCATTTCGCTAATATCCTCGGACTCCAGCAATTCGTTGCGCTGCTGGTAAATAATCTGCCGTTGATCGTTAGCAACATCATCGTATTCCAGCAGCTGCTTACGAATATCGAAGTTGCGCCCCTCAACTTTGCGCTGAGCTTTTTCGATGGCGTTGGACACCATCCGGTGCTCAATGGCCTCACCCTTTTCCAGCCCCAAGGCCTGCATTATGCCGCGCACCCTATCGGATGCGAAAATACGCATCAAGCTGTCTTCTAGCGACAAGTAGAAACGCGACAGTCCCGGGTCACCCTGGCGACCAGCCCGACCGCGTAATTGGTTGTCGATACGGCGGGATTCGTGGCGTTCGGTGCCAATAATATGCAGGCCGCCGGCTTGTATAACTTGTTCGTGACGCAGCTTCCAGGCTTCGCGCAGCTCATTAATCAGTGCTTCGGAAGGTGCGTCCAGCTGATCAATCTCAGCCTCGACACTGCCGCCAAGGACAATATCAGTACCGCGGCCAGCCATATTCGTCGCGATCGTTACCACACCAGGGCGACCCGCCTGGGAGATAATCTCGGCCTCCTGCTCGTGGTACTTGGCATTAAGAACCTTGTGGGGGATCCCGGCCTGCTTGAAACGTTTAGACATCTCTTCCGAGGTTTCGATGGATGCAGTACCCACCAGCACCGGCGCGCCGTTTTCAACAATGTCTTTCACATCATCGACAATGGCGTCGTATTTCTCGGCCTTGGTAAGGTAGACCAAGTCATTCAGATCACGCCGGGCACTGGGCTTGTTGGTCGGAATAACCACCACATCCAAACCATAAATTTGTTTGAACTCAAAGGCCTCGGTATCCGCCGTCCCCGTCATCCCCGCCAACTTATTAAACAGGCGGAAATAATTCTGGAAGGTCGTCGAAGCCAATGTCTGGCTCTCGGCTTGCACCGTCACGCCCTCTTTGGCCTCAATCGCCTGGTGCAGCCCCTCTGATAAGCGCCGACCGGGCATGGTGCGGCCGGTGTGCTCATCGATCAGAACCACTTGATCGTTTTGTACGATGTATTCGACGTTGTTATGGAAGAGTACATGAGCGCGAAGTGCTGAATTGACATGGTGCAGCAAATTAAGATTGCTGGCCGAATACAGGCTGTCGCCCTCACTCAACAGACCTTCCTTGATCAGCAGCTCTTCAACCAGCTGGTGACCCGCTTCGTTGAGCTCCACCTGGCGCATTTTCTCGTCTACCGAATAATGCCCCTCGCTTGCTTCCACCCCCGCCGGCGTGCCTTCTTCGCCTTCCGGCACAGGCACTAGGCTGGGAATAAAGCGGTTAATCTGCTTGTACAGCGCCGAACTATCTTGAGACGGGCCGGAAATAATAAGCGGGGTCCGCGCCTCGTCAATAAGGATAGAATCGACTTCGTCGACAATGGCAAAATTCAACTCGCGCTGATAACGGTCTTCCACCGCAAAGGCCATATTATCGCGCAGATAATCGAAGCCGTACTCGTTGTTAGTTCCGTAGGTGATATCGGCCTCGTAGGCGGCGCGCTTTTCCTCACCGCTCTGGCCAGTACGAATAATACCGACGCTCAAGCCCAAAAATTCATAGAGCGGGCGCATCCAGTTGGCATCGCGCTGCGCCAAATAGTCATTCACGGTGACAACAAAAACACCCTGGCCCGCAATCGCGTTGAGGTAAACCGGCAGTGTCGCCACCAGGGTTTTACCCTCACCGGTGCGCATCTCGGCGATCTTACCCTCGTGCATCGCGATGCCACCGATAAGCTGCACATCAAAATGCCGCATACCCAGCACCCGACGGCCAGCCTCCCGGGCCACCGCAAAGGCTTCAGGCAACAACTGATCCAATGTTTCGCCAGCCGCCAGCCGCTGACGAAACTCGCCAGTCTTGGCCTGGAGCAGCGCGTCATCCAGCGCAGTCATCTCCTCTTCCATGGCCGATATGCGTGCAACGACCTTGCGCATGCGCTTAAGCTCGCGGTCGTTTTTGCTTCCAAATACCTTTTTGACTACTGCTGTGATCATGATGAGTCGTTGCTTTTCCCGGAAAATTTGAGTTCCTGCCTGATATGCGACAGCGCAGCGCTAGACTACGTCAATGAAGGCTCGATGCCGAAATTCAAGGGCGACATGGCATCGGTCTCTGTGGACTATGTCTCAATAAACAGGCGTGAGCAGGGGCCGCACGAGCGTCGCGCCGCCGAGGGGCAATATCGCATAGATGAGCAAATATTGCCATTCCCGGCCCGCTGCACGCGAACCGTGGAACAGCAGAGAGTCAGGCATTTACCGCAGCGGCGGCAGCGTAGGTAATCGGCGCGTCAGCGGGGTCGTCAAACGTCACCCATTCCCATGCATCGGTTTCTTTAATCAGCTTGCGCAGCGAGGCGTTATTCAAGCCGTGGCCAGACTTAAACGCCTTAAATTCACCAATCAAACTCGTCCCCAATAGATAGAGGTCGCCGATTGCGTCCAACACTTTGTGCTTTACAAATTCATCTTCGTAGCGAAGACCATCTTCATTCAGAATCCGGTATTCATCCACCACAATGGCATTGTCGACGCTGCCGCCCTGAGCCAGGCCCTGAGAGCGCAGGTACTCGATTTCGTGCATAAACCCAAAAGTACGCGCCCGGCTCACCTCCTTCACAAAGGAGGTGCTGGAGAAATCGAGCTCAGCATGTCCGGTGCGGTCGCGAAACACAGGGTGATCAAAATCGATGGTAAAAGAGACTTTAAAGCCGTCAAAAGGGAGGAAACTGGCAACTTTATCGCCATCTTTTACCGTCACCGGACGTTTGATACGGATAAACTTCTTCGGCGCATTTTGCTCCTCTATCCCCGCAGACTGGATAAGAAAAACAAAGGGGCCGGCACTGCCGTCCATAATCGGCACTTCCGAGGAACTGAGTTCGACATAGGCATTATCGATACCCAGACCCGCCATCGCCGACAGCAAGTGCTCTACCGTTGATACCCGCACGTCGCCATTCACCAAGGTAGTAGACAAGGTGGTATCACCGACATTCTCTGCGTGAGCGTGAATCTCGACAACGGGATTCAGGTCCGTACGCCGAAAGATCACCCCGGTATCTACCGGCGCGGGCTTAAGGGTCAGGAACACTTTCTCCCCGGTATGCAGACCAATGCCGGTCGCCCGGATGGTATTGCGTAATGTTCGTTGTCTGATCATGTTTCACACTCTTTCAAAAACGCAAAGACGCCGCTGAACGCAGCACCACACCGGAAACCCGGTGGGTGGCGCCCGCTGCTACCGCTGTGTCTGCGCTTCAGTCAGCCTGGCGTCGCAGAAAGGCAGGAATATCCAAGTATTCCATATCCTTGTCCTCGACAACCGGCGCGGCGGCAACGGCTTCACGAGCCGCAGCAGCTTGCTGGTTGCGCATAATAGTGGGGCGGTCCAGCTTGCGGTAGTCACTGGCACGCTCAACCGGCTTGCTATCGATCACCTTCAACGGCGCTTCTTGGGCAATACCGTCCAAGCCAGTCGCCACTACGGTTACACGCAGCTCCTCGCTCATTTCCGGATCGATCACCGTACCCACCACCACGGTAGCGTCCTCCGACGCAAATTCCTTGATAGTATCCCCGACATCGCTGAACTCGCCTAGGGACAGGTCCAATCCCGCGGTAATATTTACCAAAATGCCGCGCGCGCCTTCCAGATTAACGTCTTCCAGCAAGGGACTGCGGATCGCCGCCTCGGCAGCCTCACAAGCACGGTTTTCACCGCGTGCGACACCACTGCCCATCATGGCCATGCCCATCTCCGACATTACCGTGCGCACGTCAGCGAAATCGACGTTAATCATGCCCGGACGGATAATCAAATCGGCAATACCCTGTACGGCCCCCAATAATACGTCGTTGGCCGCCTTAAAGGCGTCCAGCAAGCTGGTATTTTTACCCAGTACCGGCAGCAGCTTTTCATTGGGAATAGTGATTAGCGAGTCGACATGCTGACGCAGCTCCTTCATACCCGCTTCGGCCACAGTCAGCCGCTTCTTGCCCTCAAAGGGGAAGGGCTTGGTCACCACAGCCACCGTAAGGATTCCCAGTTCCTTAGCCACTTCAGCCACCACCGGCGCACCACCCGTGCCCGTGCCGCCGCCCATACCCGCGGTAATAAACACCATATCCGCGCCCTCTAAGGCTTCGGCGATACGATCGCGATCTTCCATCGCCGCCTGACGTCCCACCTCGGGGTTGGCTCCCGCCCCCAGACCCTTGGTGATCGTGGTACCCAGCTGCAGCACTGTCTTCGACATCACGTCGGTCAGCGCCTGGGCATCGGTATTGGCACAGATAAAATCTACGCCGTCAACGGAATTGGCAATCATGTGCTTAACAGCGTTACCGCCGCCGCCACCGACCCCAACAACTTTAATTACTGCGTTCTGAGGAACGTTATCTACGAGTTCAAACATGGTTTTTCTCCCTTTTTGCAATGTCAGCCGCGCTGCCAAAACGCGCCCGTTACTACTTCGTTAAAATCGTTATTAGCTTGTTAAAAATTATTCTGTACCCAGTTTTTCAACCTGGAGACAAAGCCTTCCTGGCGAACGCGGCTGCGCCCGCCCGTTTCCATCTGATGCTTGATGCCGTAGTGCAGTAGGCCAACACTAGTGGCGTAAATCGGGTTGCGCACAATATCTGTCAAGCCGCGCACATCCTGAGGTGAGCCGATGCGCACTGGCATGTGAAAAATTTCCTCAGCCAGCTCGACAACGCCTTCCATTTTGGAGGTCCCCCCGGTGAGCACGATCCCCGCTGCACATAAGTCCTCATAGCCACTGCGGCGCAGCTCGGCCTGCACCAAGGTAAACAGCTCGTCGTATCGCGGCTCAACCACTTCGGCCAAAGCCTGTCGCGACAGTTCGCGGGGCGCCCGTTCTCCAACGCTGGGCACCTTGATGGTTTCTCCCTCTCCCGCCAACTGGGTTAAGGCACAGGCATATTTAATTTTGATCTCTTCGGCATACTGCGTCGGCGTGCGCAGCGCCATGGCAATATCGTTGGTCACTTGGTCGCCAGCAATGGGAATAACGCCTGTATGGCGAATCGCGCCGTCAGTGAAAATGGCGATATCGCTGGTGCCACCACCAATATCCACCAGACAGACACCCAGCTCTTTTTCATCGTCAGTTAACACCGAGTAGCTAGACGCCAACTGCTCAAGAATGACGTCTTCCACTTCCAGGCCACAGCGCCGAATACATTTTTCAATGTTTTGCACGGCATTTACCGCGCAGGTCACCAGGTGAACCTTGGCCTCTAAACGCACACCCGACATTCCCAGAGGCTCTTTGATGCCCTCCTGCTCGTCGATCACAAATTCCTGAGGCAAAATGTGCAGCACTTTTTGGTCGGCGGGAATCGCCACGGCCTGAGCCGCGTCAATCACCCGCTCAAGGTCCAGCTGAAACACTTCGCGATCGCGAATGGCGACAATACCGTGGGAATTGAGACTGCGAATATGGTTGCCGGCAATACCGACATACACGCTGTGAATCTCACAACCGGCCATTAACTCCGCTTCTTCAATCGCCCGCTGAATCGACTGCACTGTCGACTCTATATTCACCACCACGCCTTTCTTCAACCCTCGCGAGGGGTGAGAGCCGATGCCGACGATTTCTAGCTTATTCTCATCGTTGATCGCCCCAACTATCGCCACCACCTTAGAGGTGCCAATATCCAGGCCTACCACCATTCTTCCGGCATTTGAATTAGACATTGCGGCGCTTCCCCCAAGCATTGCAGCGGGCGAATTCGATACGGCCGTGGCCACTGGCTGCTATGCAATATTCGCTGTGCATTGTTATCCCCTGTTACTGTGTTCGGTCCACGCAACCGCGAGACCGTTGATGTAGCGCATATCAACCCGCGCTATGCCGGCGAAATCTGCCGCTAAATACTCGCGGTAAACCCACAGAAATCGCCGTAATTTTTCCAGCGGCTCTCGCCGCCCCATGACCAATTCAACGTTCTGATCAATACGCGCGGTCCAACTGCCGCGAGCGTCCATTTCGAGGTGTTGCAGAGTCAATTTCTCGTCGCCCAGTAACTGACTCATCAGACGGTACTGACGCATGATTTCGATAGCACTGCCCTCAGGGCCATCGAGCCGCGGCAGTGCTTCACTGTGCTGGCTGTCGTCCTTGGGCACAAAGATGCGCCCCCGGTGATTCAGCAAGCCACCCCGCCCCCACACGGCGATTGGCGTCTCCTCAACAATGGTAATCTTGAGTTCACGCGGCCACAGCCGCTCTACCACCGCCCGATATACCCAGGGTTCACGCTCCAATTCAGTTTGGATCGCCGCCAGATCCAAACCGATGTAGCCCACCGCGAGGTGTCCCGTTACCCGTTCAACCAATACATTTCTATCGACGCGCTGCAAATCGCCCGCAAACACCACTCGCTCAACCGGAATGGCATCTAAGCGCGCGCCCAGTTTCTCCACGCCATAGACAAAACCCAGGGTCACCGCGATCAGCAACAAGCGATTAGCAATGCGGCCCCATTCGCGGCGATCCGTGCTGCGACGCCGCTCCGCCACGCGCGAACTTTTAAAGCGATTCTCCTTAGCCGCCATCTTGTGCATCACCGTTAACGAGGCTGCTGCGCAATATCTTCAGCACCAGCTGGTCAAAATCCATGCCGGCCTGTTTAGCCGCCATCGGCACCAGGCTGTGATCGGTCATGCCCGGCACCGTGTTGACCTCCAATAAATAGAAGCGGCCGCGCTCATCCCGCATAACATCGACCCGCCCCCATCCCCGGCAGCCGACAGCATCAAAGGCCTTCAGGGCCAGCTGCCGCAGCTCCTCTTCTTCACTGTCAGTCAGTCCGGCAGGACAGTGATAGCGCGTACTGTCGGAAATATATTTGGCATTAAAATCGTAAAACTCCGCATCGGTTTCCAAGCGAATGGCCGGCAGCGCCTCGCCATCTAGCACCGCGACGGTGTATTCACCGCCACTGATCCACTGCTCCGCAAACACTCGGCCATAGGGCCGTGCAAGCTGCCAGGCCGCTTCCAGCTCGCCAGCGCTACTGGCCCTCGACATACCAATACTCGAGCCCTCACAGGCCGGTTTGACAATCACCTCACCCAGCTCGCGAGCAATTCCCTGCCAGTCGCTGTGCTCGTCCAGCTCTACAAACTTGGGGGTACTCAAGCCACAGCCCAGCCACAGCAATTTGCAGCGCAACTTGTCCATAGCCAGCGCCGATGCCATCACGCCACTACCGGTATAATTGACGCCCAAGCATTCCAGCGCTCCCTGCACCGTGCCGTCTTCACCGCCGGGCCCATGTAACGCCAGAAAACAGTGACTGAAGCCGGAAAGCTTCACCATCCAATCCGCATCAGCGGTATCGATTGCAGTGACCGCCAAGCCGACGCGCTCCAGCGCCTCGACAACTGCGGCACCACTGCGCAGCGAAACCTCGCGCTCGGCGCTGTTGCCACCAAGCAGCACGGCTAAACCGCTACCGATGCGGGATGTGATGTCGTTAAGAGCCAACTCTGCCATTGCCACGCCTATGTCCAATCCTGTGTTGCCAATTGCTGCGCCAAAGCACCGATATTCCCCGCCCCCTGGGTGAGCAAAACATCGCCGGGGCGCAAATGCGGTTTCAGTTGTTCGAAAGCGCTGTCAGGGCTGTCGAGAAACAGCGGTTCCAAACTCCCCTGCAAGCGGATGCTCCGACACAGACTGCGGCTATCCGCACCGGGAATTGCCGCTTCGCCCGCGGCATATACATCTAACAGGGCCAGCGCGTCCGCACTGGCAAGGACTTTAACGAAGTCCTCGTAAAGGTCGCGGGTGCGCGTATATCGATGGGGCTGATAGAGCATGACCAAACGGCGATCAGGCCAAGCCTGACGCGCGGCGGCAATCGTTGCTGCCACTTCAGTGGGGTGGTGGCCATAGTCATCCACCAACATAAAACTGCCCTCGGCCAGGGGCTGTTCGCCATAGCGCTGGAAACGCCGCCCAACCCCTTGAAAATTTTCTATGCCCCGGCAAATCGCCGCATCATCCAGGTGCTCATCACTGGCCACCGCAATCGCGGCGGTGGCGTTCAACACATTGTGTAATCCCGGTTGATGGAGACACAGGGACAGCTCCCCGGCGCCGCGGCGCGCCACTTTAAAGCGGCTGATTAGCCCATCTTGCTCGACACTGTGAATACGAAAATCCGCGTCCTCGGCAAAGCCGTAAGTCAGAGTGTGTCGACCGATATCCGGCAGCAGTTCACGCAGTACCGGATCGTCGATACACACCACCGCCACCCCGTAAAATGGCAGATTGTGCAAAAATTCAATAAAGGTCTTTTTTAGCCGCCCAAAGTCGCCGCCATAGGTGTCCATATGATCGGCTTCAATATTCGTCACCACCGACACCATCGGTTGTAAATGCAAGAACGACGCATCACTTTCGTCGGCTTCGGCAACCAGATAACGGCTCTCTCCCAGTGCCGCGTTCGTGCCGGCGCTATTGACCAGGCCACCAATCACAAACGTCGGATCCAGCTCGGCCTCGGCAAAAATAGAGGTAATTAAACTGGTTGTGGTGGTCTTGCCATGCGTGCCGGCCACCGCGATACCGTGGCGATAACGCATCAACTCCGCGAGCATCTCCGCCCGTGGCACCACCGGAATTCGCCGCTCACTCGCCGCCACAACTTCAGGGTTATCACTTTTAACTGCGCTGGAAGTCACCACCACGTCGCAGTGACTAATGCGTTCGCCGTCGTGCCCAAAAGCGATATTCGCGCCCAGTCGCTGCAAGCGGGCCGTGCTCGGCGACGCTTTTAAATCGGAGCCGGACACCACATACCCCAGGTTCAACAACACCTCGGCAATACCGCACATACCGGCGCCACCAATGCCCACAAAGTGAATACGCTTGACTCTGCGCATCTCCGGCACAATAAACGGGTGCTTAGTGACCATGGGCAAACTCCATACAGCAGTCAGCAGCGACTTTCGCGGCATCAGTTTTCGCCAGCCCACGCGCGGCCAAAGCACGGCGGCGAAGCAACTCCGGTTGTTGCGCAAATTCGCGCAAGCGTCGCGCTAACTGTCCGGCACTAAGATCGCGCTGGTCGATAATTTCACCGGCGCCGCCATCGACAAACCACTGGGCATTGGCGCGCTGGTGGTCGTCGATAGCATGGGGCAAAGGAATCAAAATGGCCGCGACCCCGGCTGCGCTCAACTCGGCGACGGTCAACGCCCCGGCGCGACATACGACAATATCGGCCCAGGCATACGCCTCGGCCATATCTTCGATAAAAGCATCCGCGCGCACGCTCACACCCGCAGCTTGATAAGCTTGACGCACGGACTCTTGGTGAGCGCGGCCCGTCTGATGCCACAATTGCGCAGCCGGCAAATCGGCCAACATCGGCCACAGCTCGATCATGCAGTCATTGATCGCCTTCGCGCCCAGGCTACCGCCCAACACCAAGACCTTTAGACCGCCACTTGACTCCTGTACACGCTCCTGCGGCGGCGCAATCGCAGCAATTTCAGCGCGCACGGGATTGCCGATATAGCAATTCTTGCTGCCGCCCAAATCAATGGGGTAGCCGGTTAGGCAGCGCCTGGCCAAGGTGGCCAGCAGGCGATTAGTCGTACCCGCAACCGCATTTTGCTCGTGGATAAGCAACGGAATCCCCATCAACTTTGCCGCCAGTCCGCCAGGGCCCGACGCATAGCCGCCCAAGCCGATCACACAAAAGGGCTTCAGGCGACGCAATAACAGCATGCTTTTAATCACCGCAAAACTTGCCTTAAACACAGCAGCAAGGCGAAACAACGGATTTTTACCGCGCACACCCGCCATATTCAGACAGTGCAAGGGGATGCCTGCAGCCGGCACCAGGCGAGCTTCAATACCGGCCGCCGTTCCCAGCCAATGCAGCTCCACACCCCGCTCGCGCAGCTCCTCGGCCACCGACAGCGCGGGAAAAACGTGTCCACCGGTACCCCCGGCCATTATCAGCACGCAATACTTACTGGCCATGCTCCCCCCTGCACTCGCGCTCAATGCGGGCCACCAAGGCCACCATCGCCATGCAGACCATCAGGCTGCTGCCTCCGTAGCTGAGAAACGGCAACGTCAGCCCCTTGGTCGGCAGCAAGCCGGTATTCACCCCCATATTGATAAACGCCTGGGCGCTGATCATCATCGCCACGCCGTAAGCAACAAAGGCATGGAACTGCCGCCCGGTGCTCTCGGCGTAGCGACCAATGTACAAAATACGGCCAACCAGGCCGACAAACAGACCCAAGATCACCAACGTACCCAAAAAGCCAAACTCCTCGGCAAAAATGGCGAACACAAAATCGGTATGGGCTTCGGGCAAATAAAACAATTTCTGCACGCTATTCCCCAAGCCGACACCGGTTAGCTCGCCGCGACCAAAGGCGATCAATGACTGGGTAAGCTGATAACCGGTATTAAACTGATCCGCCCAAGGGTCGGTGAACGCCGTCAAACGCTTCATCCGG